>JBBRED010000178.1:0-16985 GCA_038203335.1 Haliangiales bacterium | reverse complement strand
CGCGAGCAACGTGCGCGCGCGCTTGCCGCCGATCGCGGCGGCGGCATCGAGTAGCGGAGGCGTCCGCGGATCGCCGAGCGCGTACAGCGGGTGACCGAAACCCGGCGGCACCTGGCCCTTCCTGCGTAGCGCGCGGACCGCGGCCTTCGCAGCATCGGCGCCGCCCACCTCGTCGGCGAACTGCAGCACCTCGAGCGAGGCGCTGCCATGCTTGGGCCCCGAGAGCGTGGCGAGCGCCGCGGCCACGCACGCGTACGGATCCGCATCCGTGGACGCGGCGATCCGCGCAGTGAAGCTCGAGGCGTTGAGCTCGTGATCGGCGAGCAGCACGAGCACCTGATCGATCAGCGGGGCGTGGCACTCGGCGAGATCGAGGGCACGCGTCGCGATCCGCGCGATGCTGCCGGCGCCGAGCGCGCGCGTCACCGTGGCCGCACCGAATCCCGGCGCGAGCGCGGCGGCGAGCAGCGGGATGAGCTGGCGGCCGCGCGTGACGATCGCATCCGGCCGGCCATCGTGGCGGTCCGGATCCGCGAGCGCGGCCACCTGCACGAGCAGCGGCATCACGTCGAGCGGTGCGGCGCCGGCACCAACCATCCGCGCGAGCTGCGCGTGCGGCATCGCGCTGCGCGGCCAGGTCACGGCGCCCGGCGGCAGGTACCCGGACCACAGCAGCTCGGCGACGTTCTCGAACGGCACGCCGGCCGCGGCGAGGTCGACCGCGAGCCGACCGCGATACGCGGGCCCACGCGGCGTGATCGCCGTGACCGCCGAATCGAGCACCGGCTCGCCCCATCGCAGCGCCCCGGCCGCGACAGCGCCGTGGCCTGCGCGCGCATCACGGCGAACGCGCAGCCGCTCCAGGTCTCCGAGCGCGTACAGCCGCGGCCGCCCCGCCTCGCCGGGGACGCTGCGCACTTGCCCGCGGCTGACGTACGCGTACAGCGATCTCACCTGGATGCCGAGGTGCTTCGCGGCGGCGCGGGCATCCACCCAACGTTGATCGTCGATTCTACGTTGATCAACCATAGCGATGACCCTACAAGTAGCATCGAGAGGTGACCATGACAAATCCAACCAGCAACGGACTCGAGGGCGTAGTAGTCGCGGATACGGCGATCTCCGAGGTCGACGGCGAGCGCGGACATCTCGTCATCGCGGGCTCGGATGTCGAGCGGCTCGCGATCTCCACGACGTTCGAGGACGCCGTCGTCGCGGTGCTCGCCGCCGGTGGCGCGCGCGTGGGCTCACTCGCGCTCGGCGCCGCACGCGCCTCCGCCTGGGAGCTCGTGCCGCGGCTCGGCGATGCGCTCGCGCTCCCGGAAGCGATGGACGCGCTGCGCACCGCGCTCGGCCACGTGCGCCCGACGGGCGATGACCTCGCCGACGCGCTCGCGGCGATCGGCGCCGCCCCGGTGTTCGTCGCCGCGTGGAATCGGACGCGCTCGGGTGAGGCGCCGATCGCACCGGATCCAACCCTGACGCACGCCGCGGACTATCTCCGCATGTCCACGGGCGTGGTGCCGTCCCCGGTCGCGGCGACTGCCCTCGACGCATACCTCGTGACCGTGATCGATCACGGCATGAGCGCCTCGACCTTCACGGCCCGCGTGATCACCTCGACGGGCTCCGATCTGATCTCCGCGATCGTCGGCGGTGTCGGCGCCCTCAAGGGTCCGCTGCACGGCGGCGCGCCCGGCCCCGTGCTCGACATGCTCGACGCGATCGGAACCCCGGAGAACGCCGAGCCATGGATCCTCGCCGAGCTCGCCGCCGGCCGCCGGATCATGGGCATGGGTCACCGCATCTACCGCGTGCGCGACCCCCGCGCCGCCGTGCTCGAGACCGCCGTTCGCCCGCTCGCCTCGCGCCGCCTCGAGATGGCGCGCGCGGTCGAGACCGCGGCATCGAAGATCCTGCGCGAGCGCAAGCCGGACCGTCCGCTCGCCGCCAACGTCGAGTTCTACACCGCCGTCCTCCTCGATGCGGCGGGCCTCCCGCGCGAGCAGTTCTCGGCGACCTTTGCCGTCAGCCGGATCGCGGGCTGGTCCGCGCACGTGATCGAGCAGCGCCGCACCGGTCGATTGATCCGCCCCGCATCACGCTACGTCGGTGCGATGCCGGCGGCGTGACTCACACCAGGCGAAGGCTGACGTCCTCCCAGTCCGCGTCCTCGATCTCGAACTCGTGGCGCGCCTGGGCCTTCGCCTTGTCCAGCGTCTCGTGCCACGTGTCGGCCAGCGGCTCGCCGGTCTCGCCGTAGTACAGGAGATAGTACGCGTCGTCGGACGGCTCGATCTCGACCCATACGGGCGGCGCGATCTCCACGCCATTCATGTGATGGCGAGTGTTGCCCGTGATGGTCCGGACCCGTGCTTTCAGCCGCATGGATCCAACACTAGCGCGTTCGCTAGCTCTTCGCGTACCAGGACTTCACGCGCGCGTCGTCGCGCACGGCCTCGAACACGCGCGTGAGCTTCGGGAAGCTCGCGAAGATCGTCGGCGCGATGTGATCGACCTTGCCGCCCGCGAACCAGCGCACGGCCATGTGCAGCTTGAGATCGGCGACGTTGAGCTTCGCCCCGCCGACGAACGGGCCATCGCCGAGGTAGGCCTCGGTGTAGGCGGCCCACGTCGGCAGGTAGTTCGCAGCGAGCTCCTCGCGCACCGCCTTCTTCTCGGCCTCGTCCTTGATGCGGAGCGAGGGACCGACCTTGTGGCGCAGATCCTCGACGTGCGACATCAGCTCCTCGTGGCGCGCGGCCTCGAAGTTGTCCTTCGGGTGGAGATCGTACTCGCGGCCGATCAGCACGAGGATCGCGTTCGAGTGCGCGATCGGCTTCTTGCCCGGCCACTCGAGCACGGGCACGGCTCCGAACGGGGCGATGGGTTTGTACGCCGCCCACTGCTCGGGCTTGAGGCGGTTGTCCTCGAAGTCGACGCCGGCGATGTGGAGCGCGAGGCGGCACTCTTCACCGCGGCTGACGGGCGCATCGAAATAGCTGAGCTTGGGGCGCGTGGTCATGAAGCGCGCAGCTTGCTCCCGTCAGCGCGGTCCCAGCAAGTAGGTCACGCCGAACGTGCCGAAGACTGACCGATCGGATAGGCCGCGTAGCTCGCCGCCGAGGTCGAGGTGCAACGCCCACGTCGGAGTCAGCGCGATCCACGGGCCGACGCGCATGGCGGCGGTCCAGTCTCCGAGCGTGCTGTAGCCGACCGACGTCGTGATGTGGATGGCACCCGTATCGTGAAGCAGCGGGATCCGGCCGACGACGGCGACCTCGAGGTTCTGCGCGTGAATGGTGGACTCGAACCACGGACCGACGAGCAGCGATCGCCCGAGCGGGAAGAGCAGGCCGGCGGAGAGCATCGCCGTGCCTCCGGTGCCTCCGTCTCGCTCGTGCTTCACACCGCCGCCGCCATCGACGTGGATCTGCGTGCGCTCGTACACTGCATAGCCGTGGACCGCCGCCGCGCCGGTGGTGCCGAGCGTGCGATCGATCGTGGCGAGCAACTGCGCCGAGCTCAGGCGATCGTCCTTCGTGCTCGCGACCTGGCGGTACACGATCGCGCCGTCCTTGCGGATGATCACGATGCCCGGGATCGTGGTGTCGTCGTAGTTGACGCCCACGTACTGCTTCGACACCGTGCCGTCCTCGTCGGAGAGCAGCGGGAAGGGAATGCCGTACTTGGTCGCGAACAGCGCCGACTCCGTGGATGGATCGGTGCTGATCGCGAGCACCTGGATGTGCCGCGTGCGAAACGCCTCGGAGTTACGGGCCAGCTCGCCGAGCTGGTGCTTGCACCACAGTCACCAGTGGCCGCGATAGAACACGAGCACCACGTCGCTTACCGCGAGCGTGGTGGCCAGGTTCACCGTCGTACCGGGACGCTGAGCGGGCAGCGTGAACGGCGGGGCTCGATCGCTCGCCACCGGCGCCGTCTTCGGCTTCAGGCCGACGATCGTCCCGCACGATGCCGTGGCGATCAGCGCGCCCGCGACGTGGATCGATCGGATGCTCACTTGTCGCGCCAGAGCGCGAAGCCACCGGTGAGGCCCGCGATGTTGTCGGCGAGCTTCACGTTCGGCGGCAGGTCCTCGGCATGTTTGATGTGCTTCGCGTTGCCGCCGCCGAGGTAGAGCATCCGCGGATTCCAGATCGGGAGGACCTGCGCGATAACGCGGTGCACGTGCTTGCTCCACTTCTTCTTGCCGTGCTCGTCGAGCACCTTGTCGCACACGTACTCCTCGTACGTGCCCTTCTCGTCGCCGAACGGGTGATGCGCGAGCTCGAGGTTCGGGATGTACGTGCCGTTGTAGTAGAGCGCGGTGCCCATGCCGGTGCCGAAGGTCAGCACCATCTCGAGGCCCTTGCCCTCGATGATGCCGAAGCCCTGCACGCCCGCATCGTTGAGCACGCGCGTCGGCTTGCCCGTCTTCGCGGTGATCGCCGCCGCGAGATCGAAGTCGACCCACGCCGGATCGAGGTTGTGCGCGGTGCGCGTGATGCCGTCGGTGACCACACCCGGAAAGCCGACGGAGACGCGATCGTACGGACCGATCGGCGCGATCAGCTCGAACAGCGCTCCGAGCACCGCCTCGGGCGTTGCCGGTCGCGGCGTCTCCACGCGAGCGCGCTCACCAACGGCGGCGCCATCGGGGCCGAGGAGCATCGCCTTGGTGCCGGTTCCGCCGATATCGATCGCGAGCGTTCGCTGAGTCATGTGGTCGCTACTGTAACGCGACGGATGTACATGATGGCCGAGGATCTCACGCAGTCGTCAAAACTCGAGGACGGCGTGGACGCGGGCGCTGGCTGACAGGTCAGCGCCACTCGTCGATCAGGTTCGCGACCAGCGCGGTCCACCCGGTCTGGTGACTCGCGCCGATGCCGGCACCGTTGTCGCCGTGGAAGTACTCGTAGAACAGTAGATGATCCCGCCACGTGGGATCGTCGGCGAACTTCTTCGCCCCGCCGAACACGGGACGCTGACCGTTCGCATCGAGGAGGAAGATGTCGACGAGCCGGCGCGCGATGTCGTGCGCCATGTCGCGCATCGTGACCTCCTTGCCATCGGCGCCGGCGGTGCGCACGGCGTGGCGCGGCCCGAACGCGGTGCCGAGCTTGCGCAGCGACTCGATGATGAGGAACGTGGTCGGAAACCAGATCGGTCCGCGCCAGTTCGAGTTGCCGCCCTTCAGCTTCGAGATCGACTCGGCGGGCTCGTACGCGACGACGCGACCCTCGAGCTCGAACGGCTGCGCCTCGTGCTGCTTGGACAGCGAGCGCACGCCGTATCGGGACAGGAACTCCGCTGGATCATGGATGTGCGCGAGCAGGCGGTCGAGCTGGTCGGGCTCGACGATGGTGAGCAGATACGTGGTGCTGCCATCGGCGGCCTCGATCGTGTGGACGACCTCGGAGACCAGCTCGCGCCGGTTGCGGAGGAACCACTGGAGGTTTCTCGAGAACTCCTTGAACGGCTCGATCCACGCGGACTCGAGGCGCTCCACCGCGAACAGCGGGATCAACCCGACGAGCGATCGCACCCGGAACCGCTGATAGCGCCCATCGGCGCGGTGCAGGATGTCGTAGAAGAAGCCGTCCTTCTGATCGAACAGCGCGTAGTCGCGGCCGCCCACGCGCCGCATCGCGCCGGCGACGTACGCGTAGTGCTGGAAGAACTTCGATGCGAGGCCCTCGTAGGCGGCGTTCTCCTTTGCGAGCTCGAGCGAGATCCGCATCAAGTTCAGGCAGAACATGCCCATCCAGCCGGTCGCATCCGATTGCTCGAGCGTCGAGCCGTCGTTGCTCCTTTCGCTGCGGTCGACGACGGTGATGTTGTCGAGCCCGAGGAACCCGCCCTCGAACACGTTGTTGCCATCGCGATCGACCTTGTTCACCCAGCTCGCGAAGTTCATCAGCAGCTTGTGAAAGCACCGCTCGAGCCACGGCCGATCCGCCGCGCCGTTGCGCAGGCGATCCATGTTGTAGACGCGCCACACCGCCCACGCGTGGACCGGCGGGTTGAGATCCGAGAACTCCCACTCGTACGCGGGGATCTGGCCACTCGGGTGCTGGAACTGCTCGAACAGCAGCAGCCACAGCTGGTCCTTCGCGAAGCGCGCATCGATCAGCGCGAACGGGACGCAGTGGAACGCGAGGTCCCACGCCGCGAACCACGGGTACTCCCACGCATCCGGCACCGACATCACGCGCAGCGAGTTGAGGTGCCGCCAGTGCGCGTTACGCGCGTCCTTGCGCGATACCGGTGGCGGCGCGTCGGGGTTATCGCCATCGAGCCACCGCGCGACATCGAAGATGTAGCTCTGCTTCGACCACAGCAGGCCGGCGAGCGCGGTGCGCTGGACGAGCTGCTCGTCGGCGGAGGAAGCCTTCGGCGCCACGCCCGCGTAGAACGCGTCGGCCTCCGCCTTGCGCTGCGTGAAGATCGCGTCGATGTCACCGAGGGGGTCGCTCTTGCTGCCGTCGCACAGCCGCAGCCGCAGGGTCACCGTCTCCCCCGCAGGGACCGAGTACGTGTAGTGCAGCGCGGCCTTGGTGCCGCGGTTGTCGCCGCGCAGCGCATCGCGCTCGCCCTCGCAGATCGCGCGATGGAACGCGTCCTTCGTGTGCGGCGTGCGACTCGTGTTCCCCGGCCCGTAGGCGCGCTCGCCGTTCGTCTCGTTGTCGGTGAACAGCAGCTCGCCGCCCTCCGGCGCATAGAGCCAGCGCAGCCCCAGGCCGCAGTGCGCGGGAAGATCCTCGTCGTGCAGCTCTTCGTCGTCCTCGGCGAGTAGGCACAGCGCGCCCTTCGCCGTGCCGCGCTCGATCACCTGCGGCTGGCCCGGTACCTTGCTCCACGCCCACGTGTTGCGGAACCACATGGTCGGCAGGATGTGCAGCGGCGCCGCCTCGGGACCGCGGTTGTGCGCGGAGATGCGAATGACCAGATCGTCGGTGGTCGCCTTCGCGTACTCGATCGTGATGTCGAAGTAGCGATCCTCGTCGAACACCCCCGTATCGAGCAGCTCGAACTCGGCACCCTGCCCTGCGCGTCGCTGGTTCTCCTCGACGAGCTCGCGGTACGGGAACGCCGCGTGCGGGTACTTGTACAGCAGCGACATGTACGAGTGCGTCGGCGTGTTGTCGGTGTGGAAGTAGTACTCCTTCACGTCCTCGCCGTGATTTCCCTCGTCGGGCGTCACGCCGAACAGCCGCTCCTTGAGGTGCGGATCGCGCTCGTTCCAGAACGCGGGCGCGAAGCACAGGATCTGATAGCGGTCGCTGATGCCGGCGATGCCGTCCTCGCCCCAGCGAAACGCCTTCGCACGCGCGGCGTCGTAGGTGAGGAATCGCCACGCGTTGCCGTCGGCCGAGTAGTCCTCGCGCACGGTGCCCCACGCGCGATCCGAGAGGTACGGGCCCCAGCGACGCCAGCCCGTCGCATCGTCGGTGATGCCGCGGATCCGCGCGCGCTCGGGATCGGGATCGCCCACCACGCTCACTCTCGCACGCGCTCGGCGGCGGCGTGCTACTCGATGGCGTCGATGTAACGAAGCGCGTTCGACCAGGACCGCGACACCATCCGGAGCATACTCCGGCCCATGTCGACGCTCACGTCCTCCCCTGCATGGACTGCTCTCCTCACGCACAAGGCTGCGATCGACGTCACGCCGATGCGCGATCTGTTCGCCACGGACCCCGGCCGATTCGAGCGCATGTCGCGAGAGGTGTGTGGACTGTTCGTCGACTACTCGAAGCACCGCACCACCGACGTCACCCTCGAGCTGCTGCTCGAGCTCGCTCGCCAGCAGGCGGTCGAGGACTGGCGGGATCGAATGTTCACGGGCGACAAGCTGAACGGCACCGAGAATCGCTCCGTGCTCCACGTGGCGCTGCGCAACCGATCGAACCGGCCGATCCTCGTCGACGGTGCGGACGTGATGCCGCTGGTCAACGGCGTGCTCGCGAAGATGCGGGCATTCACCACGCAGCTCCACGACGGCACGTGGAGGGGCCACACCGGTAAGATGATCACCGATGTCGTCAACATCGGCATCGGTGGCTCCGACCTCGGCCCCGTGATGGTCACCGAGGCGCTGCGTCCGTACTGGAAACCCGGCATGACGGCGCACTTCGTGTCGAACATCGACGGCACGCACATGGCCGAGACCCTGAAGCAGGTCGACCCGGAGCGCACGCTGTTCATCGTCGCGAGCAAGACGTTCACCACGCAGGAGACGCTGACCAACGCGAAGACCGCGCGCGCGTGGCTGCTCGAGCGGCTCGGGGCGGGCAACGAGGCGGTCGCGAAGCACTTCGTCGCCCTGTCGACGAACGCGAAGGAGGTGACCGCCTTCGGCATCGATCCGCAGAACATGTTCGAGTTCTGGGACTGGGTCGGTGGTCGCTACTCGCTGTGGAGCGCGATCGGCCTCTCGATCGCCGCCACGATCGGCATGGATAACTTCGAGGAGCTACTCGCCGGCGCGTTCGACATGGACGAGCACTTCCGGACCGCACCGATCGCCGAGAACATCCCCGTGATCCTCGCAATGCTCGGCATCTGGTACGCGAACTTTCACGGCGCGGAGACCTCCGCGATCCTGCCCTACGACCAGTACCTCCATCGGTTCGCGGCGTACTTCCAGCAGGGCGACATGGAGTCGAACGGCAAGTCCGTCGACCGCAACGGCGTGCGGATCACGGACTACACGACCGGCCCGGTGATCTGGGGTGAGCCCGGTACCAACGGTCAGCACGCGTTCTATCAGCTCATCCACCAGGGGACGCGTCTGATCCCGTGCGACTTCATCGCCCCGATCGAGACCCACAACCCCATCGGAAACCATCACGCGATCCTGCTCGCGAACTTCTTCGCGCAGACCGAGGCGCTGATGCGTGGCAAGACGCCCGAAGAGGCGCGCGCGGAGCTGGTCGCGGCCAAGATGCCGCCGGATCAGATCGAGAAGCTCGTGCCGCACAAGACGTTCACTGGCAACCGGCCGACGACGTCGATCCTCGTCGACAAGATCACGCCGCGCCGCCTGGGCGCGATGGTCGCGATGTACGAGCACAAGATCTTCGTGCAGGGCATCGTCTGGAACATCTACAGCTTCGATCAGTGGGGCGTGGAGCTCGGCAAGCAGCTCGCGTCGCGGATCCTCCCCGAGCTCGTAGGCACGGCGCCGGTGGGCTCCCATGACACGTCGACCAACGGCTTGATCAACCGCTACAAGGCGAACCGCCGGAACGCTTAGAAACGCGCCACTCCGGACTGTTTCGAACGCGCCGGGGTGCGATCGTCGCCGCGATGCAGCTCGGAATGATCGGTCTCGGACGGATGGGCGCCAACATGGTGCGCCGGCTCATGCGCGGTGGCCACGAGTGCGTGGTGTTCGATCGCAGCGCGGACGCCGTGAAACAGATGGTCGGCGAAGGCGCGAAGGGCGCGGACTCGCTGCAGGCGCTCGTGACATCGCTGAGCGCACCGCGCGCGGTGTGGATCATGGTGCCGGCCGGTGGACCGACGGAGTCCACGGTGACCGCACTCGCCGAGCTCCTCGAGCCGGGCGATACGATCATCGACGGCGGCAACTCGATGTTCAAGGACGACGTGCGGCGCGGCCAGATGCTCGCGCCGAAGAAGATCACGTACGTCGATGCCGGCACCAGCGGCGGCGTGTTCGGTCTCGAGCGCGGCTACTGCCTGATGATCGGCGGCGCGAAGGAAGCCGTGACGCGGCTCGACCCGATCTTCAAGACGCTGGCGCCCGGTCCCGGCACGGTGGAGAAGACGCCGAACCGCAAGACCGCCGGCACCGCCGAGGATGGTTACCTGCACTGCGGACCGACCGGCGCGGGCCACTTCGTCAAGATGGTCCACAACGGCATCGAGTACGGGATCATGCAGGCGCTCGCCGAGGGCTTCGACATCATGAAGGGCGCGGCGAACCCCACGGTCGCCGACGAGCACAAGTTCACGCTGCCCGTCGAGGAGATCGCCGAGGTCTGGCGCCGCGGCAGCGTGCTCAGCTCGTGGCTCGTGGACCTCACCGCGAACGCACTCGCGGAGGACGCGGCGCTCGGCAAGTTCGAGGGCTTCGTCCCGGACTCCGGCGAGGGCCGCTGGACCGTGATGGCCGCCGTCGAGGAAGCCGTGCCCGCCGACGTGATCACCGCGGCGCTGTACACGCGGTTCCGCTCGCGCATGGAGAGCTCCTTCGCCGAGAAGCTGCTGTCGGCGATGCGCGCGCAGTTCGGCGGACACTCCGAACGTCCGAAATGAGCATGGTCGCGATCCGCCGGTTCGCCGATCTCGATGCGCTGAGCCGCGCGGCCGTGGAGGACCTCGCCGCGATCGCGCACGAGGCGATCGATGCGCGTGGCGCATGCCACGTCGCGCTCTCCGGCGGCTCCACGCCGAAGCGGCTGTTCCAGCTGCTCGCCAGCCTCGGGCGCGATGCGCTGCCGTGGGGTCAGATCGTGCTGTGGTGGGGCGACGAGCGCACCGTCGCCCCCGACCACCCCGACTCGAACTACCGGATGGCGCGCGAGACACTGATCGAGCCACTGAAGCTGACCCGCGTGCATCGCATCGAGGCGGAGCGAGATCCGGCCGAAGCGGCAGCGGCGTACGAGGCGGCGCTCCACGCCGAGCTCGGCGAGTCGCCGGTGCTCGATCTCGTGTGGCTCGGCATGGGCCCGGATGGCCACACGGCCTCGCTGTTTCCGGGGAGCCGCGCGCTCGTGGAACGCCGCGCGCTCGTGGTCGCGAACCCGGTCGATTCGCCGCTGACCAAGGGCCCGACCACGCGCATCACGCTCACCGTCCCCGCGATCAATGCCGCGCGCCACGTGCGCTTTCTCGTCGCCGGCGCCGACAAGGCCGAAACGCTCGCCGCCGTGATCGGCGGGTCCCCCTACCCCGCCACCTATCCATCGCAGTTGATCTCGTCGCAGGACTTGTTGTGGTTCATCGACGACACCGCCGCGTCGCGACTTCACCCGAAAGACGAACCGAGATGAGCCGCAGCAACCCCACCACGCCACCGCCCATGGATACCTCGTCGGTCGTCGGCGAGATCCTGAGCGACCAGCCGCAGAAGCGCCGCCGCCCCGATCCCACCGCGATCGTGATCTTCGGCGCGACCGGTGACCTGACCGGCCGCAAGCTCGCGCCTGCGCTGTTCAACGTGATGCTCGATCGCTCGCTCACCGAGCCGAGCGTGATCATCGGCGTCAGCCGTGGCGAGATGACGAACGCGCAGTTCGCCGCGAAGCTCGAGGGCCCGGTGCGCGAGCACTCGCGGCAGAAGGTGGAGATGGCCGCGTGGGACAAGTTCGCCGGCATGCTCGACTACGTCGGCGGCGAGTTCGCCGACGACGCGACGTACGTCAAGCTCAAGGCGCGGCTCGAGGCGGCGAAGGTGAAGGGCACGAAGGGCAACCGCCTGTTCTACCTGTCGACGCCGCCGTCGCAGTTCCCGATCATCCTCGAGAAGCTGCACAAGCACGAGCTGATCGAGCGTGCACAGCAGCGCGGCGCCGGTGCGTCGTGCCGGGTGATCGTCGAGAAGCCATTTGGCCATGACCTCGCGAGTGCGCGCGCGCTGAACGAGATGATCGGCACGTACCTGACCGAGTCGCAGATCTACCGGATCGATCACTACCTCGGCAAAGAGACGGTCCAGAATATTCTGGTCCTGCGGTTCGGCAACTCGATCTTCGAGCCGATCTGGAATCGCAACCACATCGACTTCGTCGAGATCACCGCCGCGGAATCGATCGGCATCGAGGGTCGCGGCGCGTTCTACGAGGCGACCGGAGTGGTGCGCGACATCATCCAGAACCACCTGCTGCAGGTGATGTCGCTGGTCACCATGGAGGTCCCCGCGTCGTTCTCCGCCGACGACATTCGCGACGAGAAGTCCCAGGTCCTGCGCTCGGTCCGGAACCTGACGCTCAACGAGGTCGCGAACGACTGCGTACGTGGTCAGTACAAGGGCTATCGCGACGAGCCCGGCGTGGCGCCAGACTCGCAGACGCCGACGTACGCGGCGATGAAGCTGATGATCGACAGCTGGCGCTGGCAGGGCGTCCCGTTCTACCTGCGTGCCGGCAAGAAGCTCGCCGAGCGCCTCACCGAGGTGTCGATCCACTTCAAGAACGTGCCGCTCGTGCTGTTCAAGGAAGAGGCCGCCGGCAGCGTCCTCCAGCCCGCGGTGCTGACCTTGCGGATCCAGCCGCACGAGGGCATCTCGCTGCGGTTCGTTGCGAAGGTCCCCGGCGAGAACATCTCCGTCGGCAACGTGCTGATGACGATGAGCTACGCCGATGCGTTCAAGCGGCCGATCTCCGAGGCGTACGAGCGCCTGCTGCTCGATTGCATGCGCGGGGACGCGACGCTGTTCAATCGCCGCGATTCCGTCGATCGCGCGTGGGAGCTGATCCAGCCGGTGCTCCAGGTCTGGGAGGCGACGCCCGGTGTGCTGCCCTACGCGCCCGGTACCGGTGGTCCCGAGGCCGCCGACGAGATGATGAAGCGCGATGGCCGGTCCTGGCGCGAGCTCGTGCCGACGGAACCGACGGAACGTTGAAGCATCCACTGCTCTACGAGGTGTTCGCGCGGATCTGGGTCGCGGAGACCGGAGCGCGTTCGCTCGCCCTGATTCCCGATGCGGAGCTCGATCGACTCGCGGCTGCGGGCTTCGATCACCTGTGGATGATGGGCGTGTGGACGCTCGGTCAGATCGGTCCGGAGATCGCGCGGAACCACGAGGGCGTCGGTCGCGATCTCGACGTGCTGTATCCCGGCTGGAAGCCCGCGGACGTTGTTGGCTCGCCGTATGCCGTTGCGGGCTACACGGTCGATCCATCGCTCGGGGGCGATGGCGCGCTCGCCGAGCTGCGGACGCGCCTCGCTGCGCGCGGCATCCGCCTGATCCTCGACTTCGTGCCGAACCACACCGCGCGCGATCATCGCTGGGTCCGCGAGTCGCCGGAGGTGTACGTCCACGAGGCCGATGGCGCGATCGCGTGCGGCAAGGATCCGTACTTCCCGGCGTGGACCGACACCGCGCAGCTCGATCACCGCCTCGCCTGCACGCACGACGTCCTGGTACGCACGCTGCTCTCGATCGCGGACCGCTGCGACGGCGTGCGCTGCGACATGAGCATGCTCGTGCTCCCCGAGATCTTCGAGCGCACGTGGCTGCACGTCCCTCCCTCACCCGCCCAGCCTCGCGCTACCCGCGAATTCTGGCCCGCGGCGATCGATGCGGTGCGGGCGCGCCATCCCGGGTTCACGTTCATCGCAGAGGCGTACTGGGAGCTCGAGGCTCGCCTCCAGCGCCTCGGCTTCGACTTCACCTACGACAAGGCGCTCTACGACCTCCTGCTCCACAAGGACGCTGGCGCGATCCGCCATCACCTCGCCATGGATTCCGAGTACCAGGTGCGCTCGGTGCGGTTCGTCGAGAATCACGACGAGCCGCGGATCGCCCACGAGCTGCCCCCGCCACAGCGTGCGGCAGCGCTGGTGATCGCGATGACCATCCCTGGGATGCGGTTCGTCCACGATGGTCAGATCGAGGGTCGGTGGATCCGTACGGCGATCCACCTCGGCAAGCGCGTCGACGAGACGCCCGATCCCGCCTCGCTCGCGCTGCATCACACGCTGTTCGAGCTGCTGAAGCTCCCCGCGCTTCGCGAGGGCGCGTTCCGCCTGCTCCGCACCAGCGGATCCGTGGTCGCCTACCGCTGGGAGCACGCTTCGGGCTCGGTGGTGATCGCGGTCAACTACTCCGCCGCCGAGGCACACGACCAGATCCCCGTCGAGCTCCATGGCATCGATGGTCGGGAGATCGTGCTGCACGATCGGATGACCGGCATCGAGTACGTGCGTGACGGCGCTGCCCTCGTCGATCCTGCGCGCGGCCTCTACGTCGGCCTCGGCCCATGGCAGGCCCATGTGTTCGAGCTCTAGCTGAGCTTCTCGTCGTGCGCGGCGAGCTTCGCGAGATCCGGTAGCTGCGCCGCCGGCTCACCGGCCACGAACCGCCTGGTCGCCGGATCGAGACTGGCCTCCGGGCACTTCGCGATCATCGCCGCCAGCAGAGCGCGGCCCCAGGTCTCGCCGAAGCCCTCGATCGGCTCGCCCGTGAGCCGCGTCCACGGGAGCAAGCGGATGGTCGCGCCGGCGTTGGAGACGACGTCGATGAACGTCATCCCATCGTAGTCGGCGGGCAACCGCCGCGCCACCAGGCCGACGACGTCGCGCCACATCACGAGCCTCGACGAGCCATCCTCGCGGCGTGCATCGATGCCGGCGCGCGTGAGCTCGGCGGTGAGCGTGGCGTAGTTGAGCTTCTTCCGCATGTGGTCCGGAATCGTTGGAGTCGGACCACTGATGATCTTGTCGTTGGTGATCTTCGGGATCGGTTCGGACTTGTGGACGGCGCGCTCGGAGATCGGGGGCACCACCGGCATCGACGTCGGCGTGGGCTTCGGCGGGATCACCCCGGAGATCGGCTTGTACGCGGCGACATCATCCGCGAGCCGATAGGTCACGGCATAGAACAGTACGGCGATCCCGACGAGGAGACCGAGCATGAGCAGAAACGGCCCGCTGCCGCGGGTCACCTGGAGCGTGGACATCAGTTCGATGTTGCGCGACGGAGACGCGGGCCCGAACAGGAATGCCGCGGCGCCGGTCGTCGCGAACAGCGCCAGGGCACTGACGTAGCCGAGCTTGGTGAGCGACTCGTTCGCGGTTCCCGACGCGATCCGCGTGATCGCCTGGTAGGCGACGAGGAGCGAGAACACCAGCGTGCCCCAGAACGAGATGCCACCGAGCGGTGCGTAGAACCCGGTGCCGCGCATGTCACTGAGTGAGAAGGTGTCACACGCGCCGTCGCCACCGCACACCGTGGCAGAGCGCAGATCGATCGACATCTTTCCGAACGGCGTTGATGCGACGAACCACTCGGCGAGGAACAGGGCCGCGACGATCAGAGCCAGGTACACGACGAACAGCGCGAGTACCCTCGACCGATCACGATCCATTCAACTCGCCATGTTATCACGGCCCCGGCGGGGGTCCGGAGTCCACGGTGACGTTGCCGAGGTCCAGTGTCTTGCCCGCTTCGAGCGTGAGACCACGTTTGGTGAACGGCCGTGGCGGTGTCATGGCGAGCAGGATGCTCTTCCCGGCCTTCGCCTCGAGCCGGAAGCTTCCGTCGGCTCCACTGGTCGGCGGCGGTCCGTCCATCGACAGCTTGACGCGGCCATCACCGCTGTCGGGGATCAGCGCCAGGCCTACATCGACGAGCGGCTTTCCCTGCGGATCGACGAGCTTGCCGATGACGATCGCGTTGGCAACGAGTGGGATATCGACGGTCGCGGGCTGTCCAGGAAGGACCTGGACCGTGGCCTCGGCGTTGCCGTCCGCGGAGGTCACGCGCACCGTGTAGGCACCCACGTCGACGCGACCGAGCTGGAATTTTCCATCAGTGAACGTGCGAGCAGCGGTCGTCGGACCATCGAGCTCGACCGTGAACAGTGGGGTCGCGCCCTTCGCACCATGAACGGTCCCCGACAGGGTGGTCACGCCCATCGCCTGGATCGTCACGCTCGCATCCGGCGTGATCCTGGCGACGCGACCGCGCAGCTTGCCCGCCTGCGCCTCGGCGATCACCTCGTACGTTGCATGCGGCAGGTTTCCGATCTGGAACCGCCCCTGCGCATCGGTGAGCGCGGGTGCAAAGCCCTGCTCCCCGCCGCCGTCCTCGTCTTCCGACCGCACGGTGATCATCCGCGACGAGCCCTCTCCATCGGCAGCGTCGGCGCCTCGGCGCTCCTCTCCCATCACGCCCTCGATCATCGCCTCGAGATCCTGATGCACCGACACCCACGCATCGGCGAGCGGCTTACCATCGGCGGTGGTGACGACGCCCTTGATCACACCGTTCGGCCGATCGATCGCGATCTCGACGCCGGTCTTCTTGTCGGTCGCGCCGACGGTGGCCTGCACCGGCTTGCCGCGCAGCCGCAACGGCTTGCCGCGATCGAGGACGCGGAGCGAGTAGGTGCCCGCGGCGAGCGCGTTCAGCACGTACGTCCCGTTGCTCGCCGTCAGTGCCTGGACGCCACTGGTCACCATGCCGTTGACGATCATCGTCGACTGCGTGGGTCCCGCGATCGTCCCCATCACCGTCACGCCGCCGACCGGCTTGCCCTCCCCATCGACGACGCGACCCGCGATCGATGCGCCGGGCTTCACCGGCAACACGACCTCGGGCATGCCCACACTCACCGTGATCTCCAAAGTGCCCTGATCGCCGCCACTGCAGCGCGCGACGAGCTTCGCCTTGCCGGGCGCTGCGGGCCCGAGCCGGAACACGCCATCGGCGCCTGTGGTGGTCGGTGCGATCATCTGCATCATGCCCGCACCGAACGAGCTCTCGTCGGGCTCGTGCTGGATCTCGCACGGCTGCCGCGGCTCGACATGCCCGACGATCGTCGCCGCGTGGCGCACGCGCACCTCGAGCTTGTCGATGTCGTGGTCGGCGAGCTCGAGCTGGGTCGGGCCGGCGGTCACATAGGCGTCGTCGCTCGCCATCACGAAGTAGTGCCCGGCCGCGAGCCCGGTGATGGTGAACGCCCCCTTTGCATCGGTCTTCGCGTCGGCGCCGGCGCCGCGACCCTGACCGTTCGCGGTGACGGTGATGTTCGGGACCGGCGTCTTCGAGTCGTCGAGCACGACGCCGCGCACGACCGGTCCCGCGCTGATCAGCACCTCGACATCGGTGACCTGCTCGGCGACACCGATGCCGACGATCGTCGGGGACTTCGACGATCGCGTCTCGGCGTGCGCTCCGATCTCGTACGCACCGGGCCTCAAGCCGCTGAGCCGGAAGCGCCCGTCGGGCCCACTGCGTGCGACGTGCCCACCCCCCTCGGCGAGTGCGAGCATTCCAC
>JBBRED010000177.1:0-17106 GCA_038203335.1 Haliangiales bacterium | reverse complement strand
AGCGTGCTCGTGTTCCGGCACAACATCCCCGGTGATGCGCTGTGGCTCGCCACGCCGAGCTCGCCGACGACGTTCACCGGCGCGGCGGTGATCGCGAGTCTCGATACGGGATCCGTGGAGGCGCAGCCGTACCTCCAGCCGTCGGGAAACGAGCTGTACTTCCAGTCCACGCGCACCGGCAGCGGAGACATCTACCGGTCCACCCGCATGGGGAATACGTTCTCCGCGCCAGCGCTGGTCACCGAGCTGCAGACCCCATCGATCGAGGGCGATCCGGTGATCTCGGAGGATGGGCTGACGATCTACTTCCGCTCGGATCGAGCCTCCGCGCTCGGCGGGTTCAACATCTACGAGGCGAACCGCGCCACTCCGGCGAGCGCGTTTGGCACGCCCGTGCTGCTCGATGCCGTGAGCTCGAGCAGCGACGACGGACCGAGCTTCCTGTCGCCCGACCACTGCCGGCTCTATCTGTCGAGCGATCGCGCCGGAACCAACGACATCTACGTCGCGACGCGCGGGACCTGATAGAAGGGGTCGGTGGCGCGCGAACGTCTGGATAAGCTGCTCGTCGATCGTGGCCTCGCCACGAGCCGGGAGCGCGCGGCCGCGCTCGTGATGAGCGGCGCCGTGATGGTCAACGGCCACCCGGCGGCCAAGGCCGGCACGCAGGTCGATGTGCTCTCCGACATCGCGCTCCGCGCCGAGGATCATCCGTACGTCTCTCGCGGCGCCCTCAAGCTGGTTCAGGGCCTCGATACGTTTACGATCGATCCGACGGGCATGGTCGTGCTCGACATCGGCGCCTCGACCGGCGGGTTCACCGACGTGTTGCTCCGCCGCGGCGCCACACGCGTCTACGCGATCGACGTGGGCTACGGGCAGCTCGCATGGTCGCTGCGGCAGGATCCTCGGGTGGTCGTGATCGAGCGCGAGAACGTCCGCAACATGGACCTCGCGCTCGTCCCCGAGGCCGCGGACCTCGCGGTGATCGACGTCTCGTTCATCTCGCTGACGCTCGTCCTGCCGCGCGTCGCCGAGCTGCTGCGCGCGCCGGTGGGCAAGCCGCTGATCGTGCTGGTCAAGCCGCAGTTCGAGGTCGGTCGCGATCAGGTTGCGCGCGGCGGCGTGGTGCGCGACGAGGCCGTGCGGCGCAGCGCCGTCGACAAGGTCCGCACGTGGGCCACCGGGCATGGCTTCACGGCGCACGAGGACATCGAGTCGCCGATCACGGGGCCGGCCGGCAACGTCGAGTACTTGCTGCTGCTGCGAACCGCGTAGTTACTTCGTCAGATCGTCGAGGTTCGGCAGGTCGCCGATGTTTGGCTGCAGCACGATCTCGATGCGACGGTTCTGCGCGCGGTGCTCGTCGGTATCGTTCGCGATCACCGGATCGAACTCGGCGAACCCCGCGGCCGAGAGCACCTTGCCGCTCATGCCCTTGGTGACGAGGAACCGCACCACCTCGACCGCGCGCGCCGTCGAGAGCTCCCAGTTCGACGGGAATTGCGCCGTCTTGATCGGCAGGTCATCGGTGTGGCCGGCGACGAGGAAGTCGCGGTCGGCGACGGTGGCGAGCACCTGCGCGACCTTCTCGAGTGCCGCCTTGCCCTCCTTCTTCACCGACGTCTTGCCCGAGTCGAACAGGATGTCGTTCGGGAGCGCGATGATCATGCGGCCCTTGCGGATGATGACCTTGAGCTGACCGGAGTCGATCATCGCGCGCAGCTTCGACAGCAGGCCCTTGAACGTGGCGAGCCGCGCATCGGCGGCGGCCTTCTGCTTGCGCAGCTCCTCGAGGCGCGCCGCGGCCTCCGCCTTGTCCTTGGTCAGGCTCTCGACGTTCTGACCGAGCTGCTCGAGGCGCGCCTTCATCGTGCCGCTCATCGCGGTCGCCTCGTCGACGTCCTTCTGCAGCCCGTCGCGCTTCGCGGTCAGCTCGGCGATCTCCTTGTCGAGCGCGGCGATCTTGTCGCCGAGCTCCTTCTCCTTCGCGGCGAGCACCGCGGCGTCGTCTGCCTTCTGCTTCGCCATCGCGGTCCGGTGCGTGCTGCTCCGCATGCATCCGGATGCAGAGCCAGCGACGAGGGAGACAGCGAGGACAACGGCACGGAGCTTCATGGGGCCGGTTGTACAGCGATCGGATCGGCGTTGACAGGTGGTCGGGCGGGCGGTATTCATTACGGAATGAACGTTCGTTCCGTAAATAAGCCGGCCGCCAAGCGCCGGCGCGGACGTCCGCTCACCGACGACAAGCGCCGGATCATCCTCGACGCCGCGCTCGAGGCGTTCGCGGCCCGCGGTTACCACGGCACCGCCGTCCCCGAGGTCGCCGACGCCGCCGGTGTGGGCACGGGAACGCTCTATCGCTACTTCGCCAACAAGGAGGCGCTGGTCAACGAGGTCTACCGCGACGCGAAGCTTCGCCTGCGCACGGCACTGCTCTCCAACGCACCGGCGCTGGATCTCTATCGGCTCGACGCCGCCGAGACCTGGTTCGCCGAGCTGTGGCGCCGCCTCGGCGCGTTCGCGGCGGCGCAGCCCGACGCGTTCCGATTCCTCGAGATGCAGGATCACGTCGAGTACCTCGATGCCGCGAGCCGCGAGGTCGAGCTCAGCGTGCTCGCGCCGTTGTGGATGGCGGGCAAGCGGCTGCGCGAGCGCTCCGACGGCGCGACCGTCGACGTGCTGATCGCGCTCGTGTGGGGCGCGTTCGTCGGCCTGATCAAGGCGCAGCGCCTCGGCTACCTCAAGATCGACGACAAGCAGATCGCCGACGCCGGCGCCGCGTGCTGGCGAATGATCGCGCCCGACCTGCCACGCACCCGCGCGCCACGCGCGAATCGCTCCTAGCTGTCCGAACACCGTCCAAGAAAGGGGTCCGACCCCTTTCTCGCGGCCCTTTTCTGGCTGTCCGAACACCGTCCAAGAAAGGGGTCCGACCCCTTTCTCCCACCTCGCCCCGCTCCCTCGCCCCGCGAACCCACGACGAAAGGCTCCTCCGATGCTCTCCACGCAGACCATGTCCTCTCCGGCTTCTTCCACCGGGCGCGCACCGCAGCACACGCTCGACACGTTCGCCGCGCGCTCGGTGAGCGAGCTCGATGCGCTGTATCGCGCGGCCAGCGTGTCCACGTCGATGCACGCGGCCGACGGCGCGCTGATCGGCCGCATGCTCGCCGTGAAGAACCTGCCGCGCGCGATGGGCACGCCGCTGCGCCGGTTCGCGGCGTCGCGCTCGTTCGTCTGGGAGGGCAAGACGTTTCAGGCCGCGAGCGACACGCGCGGCGTTGGCCACAACCGCGTCAACATCCCGCGGGCACTCGGCCGACAGAACCTGTTCCCGTTCGAGACGCTGTTCGGCCCCTCCGCGATCGATGGCAAGCCGACCTTGATCCTCGACTACGACCTCGACGTGAATCCCTCGTACATCCGCCACATCCACGACGAGATCCGTGAGGTCTCGCCCGGCCTGTTCCTCGGACCGGCGATGTGGAAGGGCGAGCGCGCGAAGTCACTCGTGCTGTGGTTCGGCCTCGACTCGAGGCTCTCGTGAACCTCAAGCACATCCTGATCACCGGCGCCGCGGGAGCGATTGGATCCGCGATCGCTCGCGAGCTACGCGCGCTGTATCCGGCGGCGCGGCTGGCGCTCGTCGATCGAGACGCGGGCGCGATGTCATCGATCGCCGCGGGGCTCGGCAACTGCACCACGCATGGCATCGACCTCCGCGAGATCGACAAGCTCCCGGCGTTCGTGGAGACGCTGGTCGCGCACGCGCCGCTCGACGGCCTCGTCAACTGCGCGGGCATCATGCGCGTGCAGGGGCTGCCGTCGTGGGAGTGGAGCGACGCCGCTTCACTCATGGCGGTCGATCTGCTCGCGCCGCTCCGTCTGCAAGATCTCGTCGTGCGCGGCATGATCGCGGGCGGCGAGGGCTTGATCCTCAACATCGCGAGCATGGCCGGCAAGGTGCCGCTCAAGGGCTGCGCGTACTACGGCGCCTCGAAGGCCGGCCTCGCGATGGCCTCGGAGATCGCGCGTGCCGAGCTCGCCACGCACGGCATCCAGGTGATCACGGTGTATCCGGGCCCCGTGCACTCGCCGCTCGAGCAGGGAGCACGCGATGGCTATGGCGGCGGCGGACTGTTCGCGAAGCTCGCCCCGACCGGCGATGCGGCCGAGCTCGCGCGCCGGATCACGGTCGCGATCGAGAAGGACGAGCCGCGCGTGATCTATCCGCGGCTGTACGCCATGGGCTGGTCGGCGACCAACCTATCGAGCTGGATCGCGCTGTCGTACGGGCCTCCGCCGGTCGCGTGACTACAGCGGCTTCGTGAGCAACCAGAACCGCCGATCGGCCGCGACGCCGGCGACCTTGTCGTAGAACGGCCGCGGGCCGATCCACGCGACCTCGCACTGCGCGTGCGCCTCGGCGACATCGACGAGGCACGCGACGAGTAACACCTCGCCGAGGCCCTGCCCGCGATGCGCGGGCCACGTGCCCGTGGGACCGAACCAGCCGAGACCGCGGTTGTTTCCATCGTGCGCCGCAAAGCCGCAGTACGCGCCATCCTTGAGCGCGACGTGCACGCCCACCGGCGAGTGCTCGAGCGCGCGCGCGAGCTCGAACGGCCACGCGCCCCCGAACTCCGTGGTCACCGCGGCGAGCAGCTCGATCTCGTCGGGCCGCGCGCGCCGCGCCTCGTAGCCGCGCTCCGCGACGGCGGCGGTCAGTGCCTCGACGCGCCGCGCGGAGACCTTCGGATTGGCGCGCACGTCGATCAGCACGTTCGCGCGCGGCTCGCCGGAGCGCGTGAACCCGCGCTTCTCGAGCCACGCGAGGGTCTCGGTGTTGCGCTCGTCCACGCCGGGCGCGAGGTAGTTGCCCGGCTGGTCGAGCGTGCGCAGCGAGGTCTGCCCGGTCGCCTTCGCCGCGGCCTCGCACGCGGCGAGCAGCGCACTGCCCACGCCGCGCCCGCGCCGGGATGGCATCACCGCGAGCACGCGGATCCGGTTCGCCGCGATCGCCGCGACGCCCGCGAGCTCGTCGCCGTCCCACGCGCCGAGCGCCTGCACGGTGCCGCTGGGGCCGGGCCCGAACAGCTTCTCCTCGGCGACCACCCCCGCGCGATCGAACGCGCACGCGCCTGCGAGCAGCGCTGTCGCCGCGGGCAGCATCGAGCGATCGATCGGTTCGACGCGCACGCCGCACCGTAGCAGAGCGGATGCGGCCGTGCGATCGTCGCTCCGATGCGAGCGATGCTGTTGTGCGCTGGACTCAGTAGCCGCCTCGGGAAGCTCGGGGCCGAGCGTCCGAAGCCGATGCTGCCGGTGTGCGGCCTGCCGATCCTGACCTACGGGATCGCGAACCTCGTCGCGCATGGCATCCGCGACATCGTGATCAACACGCACCACCGCGGCGACGTGATCCGCGGTGAGCTGGGCGATGGCACGCACCTCGGCGCGCGCCTCCAGTACATCCAGGAGGACGTCATCCTCGGCACCGGCGGCGGCCTGAAGCACGCGCTCGCGCTCCTCGATCCCGATGGCACCGACGAGCCGTTCATCTCGCACAACGGCAAGCTGATCTTCGATCTCGATCTCACCGCGCTCGTCGCCGCGTACCGCGCCGTGCCCGACAGCCTTGGCATGCTGGTGGTGCAGCGCGTGCCCGACGCGAAGGCGTGGGGAGCGGTCAACGTGCAGCGCGATGCGCGCGGTCCGATCGTCACCGACATCCTCAACGACGGCGAGCACATGTTCTGCGGCGTCCACATCACGCGGCCGTCGGTGATGGCGCGCCTCCCCGATGGCGAGTCCGACTCGCTTCGCCAGGGCTACATCCCGTGGTTCCGCGCCGGCGAGCGCGTCGCCGCGTACGAGCACACCGGCGGGTACTTCGCCGAGCACTCCACACCGGAGCGCTACCTCGAATCGAACTGGGCGCTGCTCGACGGCCAGCGCCTGCGCAACCCGCCGACCCGCCAGCTCTCCGGCGTGGATCCCACCGCGCAGATCTCGCCGTCGGCGACGATCATCGAGCCGGTGAAGATCTGCGCGGGCGCGGTGATCGCGCCGAACGTCACCGTGGGGCCGTACGCCGTGGTCGGCGAGGGCGCTCGCGTGGAACGCTCGATCAGCCGCACCGTCGTGTGGGCGGGCGCGGTCGCCTCCCACGACGATGCCGGGCCGATCATCACCTAGGAGCGAACATGGCCGAGTACATCTTGTTCACGCACGCCGATGCGACCGAGGGCGCCGACTGGGGGCGTTATCTCGAGAAGCTCCAGAGCGCCGGCGTGTTCCGCGGTGGAAGCTCGATCGGCAGCGGGGTCTGCGCACGCAAGGACGGCGCCGCGCGCACCGTGAGCGCGCAGATCGTCGGCTACATCAAGATCGAGGCGGACGATCTCGATCACGCACGCAGCTTCCTCGAGGGTCACCCGGGATACGAGGGCGGCGGCACCGTGGAGATCCGCGATCTCCCTCGCGATTAGTTGCAGCCGAGCGCAGGAAGCTTCGCCGTCTGCTCGATGCACTCCTTCATCGTCTTCCGGATCACGTCGTTCGCCTGCAGCACGTCGCGCCGCGACGAGTCCGGATGCGTGGCGACCTCGAGGCCGGTCGCGATCGCATCGGGCAGCGCCTTTGCGAGGCCGCACTGCCGCGCCGCATCGGGCACCGTGCACGCGCAGATCTTTGCGACGTAGTCACCGCACGCATCCTGCCCGCGCTTGAGCTCGGTCTGCGGGATCTGCGGCGGCTTGTCCTCGGGCGGAGGCCCGGCCGGCGCTTCCTTCTTGCTGCACGCCGTCACGGCGACGAGAACGAGCAGCCAGCGCACGGTCAGCCCGCCTCGACGCGAGCGAGCACGACCGAGATGTTATCGACGCCGCCTTCCTCGTTGGCCGCCTGGATCAGGCGATCCACCGCGCGGTCGAGATCGCGCTCGGCCATCAGGATGTGCTGCATCTGATCGTCCTTGATCATGCCGGTCAGGCCGTCGGAGCAGAGGACGTACGTGTCGCCGAGGTGCGGCTTCTCCGTCAGGATGTCGACCTGCACGCTCTCCTTCATGCCGAGCGCGCGCACGATCACGTTCTTGTGGGGCCAGTTCTCGGCCTCCTCGGGCGTGACTCGCTTCATCCGGATGTAGTCGTTGATCAGCGAGTGGTCCTCGGTGAGCTGGGTCAGCTCGGTCCCGCGCGCGCGGTAGGCGCGACTATCTCCAACGTGGCCGATGATCAGCGCGTCGTCGAGGAAGTACATGGCCACGCAGGTGGTGCCCATGCCCTTGAACCGGGCCTCGCGCTGCGACCGCTCCCAGATCTCGAGGTTCGCCAGCATGATGCCGGTGATCATTCGATTCACGTGGGTGCGGACATCCCGGTCGACCTTGTAGGGCCAGGTCAGCGTTTGCTGCTTGCCGGTCTCGATGAAGTGGTCGCTGATCAGCTCGACGGCGAGGCGCGAGGCGACCTCGCCGGAAGCGTGACCGCCCATACCATCGGCGACGATACAGAGGCGCTCGTTCTCCGGGAGGGAGATCGAGTCCTCGTTGTGATCGCGCTTGCGGCCGATGTTGGTCGCACCCGCGAATCGGACCCGCATCCCGTCCAAGGGAAACGACGTGCTCATCCAGACCCGATTCTAGCATCGGCCCGTGGGTTGACTCCAACCGCTGCCCCTCTCATCCTGTATGGGATGTGGGGCTACGCCGAGGGAAACGAGACCCTGGTGACCATCGTCGTCGTGATCGTCGTGATCGCGGCGCTGGTGTACGTGGGGCGGCGGCTGTGGAAGCCCCTGTTCAAGAAGGGGCGCTGAGTGGCGGAGCTCGCACGAGGAACGGTCCTCGACCGCCCCTGGGGGCGGTCCCTGGGTGCGATGGCGATCCGCGGGCTGACCGGCCAGGTAAACCTGACGGCCACCGACGGCAAGGTCTATTCGATCGGTTTCCACGGCGGGGCGGTCTGCGGGGCTCACTCGCCGAACATGGCGGACTCGGCGGCGCGCATCGCGCTCACGAATAGCCTCGTGTCGTCGACGCAGGTCGCCGATATCGTCAAGCGCCAGCTCGCCGACAAGCAGCGCGACGAGATCGAGCTGATCGCGGACTACATCCACCTGCAGCCCGATCAGGCGATGCGGCTCCGCCGGCGGGCGATCCTCCAGAAGGCGGCGCGCACGTTCGCGCTGGAGCGGGCGGAGTTCTCCGTCGAGGACCACATCACGGTGCGGTTCGTCCCCGGCAGCGAGCTCGATATCCGCTCGGTGATCTACCTCGGCGCTCGCCAGTTCCTCTCGGAGGCCAGGCTCAACGGCGAGCTCGGCCAGCTCGGCCAGTGGTTCCAGCTCAAGCCCGAGCTGGCGGACTACCTGCCCCAGTACGGCTTCGGCGAGGCGGAGCAGCCGGTCCTCGAGTCGCTCGCACGCGGCGCCGGCCTCGCCGAGATCGAGCAGCCCGAGATCGAGCAGCGTATGGCGCGCGCGGTGGTGTACGCGCTGGTGTCGTGCGGGCAGTGCAACGTCGAGGCGGGAGTGCGGGCGGCACCGAAAAAGGCACCCACGCCGCGGCCGCAATCCGTGTCGCAGACCCCGCCGCGCCCGACCGCGAGCGTGCAGCCGCCACCCCGCCAGCGCCCGGGCGACACCCTCAATCAGCCCACCTACCGCCGGTCCGATACCGAGAGCGATGCGCCCACGGATCGCCCCAGGACTCGTGCCAGGGTCCAGAGCCGGCCGCAGCCGCGCCGCAACGCCACGCCCACCGCGATGACCAACGAGGTCGAGCTGCTCATCAAGCAGCGGCTCGCGATCCTCGATAGCAACGGCGATCACTTCACGCTCCTCGGCGTCGCGCGCGAGGCGACCCCGAGCCACGTCCAGAAGGCGTACTTCGCCCTCGCGCGACAGCTCCACCCGGATCGGCTGTCGGCACTCGGTATCGTCGACGAGACGCGCAGCGCGCAGCGGCTGTTCGCGCAGGTCAACACCGCGTTCGCCGTGCTCGGCGATGCGAAGAAGCGCGAGGCCTACCTCGATATCCTCGACCGCGGTGGCGAGCAGGCCGTGCGCGCCGAGCAGCAGGCGGCCGAGGAGATGGCCGAGCGCGTCCTCGACTCCGAGGAGGCGTTCCGGAGGGGCGAGGCCGCGCTGCGGCGCGACCAGATCCCCACGGCGATCAAGGAGCTCGAGCGCGCGGTCGCGCTCAACGCCGACGAGCCCGACTACCAGGCGATGCTCGCGTGGGCGAAGTTCTGCGCTGCGCCCGACAAGATGGCCGTGGCGCAGGCCACGAAGCGCTCGCTGCGGAGTGCGATCGACAAGTCCCCCGCCAACTCGGTGACCGGCCGGTTCTACCTCGGCCGGGTCGAGCGCATGCTCGGCCGGGACAAGGAGGCGCTCGACCTGTTCGAGGAGGTCCTCGAGGTCTCTCCCGGGCACTCCGAGGCGACCGCCGAGGTCCGCGTGCTTCACTCTCGGATCGGCGGCGACAAGGGCGGCGGCCTGTTCGGCCGGCTCAAGCGCTGAGCTCGAGCTCCGTGATCCGGGCGTCGGGCAGTCCGATGTGGGCTCGGACCCGGGCGATCATCTCGGTGGTGGTTCCATCGCGCTCGACCCGGACGGTCAGCTCCTCGCCGATCTCGAACATCAAGGGCGACCGCACCCGAGCGATCCCGTCCGTGATGCCGAGCACCTCGAACACGTCGTGCGCCTCCGCGCCATCGACCACGACAACGCGCGGACCCCCCGACATCCCTACGCAGGTACCACGCCCCGCATTGCGCCCTCAAGCCTTCTCGTAGTGACGGCGCTGGGTTAACCTCGGTTCAGCGGATGCTCAAGCCGGTCGAGAAGCAACGCGTCGCCGAAGAGATCGCAGAGCAACTTCGCTCGCTCATCCTCAACGGACAGTATCCACCTGGGTCCAAGCTGCCGCCCGAGCGGGAGCTTTCGAAGCGGCTTCGGGTCAACCGCGCGTCGCTGCGCGAGGCCCTCAAGAAGCTCGAGCACCTCGGCCTCGTCCGCATCCGGCAAGGGGATGGGACGCGGGTTCAGAACTTCATGGAGACCGGCGGCATCGAGCTGGTCCAGCACCTGCTCCCGCTCGCCGGCGGCAAGCCCGAGCTGATCCGCGATCTCCTCGAGTTCCGCCGGATCATGGGGCGCGAGATCGCTCGGCTCGCTGCCGCGCGCGCACACACGGACAAGGAAGGCCTCGCGAAGCTGAAGGCGCTCGCCGACAAGGCCGATGCCGCCACCGGCGCCGGCGAGCTGTTCGACATCGACTTCGAGCTCTACGTCGCCGTCGCGGCGATGTGCGGCAACCAGGTCATGCTGCTGCTGCTCAACACGGTGCGCGATGGGGTGCGGAACTTCATGCCGCTGCTCGCGAACCTCGCCGGCCCCGGCGATGCGGTGCGCAAGCACCACCGCGATCTGATCGCGGCGCTCGAGAAGGGTGATGTCGCCGGCGCGGGCCGGGTCGCCGACGATTATCTCCGCATGGGCGCAGAGCTCGCCGGTCGGCTCGGCGGCAAGCCCGAGTTGCAGCCGCAGCCGCTTCCGGACTGACGCATGCCGAAGCTTCCGCGCCAGGAAGTCGAAGAGATCGCGCTCCTCGCGCGGATCCACCTCACGCCGCAGGAGCTCGACGCGATGGAGAGCGAGCTCGGGGCGATCCTCGAGCACTTCGGGTCGATCTCCGCCGTGGATACCGAGGGCGTCGTGCCGATGACCCACGCGGTGCCGATCGAGATGCCGATGCGGCCCGACGTCGTCGAGGCGTCGATGCCGACGGAGCTGGCGCTGTTCCAGGTGCCGAAGCGCGACGGTGATCTGATCGTGGTTCCCGCGATCATCCCCGGAGCCGAGTGACGGTGTCGCCGGCGTTCTGGTCGGTCGCGGAGATCGCGCGCCGGATCGCGGCGGGAGAGATCACCGCAGGCGAGGTCGCGAAGGCGTTCCTCGACCGGATCGGCACGCTCGATCGCGAGGTCGGCGCATACCTCGTCACCGACGACGGCGGCGCGCAGGCGCAGGCCGCGGAGATCGATCGCAAGCGCTCCGCGAACGAGCCGCTCGGTCCGCTGGCGGGCGTGCCGATCGCGCTGAAGGACATGATCGTCACGAAGGGCGTGGTCACCACCGCCGGCTCGAAGATCCTCGAGGGCTGGGTGCCGCCGTACGACGCGACCGTCGTCGAGAAGCTGCGCGCCGCGGGCGCCGTGATCCTCGGCAAGGTCAACTGCGACGAGTTCGGCATGGGCTCGTCGACGGAGCGCTCCGCGTACAAGCAGACGAAGAACCCGTGGGATCCGACGCGCGTCCCCGGCGGCAGCTCCGGTGGCAGCTCAGCCGCGGTCGCCGCGGGCCTGTGCGCCGCGAGCCTCGGCACCGATACCGGTGGCTCGATCCGCCAGCCGGCGTCGTTCTGCGGCGTGGTCGGCCTCAAGCCCACGTACGGCCGCGTCTCGCGCTACGGCATCGTCGCGTTCGCGTCGTCGCTCGATCAAGTCGGCCCGCTCACGCACACCGTCGCCGATGCGGCGCTCGTACTGCAGGCGATCGCGGGTCACGATCCGCGCGACTCGACGTCGCTGCCCGGCGAGCTGCCGACGTTCTCCGCCGCGCTCGACGCGGGGGTGAGCGGCCTGAAGATCGGTCTTCCGAAGGAGTACTTCTCCCGCGAGATCGACGCCGATGTGCGCACCGCGCTCGACGCTGCGATCGCCGCGCTGAAAGACAAGGGCGCCACGTTCGTCGACGTCTCGCTGCCACACACCGGCCTCGCGCTGCCGGCGTACTACATCATCGCGCCGGCCGAGGCCTCGTCGAACCTCGCGCGCTACGACGGGATTCGCTACGGCAAGCGCGCCGATGCCGTCGACCTCGGCGCGATGTACTCGCACACGCGCGGCGAGCGGTTCGGCCCCGAGGTCAAGCGTCGCATCATGCTCGGCACGTACGCGCTGCGCTCGGGCTACTACGACGCGTACTACAAGAAGGCGCAGCAGATCCGCACGCTGATCAAGCGCGACTTCGACGATGCGTTCACGCAGTGCGACGTGCTGCTCACGCCGACGACGCCGACGGCCGCGTACGAGCTCGGTGCGAAGTCCACGCCGCTCGAGATGTACCTCGGCGACATCTTCACGCTCGCGTGCAACCTCGCCGGTCTTCCCGGCATGAGCGTGCCGTGCGGCCTGACCGGTGGCGGGCTCCCCGTCGGTGCGCAGCTCCTCGGCAAGCCGCTCGACGAGGCCACGCTGCTTCGCACCGCGACCGTGATCGAGGCGGCGGTCGGCCTCGGCGACAAGCGGCCCTCCGGCATTGGAGGCATCGCATGACCGAGCTCGCGCAGCTGCTCGAGCTCTACGAGCCCGTGATCGGGCTCGAGGTCCACGTCCAGCTCGCGACGAAGTCGAAGGCGTTCTCGGCGTCGGCGACCGGCTTCGGCGAGCCGCCGAACTCGCTGACCGATCCGGTGGTGCTCGGTCTGCCGGGCGCGCTGCCCGTGTTCAACGCCGCGGTCCTCGAGCTCGCGCTCAAGCTCGGCGTCGCGACGTCGTCGCAGATCCGCGCGAAGTCGCGGTTCGCGCGCAAGCACTACTTCTATCCGGATCAGCCGAAGAACTACCAGATCACCCAGTTCGACGAGCCGCTCTGCGAGAACGGCCACCTCGACATCATCCTCGGCGGCGCGGTGAAGCGCGTGCGGCTCGAGCGCATCCACCTCGAGGAAGATGCGGGCAAGAACACGCACGTTGGTGCGGTCTCGCATGTCGATCTCAATCGCGCGGGCGTGCCGCTGTGCGAGGTGGTGTCGGCGCCGGAGCTGACGTCATCGGAGGAAGCGGCGGAGTTCATGCGCGCGCTGCACCGCCTCGTGCGCTGGCTCGAGATCTCCGAGGGCGACATGGAGAAAGGGCACATGCGCTGCGATGCGAACGTGTCCGTGCGCCTGCGCGGAGAGGACCGGCTCGGCACGCGCACCGAGCTGAAGAACATCAACTCGTTCAAGTTCGTGCAGAACGCGATCGATCACGAGATCGCCCGCCAGCTCCGGCTGATCGATGGTGGTGGACGGGTCGAGCGGGAGACCCGGCTGTGGGACGCCGATCTCGGCCAGTCCGCGCCGATGCGCAGCAAGGAACAGGCGAACGATTATCGCTACTTCCCCGATCCAGACCTGCCGCCGATGGTAGTCGGCGGCGAGCTGATGGGCTCGATCCTCCGTGGCCTCCCGGAGCTCCCGTCGGCGCGGTTCGAGCGCTACCAGAAGATGCACGGGGTGGCGCCCGACGATGCGCGCACGCTGATCTCCGATCGTGCGCTGGCCGACTACTTCGACGCCGCGATCAAGGCGCACCCCGGTGACGGCGGCGGTCGTACGATCGCGAACTGGATGCTGACCGAGCTGCTCGGTGCGCTCAACGCCGGCGGGACATCGATCGCAGACTCGCCGATGGCACCCGCGACGCTGTCCGCGCTCGTCGTCCTCGTCGAGACCGGGACGATCAGCGGCAAGATCGGCAAGGACATCTTCGCCGAGTCGTACAAGACCGGCGAGGCGCCGGCCGAGATCGTGGAGCGCCGCGGCGTGCAGCAGATCTCGGACGAGGCGGCCCTCTGGGCCATCGTGGACTCGGTCGTGGGAGCCAGCCCGAAGCAGGCCGCGGACTACCTCGGCGGCAAGGACACCCTGTTCGGATACTTCGTCGGCCAGGTCATGAAGCAGACCCAGGGCCGGGCAAATCCGGTGATCACCACCGACTTACTGAAGAAACGACTCGGTCGGTGATCCGGCCAAGCCCTTGATCTTACCCGATGATCAAAACGGGCCACGATGCGGACTCGACGAACGCTTGACGATTGGCTCGCGATCAGTAAAGTCCGCGATTCCGAAAGCGTTTTCAGCGGAGCCCAGCACATGTACGCCGTGATTCAGACAGGTGGAAAGCAGTATCGGGCAGAGCCCGGCCAGACGATCGTGGTCGAGAAGCTCGCCGGTGAAAAGGGCACCCAGGTCACCTTCGACCAGGTGTTGCTCGTGTCCTCGGGTGATGGTGGCAACGTGACGATCGGCAAGCCGACCGTCGCGAACGCCAAGGTCACCGGAGAGATCGTGGAGCAGGGCCGCGGCGAGAAGCTCGTCGTGTTCAAGTTCCGCCGTCGCAAGAACTACGTCCGGCGCAACGGTCACCGCCAGGACTACACCGCGGTGAAGATCGCGGCGATCAACGCCTAAGGAAGTCGAGACAGCGTCATGGCACACAAAAAAGGACAAGGCTCTACCCGCAACGGCCGCGACTCGCTGCCGAAGATGCGTGGCGTCAAGCGGTTCGGTGGCGAGGTCGTTCGCGCCGGATCGATCCTGGTTCGCCAGGTCGGCACGAAGATCCACGCAGGCGAGAACGTCGGCGTTGGTCGCGACTTCACGCTGTTCGCGAAGATCGATGGTCACGTGACCTACGAGCGCCACGGCAAGTCGAAGACGCGCGTCGCGGTCTACGCGAACGCGCCCGTCGCCGCCGCCGCCGCCGCTTCCTGATCTCGGTGGACTGCCGATCCGGCTGTGGTGCGTGTTGCATCGCGCCGTCGATCTCGGCGCCCATGCCGGGCTTCCCTGCGGGGAAGCTCGCGGGCGTTCGCTGCCCGCATCTGACGGCGGAGATCCGCTGCGCGCTGTTCGGCTCGCCGCAGAGGCCGCGCGTGTGTGTGGAGCTCAAGCCGCAGGTCGAGATGTGCGGCTCCACCGCGGAGGAGGCGCTCGCAACCTTGGATGAGTGGGAACGCCTCACGGCACCGGTGTCGAGTTAACCGCCAAGGCGGATTCCTCGTCTTCGCGCGGCGGCACTATGGTGCTGGCACTGCGGTGCTGTTTGCATCGGCACCTCCCGTTCTTCACCGCCAAGCCGCGGCTCCGCGGCTTGGCGGTAAAATCACCCGCCCTGCATGAGAGTCGGTGCACAGGGCTGGCGCCGTGGCGGTCGACTCGACGACGGCTACTTCAGCGCGAGCACATCGATCTTCTTGATATCCGGCGGTGACGCGAGGAGGTCATCCGCATGCGCCATCAGCGCCTGCGCGATCGGTCCCTGGATGTGGGCCGTGCGCGCGGCCTCGTCGCCGAAGGTGTCGAAGATGCCGAAGCTCTGTGGCCCGACCTGGAACGCATACCAGACCACGGTACCGGCCTCCTTGGCGGCGAGGGCCTGAGCGCTCTGGAGGAGGGCCGCGACCTGGTCGGCCTTGCCGGGTTTTGCTTCGAGGAGGGCGAGGAATCCGAGTTTCTGCATGACGTCACGATAGGCCGCGCGTGTCCTCTGCGGCAGTGGCGGAAACGACAGCTATGGTATCGTTTCCGCCATGCGCATCGTGGTGCTCGCTCTCGAGGACGTGTTCGACACCGGCCTGTCGACGCTCGTCGATACGTTCGAGGTCGCGAGCGAGCTCGGTGCGCCGCAGACGTACGACGTGTCGATCGTCGGCGTGCGCGCGCGGGTGAAGACGCACCACGGGTTCGTGGTGCCGGTGGTCGCGGCGCCATCGCGCGCGCCGGATCTCGTGATCGTGCCCGCGCTCGCGTGCAAGCAGCCAGCGACGATCGTCGCGGCGATCGAGCGGCCCGATGTCGACGACGCGATCGCCTTGATCCAGCGCTGGCATGGGCGCGGCGCCCGGATCGCGGCGGCGTGCACGGGAACGTTCGTGCTCGCGCGCTCGGGGTTGCTCGATGGTCATCGCGCCACGACGAGCTGGTGGCTCGGGCCCACGTTCCGCGAGCGGTTTCCGACGGTCGAGCTCGATGACGCCGAGATGCTGGTCGCCGATCGCAAGGTGCTCACCGGCGGCGCCGCGCTCGCGCACCTCGATCTCGCGCTCGCGATCATCCGCGGTCGGAGCCCCACGGTGGCGAGCCTGGTCGCGCGGTATCTGCTGCTGGACGACCGGCCGTCGCAGGCGCCGTTCGTGGTGCCGGGGCACGTGGCGCACGACGACGAGATCGTGAAGCGGTTCGAGACCTGGATCCGCCGGCACCTCGCCGAGCCGTTCGCGCTCGCGAAGGCCGCGCGTGCGGTGGGCGCGAGCGAGCGCACGGTGCAGCGGCGCGTTCGTGCCGTGCTCGGCAGGTCGCCGATCTCGTTCGTGCAGGACCTGCGGCTCGAGCGCGCCGTGCACCTGCTCCGCGGCACACGCGACGCGGTCGACGCGATCGCGCAGGCCGTTGGCTACGAGGACGGCTCGACGCTGCGTACGCTGCTGCGCCGGCGCATGCATACCGGCGTGCGCGAGCTGCGCGCGTAAATGGGGTCGCGTAAATGGGGTCGGACCCCATTTGTCGGACAGGGATGGTGTCCGGTAAATGGGGTCGGACCCCATTTGTCGGACGCCATTTGTCGGACGCATTTGTCGGACGTCAGGGACGGGCGCCGAGCTCCACGCGTCGAGCGTCGAGCTCGTCGAGCCAGGCGGCGTCGTGCGAGGCGAGGATCGTCGCGCCGCCGGCCGCGGCGTGATCGCGGAGCAGCGTGACGAGGGCGGCGAGGCGCAGCACGTCGAGGCCGTTGTCGGGCTCGTCGAGCACGAGCAGCTTCGGCGGGCCGAGCAGGGCCGCGCCGAGGCATGCGCGCCGGCGCTGGCCGAGCGACATGCGATCGAGGGCGAGGTCGGCGACGTCGGCGAGACCGAGCGCGGCGCGAAGCGCGAGGGTGGGTGGCTCGCAACCGCGCGACGCGGCGCACAGGGCCCAGAGCTCGGCGGCGCGCAGGAAGCCGGGCGGATCGGCGCCCTCGGGCACGTAGCCGAGAGCGCGGCGCGCGCGTGTGCGGTCGGCGCGCGTGCCCCACACCGAGGCGCCATCGATCGTGATGCGGCCATCGCGCGGCGCGAGCACGCCGGCCACGGAGGTGAGGAGCGTGGACTTGCCACAGCCGTTGGGACCGATCACGCCGACGATCTCGCCGGGCGCGACCGAGAGCGATACCTCGTCGAGCACGGTGCGCGTACCGCGCTTCACGGTCAGGCGATCGACGACGAGGATCATGACGGCACCGACGCGAGCGCGAGGCTGCCGGCGACGAGGATCGCGAGCAGGCC
>JBBRED010000176.1:0-17120 GCA_038203335.1 Haliangiales bacterium | reverse complement strand
CTTCTCCGTCCGATCGCGGCGTGGCTCTCATCCGCGACCTGGATGGGGCGGATGGTGGCGGCGATTACGGTCATCTACCGCCCCCCCGTACTGTTCGCGACGGTGGGCGTACTCGAGCTGGGGGCGGTGATCGGCCTTCGGCTGAGCGGAGTGTCCCGTGAACACGGCCTCGCGTTTGCGCTGGTTTATCACGTACTTCAGGTAGTTCCGGTGGCCGTCGCGGGGCTGGCATTCAATGCACGTCAGATCATCGCGAAGGGATGGCGCACCGTCGGGAACTAACTTCCACCATGATCCGCGCGTTCGTCCTCGGCGCCGTCGCGAGCTCCGTGCTCGCGGCGCCCGTGCGCGCGGACCCGTGTCCACCGTCTGCCGACCTCGCCGGTGATCCGGCGCTCGTCGGTGCGGTCCGCGACCTGCTCTCGCAGCACGGTGTCGAGACTCCGACCGTGGCGTGCCTGCCATCGAGTGCGCGGCTCGAACGTCGCGGGGCCGCCATCGTGGTCGTTCGCATGGGGGCTCAAACCGAGGAGCGGATCGTCTCCGATCTCGCCACCGCAGCGACGGTGATCGAATCGTGGAGCCGCAATGACTTCGAGGGACCGCTTCTCACCCATCCGGTGATCGTGGCCGCGCCGCTCGTGGTCGTGCCATCGCGCCCTCTCCGGGAGGCCGCGACCCAGGCGGCCGCGGCGTACGTCACGCCGCGCAGCATCCAGGGGTTCGCCGCCGGCGAGGCATCGATCGCCGATGATCAGACCAGCTGGCTCGGCGTGGTGCTCGGCATGTGTATCCAGGTCGGTCGCGTCTGCGTGTCGGCGCGCGGTCGGATGGCGACCGTCGTCGATGGAGCGGGCATGTGGGACGAGCGAGAGCGGCACGCTGCCGACGTGCTGTTCGGCGGCGACATTCCATTCGCGCTCGGGCCCACGACACTCACGATCGGGTTCGGAACCGGGATGGGATCGGTCCACACCGGCTCGCACGCGACCGGTATGGCTCAGGGCAGCGAGACGTTCGGTCTCCGTGGTGATGCCCACGTGGGCTGGGCGATCCTCGTCGGTCATGGAGTCGCGATCGATCTGACCGGCGCGATCGACGTCTCACAGGTGACGGACGTCGAGGGTTCGCTCTCGGCGGAGGCCAGCGCCGAACCGCGGCTGTTCGCCCGCGTTGGCGCGGGCCTGAGATTTGGAGTCCGATGATGGGCCGTCTGGTTCCCCTGCGCCGTGTCTCGGGTGATTCCGGTGATCTTTCGGACCAAGCCCTGCTCGCCGCGTGCGGCACGGGCGATCGCGCGGCCCTTGGTGGGCTGTTCGATCGGTTTCACGCGGCGGTCTACCGCTTCGTCTCGCGGCTGCCGGCGGTCGACGAGCTGTCACGTGACGACGTGGTCCAGGCGACGTTTCTCGAGCTGCCGCGAACCGCCGCACAGTTTCAGGGCCACTCGTCGGTGAAGACCTGGATCCTCGGTGTGGCCGCGAACGTGGCGCGGCATCACATCCGCAGCGAGAAGCGGCGGCGCGTCAACCAGGATCGCTTCGCGACGGTGCCGCTCCCCGCGCCGGATCAGCCCGACAGCGAGGTCGACCGTCGCCGGCGGCTGATGCGGATCGCCGATGCCCTCGAGACGCTCCCGCACGACCAGCAGGTCGCATTCATCCTGTGCGATCTGGAACAGATTCCGGGCGTCGAAGTGGCGCGTGTGCTCGAGGTTCCCGAGGGCACCTTGTGGCGCAGACTCCACGTCGCACGCCGCGCGCTGCGCGCGGCCCTCGCAAAGGGGCCCGCGTGAGCGCCTGTCCGGAAGAGCTCGAGCTCGACCGAGCGATCCACGTCGGCTTCGACGGCCCGATCGCGCTCCACGTCGATTCGTGCGCGGCGTGTCAGACCTTCGTGGACGAAACCCGCGAGGCAATCGCGCTCGCGCGGGACTTGCCGGTGACGCTGCCGCCGGCCGCTCATCTCGAAGAGCGGCGCACCGTGTTGCTCGCGGCGTGGGATCCGGTCGTGGCCCCGCCGGCTGCGACGGCGCCGGTTGCGAAGGGGAGGGCCCCGCTCCGGCTCCGCTGGGTCGCTGCGCTGGCGGCATGCGCCGCTCTCGCCGCGGGTGCCGTGCTCGCACTGCGAACGACCGATGCGCCGCCGAAGGTTGCGGTCGGTCATCCGGTTCGCGGCACCGTGCATGCGCACGCGGGGGCGGCCTTCACGCGCGCGGCCGCGCCGCCGGACGAGATCGTGCGACTGCGCGACGGCACGATCGATGTCGACGTGGATCCCCTCGCGCCCGGCGAGCGCTTCCGCATCGTCATTGGCGCCGATCAGATCGAGGTGCGTGGTACCTCGTTCGAGGTCGTCGCCGCAGCCGATCGGCTGCTCGCGGTTCGGGTCGTTCACGGACGCGTCGAGGTCTCGCATGCCGGCGCGCCCCCGATCTTCCTCGTCGGAGGTGACGCCTGGCGTGCGCCGGCGGCCAGCAGCGTGCCGCCACCCGCTGCGGTGCCGCCTCTCCCGCCGGCGCGATCACCAGCGCTGCGGCCGGCGCCGAGGCAACGCGACCCGCAGCGCGTGGTAGGGGCGGGGAATCTCGAGGCGACACCCGCCGCCGCAGATCCGCAGGAGCTCGCATTCAACGCCGGATGGGAGGCGATGCGGCTCGGCGGGTACGGTCAGGCGGCGGCCGCGTTCAGTCGCGCGATTGCTCTCGCGCCCGACGGTGCGCTCACCGAGGACGCGACCTACTGGCACGCGGTCGCGGTCGCGCGACTGAAGCGCACCGGCGAGGCGATCATCGCGTTTCGGTCGTTTCTCGACGCCTTCCCGGAGAGCACGCGCGCCGGCGAGGCCTCGGCGATGCTCGGGTGGTTGCTCGTAGACACGCGAGAGATCGACGAGGCACGTCGGCGCTTTCAGGCGGCCGCGAACGATCCGAACCTGTCTGCGCGGGAGAGCGCTCGGAAGGGCCTCGAGTCGATCCGCTGAGATCACGGCCGCGAACGACTTCGGCGGCATGTTCGAGCCAGGCACGTTCTGACCGGCCGGCTCACCATGTGCGCGCCGCGGGCGCCAATGTTCCGGCCAAACGCGCCACGAGCGGTCTTCCTTGCAGGCGCGACCGGCGGCGCGCTACAGGTGCCCATGCGCCATGTCCTGACTGCGCTCGTGGTCTCGCTCGCGGTCACCGGCTGCGGCTCGCCCGAGTGCGGCGACGGCGTCTCCGCGGCCACGCTCACGCTCGCGAGCGACGACATGACCGTGGAGATCGCGACAAACCCGTATTCGCTCACGGTCCGCGACGCGAGCGGCGCGATGCTGGTGTCGACCGGGACGCTCGGGTGGACGACCGGCACGATGGGCATCGGCAAGGCGCTCTACAACGGGTACTTCTTCTTCGAGCCGCACTTCGATCCGTGGCGTGAGGATCTGCGCGTGGTGTCGGCGACGCAGACCGCCGATACGATCGATGTCTCGCTGCGAGGCACGGACGACACGTGCATCCACGTCACGCACGTGATCCGCGCCGGCGCGCTGCGCGTCGAGGCGCATGCCGGTACCGCGGAGGTGCGCGCCTGGGAGATCGGCTTTGCCTCGCCGGCCGACGAGGGGTTCCTCGGTATGGGCGAGCGCTACGACCGCGTCGACCACCGCGGCATGTCGATCTACAACTGGCCCGAGGAGGGCGGGCTGACCATGGGCGAGTCCGCGCCGCCGTCGCCCGACAACCCGTATCCGAACGGCGGAGCGATGACGTACTACCCGGTGCCGTTCTTCCTCTCGACGGCGGGCTACGGCTTCTGGCTCGACACGACGTACTTCAATCAGTTCGAGCTGGCGTCGGAACAGCCGGATGCCTGGCGCGCATGGGAGGTCGGGCCGACGCTCGCGTTCGAGATCTACGTCCCACACGCCGGCGACGCGCGACCGTGGCCGGTCCAGGCGCTCGATACGTTCACGGCGGCCACGGGCCGACCGATGGTGCCGCCGGAGTGGAGCTTCGGACCGCGCCGGCGGATCAATCGCGGCGGGATGGTGGGCGCTGTCTCGGAGATCCAGGCGATGCGCGACGCGGATCTCGCGATCACCATGGCCGATGACGCGCTGCACTTCCTGCCGAACGGCAGCGAGATCGGGCACGAGGCGCAGATCGCCGCGTGGGTGACCTCGGCGACCGACCTCGGCTACAAGGTCCTCGGCTACTACAACCCGTACTTCTCGAGCGATCCGGCGAGCCCGCTGGCGGCGGTCACGGCGGAGGGCGTCGCGAACGAGTACTTCCTGAAGACGCCCGAGGGCACGCCCGGCGAGGTGACGCTGATCAGCGGCGGAGCGCTCACCGTCTACACGATGGATCCCACGAACCCCGACGCGGTCGCGTGGTTCGCGAAGCAGTTCAAGCGCGCGCTCGATCTCGGCTACTCCGGCTGGATGTACGACTTCGGCGAGTACGTGCAGGGAAGCTGGACGGGGCACGACGGCTCCACCGGCGTGTCGCTGCACAACGCATTCCCCACGCTCTACGACAAGGCCGCGCACGATGCGCTCGAGCAGCTGCGGCCCGGCGACTGGTTCTACTTCTCGCGCTCGGGCTACACCGGCGCGCAGCAGTACGCGCCGATGACGTGGTCCGGAGATCCCGATGCCTCGTTCGGGCAAGCAGAAGGCCTGCCGGCGCAGGTTCGCGCGGCGATCACGCTCTCGATGTCGGGGGTCGCGCACGTTGGCTCCGACATCGGCGGCTACAAGTGCCAGCACAACACCGACGACACCGCGAACGGCGAGCTGCTCGCGCGCTGGATCGAGGTCGGCGCGATGTCGTCCGACATGCACGACGAGGACGCGTGCTCCGGCGGCGGCGTCAAGGCCACGATCTGGTCCTCGCCCGAGGCGCAGACCGCATGGCGTACGTACGCGCGGTTGCACACGCGGCTCGCGCCGTATCTGTATTCGCTCGCCGCGCACGCCCACGAGACCGGCACGCCCGTCGTGATCAGCCCGTGGCTCCTCCACCCCGAGCGGCGCGAGCTCGCGCGCGTCGATGCCGCGTTCTACTTCGGACCGTCGCTGTACGCCGTCCCCGCGGTGACCCGCGGCGCGACCACGGTGACCACCACGCTTCCGCCGGGTCTGCTCGTCGACTGGCGCGACGGCACCCTCTACGAGGGCGGTGTCGCGGCCACGATCCCGGCGCCGCTCACCGAGCTGCCGCTATTGCTCGTCGATGGAGGACTGGTCCCGATGCTGGACGCCACGATCGACACGCTCGCCACCGAGACGTCGCCGACCGTGATCGGCCCGACCGATGTCGCCGATGTCTACGACGTCGCGGGCGCGGTCTCGCACACCACGGGCCGCGCCGCGTTCACGCTCGCGAGCGGCGGCAGCCTCACCGCGATGTACGATGGCTCGCCGATCGCGTGCACGGGATGCACCGTGACACGCCTCGGCCCGCGCGTGCAGCGCGTGCAGGTCGAAGCCTCGGGTGAACTCACCGCGGGCGGTCTGGTGCTGCGTTCGACCGGCGTCGCGCGCCGGCTTCGCTGGGACCTCTACGTGATGGATTGATCAGGGCGCAACCGCATCGAGTCGATCGCCCCACTTGAACGTGCAGAACGCGCGGTGTAGCAGCTCCCGGGAGGTTGCCTGGGACCGACGGCTGGCTCAAAACAGCTGATGGTAGATCGTGATGCCCGGGTGAACGAGGACAGCGAGATTGTTGTCGAGGCTCACGCCGAGGGAGAGCTTGGCCCACGTCCGTGGGCGGTAGCTCAACCCAGCGACGCCCACGAGCTCACCTCCAGCGAACTCCGGGTTTACCATCCCACCGTTAACCGCTTTCGCGGAGGACGTCGTGTTCCCGTAGATCTCGGCGAACGGCTCGAGCTGTTCGGTCGCGCGGTAGGTCATCGCAAGCGCGTAGTTGATCAGGTTGTTCACCTTCGTGTCCGGCGGTGCACCGAGCAGCGTGTAGCCCAGGTTGGCGTGTACATCGGCGCGACCGAAGCGCTTGCTGAGTACCAGGTACCCCGTGTAGTCATACTCGCCGGTTCCGATCTCGGCGTTCTTGGCGAGCGGCACTTTGATTTCACCCGCCAGAGCGATCGCCGGCAACACCCTCCGCTCCTTCGCTGCGAGACCGACGAGAGTCAGCTCGAGATCGCCAATTCCGGTGGCGGACATCCCGGGCGTCGGGCGGATAGCGGTGAACGCGACCTGTTCGACAACGAGCTCGAAGCGATCAGCGATCCCGAGCTCGACGAACAGCGGCCCGGCGGTCTCGGTACCTTCCGACGATCCTTGAACCTCGACTCCTGCCCCCGCTTCGAGCATGCCCGATGGCAGCACGCGCGCAGTCTCGGTCTCGAGTGCCTGGGCTCCCACGATCCGAGGGGCACACAATACGACGATCGTGACGAGGGCGAAACGAAGGAGTGGTGACATGCTGGTGGGTGGCCGCTCGACCGGCTTCCTTCACCGAATTGTCACGGGCTCTGGCGTGGCAACTCCGCGAGGCCGGCCTCGGCGCTCGCACGAACATCCGCTGCTGGATCCGTCAGCGCGGCTTGAAACCGTTGCTTCGCCCCATCCAGGTCCCTGCCTTCGAGCAGCAGCCAGCCCAGCATCGCCGACGCTTTCCCGGCTCGAACCGAGCGCGGGTGAACGGCCAGAAACTCCTCGAACGCTCGGATTGCGCCCGCGCGTTGACCGCCGCGTGCCCGTGCGACGGCAAGCCAGAACCTCGAATCCTCGCTGAGCGATCCGCTCGCGTTGGTCGCGATCGCCCGTTCGAAGGCGAGGGTTGCGGCAGGCGTGTCTCCCGCATGGAGGGCGGTGATTCCATCCTGAAACGCGCTCTCCGCCGGCGTAGCGACCGGCGATGGCCTCGACGCGGGTGGCTTGGTGACGCTGGGAGCACGCACGCGCGGCAGGCCAGCCTCGTGGTTTGGTTCGCGCGACACCACCCTCGGAACCATGATCGGTTCGGCGTCCCATCGCTGGCCTGCGCCGAGCAGGATCGGAGGCTCGGCACCACGGCGAACCTCGACCCGCCCATGGCGAACCCGTACGGCGCGCAGGTGATCCGCTTCGACAACGACTTCGAACGCGGTGCCCCGCACCTCGACTTCTGCGTCCCCCGTGATGACACGAAATCGCTCTCCCACGTGAAGTGGGCTGACTTCGATGAGGACCGTGCCGCCGCGGAGTCGCACGATCTCGTCGGGCTGACTTCCGACCAACGTGAACATCGCCCCGGGCTCCGAGTGAACGATCCCGCGTCGCTCCGATCCTGGCGGCGGCCCGTGCTCCGTCGTGATCTGGGATCGATCGATGGGAGATGCGGTCGGGGGGGCCATGACGATGACGATGACGAGGGCTGCGGCCGCCGCGATTCCCACCGATGCGAACGCGAAGGTACGGCGGTACTTGCTGCGGCGCGGCGGCATCGCGGATGCGAGTGCGAGCATCTGCGCACGCCGCTCTTCGACGTCCTCGCTCCCCTCCGGAGCCGGGGGCAACTCGCGCGCGAGGGCCAGAAAGGATCGGAGCGATTCCACCTCGCGAGCACACGCGCTGCATGAATCGAGGTGCGACTGGAATGGGTGCGGCTCGTCGTGTCGAAGACCGCGCGAGAGCGCTTCGGTCCCCGGGCACGGAGGGGCGGCGACAATCGAGTCGAGCATTCTCAACCTCCCTCGTGGAGCGCGTTGCGCAGAAACTGACGAGCGTCGTGAAGCCGGCGCCAGAGCGTTCCCGGCCGCACGCCGAGGATCCGCGCGGCCTCGGTTCCTGCAACGTCCTCGACGTCGCACATCACGAACGCGACCCGAAGATCGTGCGGAAGTTTCTCCAGTGCGGTCGCGAGGAGCGCGATCTGCTGGCCTCGAAGCAGCGGCCCCTCGGGACCTGGCGCCGTCGACGGAGGTACCGCTTCGAGCGCTGTCAGGGTGCGCCGCCGCCGGCTCTCCCCGCGCGCGTGTTGACGGACGACGTTGTTCGCGATCCCGAAGATCCACGACCGAACCGCTGCGTCGCCACGAAACCGGCCGGCGCTGCGATAGACCTCCAAGAACGTGGACTGGACCAGATCGTCGAGATCCCGCGCATCGGAACCGGCAAGGTGGCCGATGAACCGCCGCACGTGGGAGCGATGCCGATCGAAGAGCGCGCCGAGAGCGGCATTTTCTCCGACACTGCACGCAGCGACGAGCGCTTCGTCGGACATCTCGACGACCGAGCCATGCGAACGTCGGAGTGCGAGCAGCTTTCCCTTCACAGTCCCTCGTAGCGAAGCTCGAGGCCAGTGCGGAGAAAGGCGCGGGGTTGCGCTGCAATCCGCACCGCTTCCATATCGGTGGCATCGGCCGGCGAAAATACGGAGGCATCGATGGCCAGGTCGAGCCCGAGCGCCCACCGTCCGCCGAGGTGCCTCGCAACCGCGACGTGCGCCCCGACACGGAGGCTGCCGCCGTCCACCTCGACCGTACCCATCGACGGCGTGCCGGACTCCGGAGCGAAGACATTGCGGCTGAACGCGAGCCCGAGCTGAACGCCGGGCGTCCAGCTCCAGCCATCGTGAACACGCGGCACGTCGAGCAGGAGCATGAGGTCGATCGCGCGGCGCGATGTCTGGAGCCTCTCGGAGTCTCCGCGGATCTCGGTGTCCTGGCTTACTCGCGCCATGACCCCGGCACACGTCGCGCCGAGGCGGACACACGCAAGCCCGGAGAGTCCGAACCACAGCGATCCATCGGACCCGAGCGAGCTGCTCCCATCGAAGGCCACCCTGATTGGTGGGCCGTGGGGAATCGACGTCAGCGCACTCCGCGCGAGGACCGCCGGTTGTTCGCGCTCCGCGATCTGTGGCGCGCGCGTAGCAACATGTCTGGAAGTGAGCAGCATCGCGTCCAGCTCGGGACGAGCCCAGCTCTCGATCAGGCTGCCGGCCGTTGTCACGTCCACGACCTGCCGCTCGCTGACTCGACCTGTTCGATCGACGATCGACACCACGACACCGGCGTCGGTCTGTGAGAGGTACGCCGTGACACTGGCGCAATCACCGCGAGGAGCCGTCTCGATCGCGCGGGCGTTCAGTGCTGCGATCACAGGATCGCGCAGCACGGCAGGACCTTCGACGATGGCGATCGCCGGACAGGGCTCCGCGCGCACGGCTGCGGACGTCCCCGCGATCACGGTGATCAGCACGCGCAGACGATGTAGAGGACTAGTCATCCCCCTCTTCGCCGTCACTGCAACCGATCGCCGCCGGGAGGTTATGGTCGGCGACCGCGGCCTGACCCGGGAGGGCGCCGTCGTCGGATTCGCCATCGTCGGTCTCGCCGTCGTTCTGGTTGGCCGTGGGCCCTCCATCGCACTCCTGGCCGGTGGCCGAGTCGATCCCGTCCACACAGTCCGCGCCGCCATCGGACTCGCAGGTGGCACCTTCCTCGTCATCGTCGTCCACGCACACTGCGCCGTTCGGATCGACCCCGTCCTCACACTCGACGTCGTCACCACCGGTGGCAGGTCCTTGCTTGTAGGTTCGCGTGGCGGCATCACCTACGAACCGCACCATTCCGAGATCGAACGGCTTGGTTCCATTCCGGATCGTGAACGCGGCGTCGATCACGCCTGTCTGACGGGGAAACACGAGGCCCGGCTGTCCAGACGAGACGAGCTCGATCCGATAGCCCTTGCCAGGCGGAATCGTGAGCGAGAACGATCCATCGCTGGCCACCGTCGACTCCACAACAGCCGAGCCCGAGCGGACGACTCTGACGGCGTCCACCTGCGCCGGGAATCCGGCTCGTTCGACCCGTCCCGAGACGACTTGCGGCGTCGACGACGAGCAGCCAACGGCGAGAGCGCCCGCGGCGAGAGTAAATGAGATGGTGGAGATGCGGATCATGATGCTCCTTCTGAGGTCAGTCATTCAGGTGATTGCTTCACGAGATGGGTGGCCGGCATTGGCCATCCCTTCACCGGTTTCTTGGCCCTCAATTCCTCGGGGTTGGCCCGGGCGTCCTATCTCGGCATCACTCTTCCTCGACGAAGTCGCCCGCTTGCGAAAACGTCGCTTCCTTTCGTCGTCCGCCGAGCTGGAACGCAATCTCGAAGGTTGCCTCCGTGCCCTTCGTCATCTTCTCGGCTTTCGTCGCTTTGGCCTTGGGGTACCGCGTCGCAAATGCCTTGGCCACGAGACTCGGTAGGTCAGCCAGCGCGATCGGTTCCTCGATCAGAAGGATATCTCCGGTCGGCGAAAGGTCGATCTCGAGTCTCGCCTTGCCGCGAGTCACCTTTGCTTCGAACTGCTTCTGCCCCTTCTCCAGATGAGCCGCGCACTTCGTGATCGCACCGTCCGGGAACGCCTTCTTCACCGCTTCCGTCACCGCGGCCGGGCAGGGCTCGGCAAGCGCCACGGACGTGAGAAGGAGGAACGGGAGAGCGGCAGCGGTGTAGAGGCGGTTCATGATTCTCCTGCGGGGCTGGACGAGCGATTCGGACAAAGGGTGGCCGGCTCCGGCGAACCCTTCGCGTATTTCGCCAGACTCCCGGAATTGATTGTGAGGAGACTGATCGGGCTTGTTGCCGGTGTGACCTGCGGCCTCGACGACGCACCGTTGTTACTTGTGGACATCCCCGAGTTGAACGAGGCTCCCGGCAGATTCATGCGGCCAACCACCCTCGTGCTCCTCGTCGCGCTCTCGGCATGTGGCTCGAACAACAGCGCAGCCGGTGACGACGACGACGTCGATGCCGCCGTCGGCTCCAGCGATGCCGCGATCGACAGTCCGACTACACACCCGATCCGCACCGTGTTCGTGATTCCGCTCGAGAACAAGGCGGACACCGCGATCTACGGCAACACGACCAGCGCGCCCTACATCAACGGGCTGTTCGCGACGGCGAACCACGCGACGAACTTCAAGGACGCGCTGCCGAACCTCGTCAGCGAGCCCCACTACATATGGATGGAGGCGGGGACCAACGCGTTCTCGGACACCACGTTCACCACCGACAACGATGCCTCGATGTCGAACAGCACCGGCAGCACGGCCCACCTGTCGACGCAGCTGACCGCCGCGGGCGTCCCGTGGATGGCTTACCAGGAGGGCATCGCCTCGCACACGTGCCCGATCGCGAGCAGCGGCAACTACGCGGCGAAGCATGATCCGTTCGTATTCTTTCGCGATGTCGCCGGCACGCCTCCGAGCGCAGCCGCATCGGCGTGCGCCGATCATCACAAGTCGTACGCCGACCTCGCGGCCGACCTCGCGGGCGGCCAGCTGACCGGCTATGTGTTCATCACGCCGGACCTCTGTCACGACATGCACGGCGCGACCGGGTGCCCATCGCAGCTGGTGTCGTCCGCGGCGGCGATCAAGGCCGGGGATACGTGGCTCGCCGCAGAGCTGCCGCGGATCATCGCCTACGCGCAGGCCCACGACGCGGTGATCTTCCTGACGTGGGATGAGGGCAGCTCCACGAACCTGATCCCGTTCGTCGCGCTCGGCGCCCACGTGGTCCCAGGGACCTCGGCGACCATGTACACGCACAGCTCGCTCGTGAAAACAGTCGAGAAGATCTTCCACCTGCCCGTGCTCGCCAGCGTCGCGGCGGCGAGCGATTTCGGGGACATGTTCGAACCGGGCACGTTCTGAGCCGCCGGCCGAAGGCATCATCGCGACGCTCGACGTCGGCGTCGCGGGCTAATCGACGAACAGCGGCTGCACGGCGTTGAGATCCGGGCGCGCCGAGAACGTGGGCTTGCCGTTCTCGAGCCCGCAGCACTGCGCGGGGCGGAACTGTGGGAACGCGGGGATGCCGAGCAGAAACGCGCCGAGGGACGAGATCGCGGGCTCGTGACTGACGACGAGCACCGGGCTCGCGGCGGCGCGGATCTCGTTGCCGGCGACCCGGGGCTGCGCCGATGGCTCGAGACACCGTAGCGAGGTCACGATGCCGAGGTAGTCGAGCGCCTGCGCGAGCAGCTCCGCGGTCTGGACCGCGCGCGGCAGGGGAGAGCACAGGATCGCCTCGGGCGCGACGCCTTGCTCGCGGAGTAGCCGCCCGAGGATCCGCACGTGCTCGCGGCCCTTCGAGGACAACCAGCGATCGCGGTCACTGCCGGCGTCTTCTTCAGGGACAGCGTCGCCGTGCCGGACAAGGAAGATGCGCACCGGTAAATTCTATCGCGGCAGGATCTCGTGCGCTCCTTATTGGGGCGCAGTGACCGGTCCCGCCGAGCCCTCCTCGGGCGGCAGGGGCTCATCGGGCACGCCGGATCCCGCGTCCACGGCGGGGGGGGCGGCCTTGCAGAGTGGTGCAGGCGCCAGGGACAGCACGTCCAGCGCGATGCCGACCTTGTTATCGAGCTTCTGCGCCTCGCGCCCCGTGGTGGCGTCCCAGATCCGGATCGCGCCCTCGCCATCCTCGTACGCCAGGGTGGTGGCATCGATCCAGTGCGTGGGGAAGCGGCTCTTCGCGGTCAGCAGATGCTTGAGGGTGCCCTTCTTCGTGTCGGCGACGTAGAGCGATGGCGCGAGGTCCTTCGCGCACGGATCGACCGCGGTCGCGAACGCGAGGTGTGCGCCGCCGGGTGCGAGAGATACCGAGGCCTGTGAGACCGAGCCCGACTCCGGGATCGCGATCGGCGCGCCGCCGGTCGCCTTCAGCGCGGTCGCGGTCGCCGGATCGCCGGTCCACGCCGCCTCGACGCCGTCGGTCGTGCGCAGCACGCGACCCTCCTCGAGCGTGAGCGAGATCCGCGACCCCGGCGCGGGCGTCGCGACCTTCGTCGCCTTGCCGGTGGCCTTGTCGACCGTCGACACGTTGCCGTCCACTGCGACCAGCAGCTGATCACCGGCGCCGTATCCGACCGCGATCTCTCGCCCCGCGCCGAGCTGGATCTTCGGACCGACGGCGGTCCACTCCGTGGTGTCGAGCACGATCACCCACGACTTCACGAACGTCGGCGTCGCGCCCTCCGGGGTCTTCGGGCGATCGATCTTGTCGTAGCCGATGATCGCCACCTCGGTGCCGCTCGCCGCGCGCACGAAGCCGGCGACGCGATGATCGGTGTGCGTGAGCCGCAGGTAGCGCCGGGTCTCGCGATCGTAGGCGTAGAGCTCGCCGCGTGTACTCGCCGATTGCACGCCCTGGTCCTTCGGCCACTTGAACGACCCTCGACGACCGACCAGCCACACGCCGGTCGCGATGCGCTTCTGATAGTCGTCGTGGAGCTTCTGCGCGAGCGCGGCGACCGATTGGCCGTGCGGTGTGGTGAAGAACTCCTTCAGCTCCTCGTCCTTCGCGAGCGCGGGACCGTACTTCCAGTAGTCGTCGGCGAGGATCGTGACCAGGTGATCCACGACCGCCGCGTACTCGCCCGCTTCCGCGAGCAGCACCGCGAGCAGCCGATGCGCGTCGAGGTGATACGGATCCTTCGCGATCGACGACTCCGCGAGTGACCTCGCAGCGGCGACATCTTTTTTCCCCTTTGCCGCGACCGCCTTGTCGTAGAGCTGCCAGCCATCGCCGTAGACGAAGCCCATGCGCGCGATCTTGTCGACGCCGCTCGGCGGCATCGTCAGCGGAGCGACCTGCGGTCCCGACGCCGCATCGTCCTTGGCCTTCGGCGCATCGGATTTTTTTCCACCGCAGGCCGCGATCGCGATCACCACGAGCGTAAGGAACGTGATCTTGAACCGTTGCACCATGAGACCTCTGTGAGAGAACACCGTGAAGCCCAGTCGAATTCGTGAATGCGAGGGTGAATGTGGCAGGATTCGCCCCATGAAGACCATGTCTGTCGCCCTCGTCCTTGCCGCCCTCATCGGCTGCTCCAAAGACAAGGCCAAGACGGCCACCACCCTTCCGAAGGACGAGCCGAAGGCCGTCGTGAAGCAGGACAAGCCCGCCCCGAATCTGACCAAGGACGAGGTGGTCAGCCCGGGCCTCGCGATCGGCGGCGACATCCTCGCCGCCTGCGGGATCAAGGCGACGCCCTCCGCGAACCCCAAGTTCGACTACGACAAGGACGAGCTGACGGAGGAGGATCGCAAGGTCCTCGATCAGATCGCGACGTGCCTGACCACCGGCGCGCTGAAGGGCAAGGCCATCGCGTTGATCGGTCGCGCCGATCCGCGCGGCACCGAGGAGTACAACCTCGGCCTCGGGTCGCGGCGCTCCGAGTCGGTCTCGCAGTACCTCGCCCGCCTCGGGGTCCAGAAGCCGCAGCTCGGCGTCACCACGCGCGGCGCGCTCGACGCGACCGGCACCGACGAGGGCACCTGGCAGCAGGATCGCCGCGTCGATATCCAGCTCGCGACCGCGGAGTAAGTACCGCCTCGCAAGGTCGGCCGGCCTCTACATCCCGGCGGCGGCGCGGAGCTCGACGATCGCCTTCGCCGCGGCGGGCTGGCGGATCGGTCCGAATCCCTCGAGGAAGAACGTGTCGTCGCCCTCGAGCACGATGAACAGCTCGTCGTAGTCCGCGGTCGGGTTCGGCGGGTCCTTCGAGGCCGGCTCGTTCCACGCGGCGTTCGCGAGGCCCATCAGCAGCTCCTGGTTGCGCTGCGAGAGGTCCTTCGTCGCCTCCTTGTCCATCGGCCCGAACGATGGTGCGTTCGCACCGGCCGCAGAGCCCGCGTAGATGGTCTTCGCGTCGAGATCGAGCACCACGCGCCACGCCGAGGACACCAGGCCCCCGCCGGCGACGTAGACGCCGTGCTTCGGCAGCAGCGGCTGGATCGCGGCGGGCAGGTTCGCGCGCAAGGTGATCGGGCGGTTCATCGCGTTCGAGGTGTTCGTCGTGGCGGGCTTCTCGGCGTCGTGCGCGCAGGCGGCGAGGACACCGATGGCGAGAACGGCGGCGCGGATCATGCCCACATCTATACATGCTACGTTGCGACCGTGGCGCTCGAGCACGTCGCACAGGGACAGACCCGGTTCTTCACGCCTGGCGTGGCGCCGGATCCGCGCGGGATCCTCCTCGGAAGATTCTGCGTGATGACGTTCGCGACCCTCGAGGGCGCGGTGTCGTGGCTGCGGCTGTACTCGTCGGAGGCCGCGCTCGACGAGCTGCTCTCGAACCTCTCGATCACGAAGTGCAAGACCGCGCTCGGCGGCCGCGAGATCGTGATCCACATCCCCGCCGTGTCGTCGTACCTCGCCGACCGGGCGGCGCGCCTGTGCCGGCTCGTCGGCGGCGCGATCTACACCGGCACGGCGAAGCACTTCGTGAAGTTCCGCGACGACCGCTCGCCGTACGGGTACGACGCGGTCGATATCGGCGCGATGCCGCCGGGCACCGACTTCATGGTCCACGGCGACGAGTTCGCGCAGGGCTACGTCAAGGAAGGCGACCTGCCGTTTGCCCGCCTGCTGTTCCGGCTCTCGATCCGCAAGCTGCCCGGGAAGGAGCGCCTCGAGGACGACGATCGCGGCGAGCTGCTGCTCGCGGTCGCGCGCGGCCTCTCCGAGGGCATCATCCGCTACCTGTGGCGCAACCGCGTCGAGGCGCAGGCCGGCCTGTTCACGCCGGGGTCGCAGAGCGCGTTCGAGGACACCGGCCGCGAGCGCGGCTACATGCTGATCCGCGTGCGCGCGCTGCCGGAGCGCATCCTCGCGCTGTTCATGGGCACGCCCGGCATCGACGTGTTCCGCCCGGCCGGCGCGACGGCCGCGGTCGCCGTTGGCTACGAGCATCCGATCGATCTCGCCTCGTGCAGCTCGGTGTTCCCGCCCGACACGTTCCACGTGTTCTGGCCAAACGATCGTGTCGACGTGCTCCCCGGCCCGCTCCAGCTCTCCGACATCGCGGACCTCACGCGCGTCGATCTCGAGCTCGAGCGGCTGAAGGATCCGGCGCAACTCGGCGGCGGAGCGCCCGAGCCGATCGGTGTCGCCCTCAAGCTCGCCGCGTCGATGGGGCCTCCGCGCCGCGTCGTCGGCACGCTGATCCCCGTGGCGCACGGGCAGCGCCTCAAGCGGATCCTGTTCGCACTGCCGCCGGTCAGCCTGCGCGGCCACCGCGTCGCGGTCACCGATCGCGGCATCCTGGTGATCGGCTCCGAGAACCTCGACGTCATCCCGCTCGGTCAGCTGCTGTGCGAGCTGACGCCCGGCCTGCTCGTGCCACTCGGCATGGACGTGGTGCCGCGCGTCTCGCCCGAGGTGCTGTCGCGCGCGCTCGGTCACACCGCTGGCCTCGTCACCGTGTTCACCATGGACGGCACGCCGTTCCAGGTCGGCGAGAGCGCGTTCCAGACGCTCGAGCGTCGCTCGCTCGCGAAGCTCGAGGTCGATCGCGCCGAGACCATCGACTACGCCGCGGATGCGCCGGCCGGTGCGAGCGTCGTCAACGACGAGGTCGGTCGGTTCGCGCTGTGGGGCTATCCCGACGCACCGGATCGCAAGCTCTTGCCTCCCGGGAAGTGATGGCGAAGACGCACGTTCGCGAGTTCCTGACAACGTTCGTCAAGCCGCTCGTCGCGGGCGGCGAGCTGCACATCGGTGCTCCGATTCCGCTGCCCGATGTCGATCGCTGGGACCAGGAGCTGCACGACGCGAGCGTGGAGCAGGTCGAGGTCGATGACGCGCGCCAGGCCGTGCTGTCCACGCTGGTGTGCCGGCCGCCCGCGTTTCTCCTCGAGCGAGACGAGCTCGCACTCGCGGCCGGGCTCCACAATGCGCTGTTCCTCGTGCACCCGCGCGCGGATCAGTGGTCGGTCAGCGATCGCCAGCGCCGCAAGATCATCGAGAACGCGCTCGCGATGGTCAGCCAGCCGCTGACCACGAACCGCATCCGCGTGATGGCGCGCCACGCGCTGCTCCACAATCTGTTCGCGATCACGCGCCGCGATATCACCGTGTCGTGGTGGACCGGTCGCGCGCGCTTCTTCGGTCAGAAGCCGCCTGCTCGGCTCACCGCGTGGAAGGGCATGCGCCGCGTACGCGAGGAGAACACCGACGTCGATTTCGACGAGCTGCTCGCCGTGCCCGACACCGCGCCCGTGATCGCCACGCTCCTTCGCCGCACGCCGCTGACCCAGCTCCTCGACAGCCAGCCCGGCGCACCGCCGCTGCACTGGGAAGACGCGGTGTTCGTGCTGCGCGACACC
>JBBRED010000175.1:0-17142 GCA_038203335.1 Haliangiales bacterium | reverse complement strand
CGTCGAGCGGAGCACCATCTTCGCCTCTGCCGGCGTGCGGTTCGCCTTGCGAGCGTTGCACGCGTAGCAGCACGAGACGATGTTGTCCCACGACGTCCGACCACCGCGCGAACGCGGGACCACGTGGTCATACGTCAGCTGGACGATCGAGCACTTCGTTCCACAGTACTGGCAGCGGTGCTCGTCACGCGCGTAGATGTTCACGCGCGAGAACTTCACCGGCTTCGCGAAGCGGCGAAACGCCTTGCGGAGCCGCACGATCGACGGAACGTTGATGATCATCGACGTGCCGCGGATCTCCTTCTCGTACTCCTCCACGACCTCGACCTTGTCGAGCGTCAGGAGCGTCATCGCGCGCTGCCACGGGATGATCTTGATGGGCTCGTAGCCCTGGGTCAGCAGTAGCGTCCGAGTCTGGTCGACGTGCATCATGGCGCGCCTTTCGTGATCCGGAAATTGATGTGCCGCGAGCGCCGGACCGCTCGCCTCACCGGCCCGCAATGTGCGGGCGAACTGGTTGGTGCCGCCGAGAGGATTCGAACCTCCACTGAATGGCTTCTGAGACCACTGACTCTGCCGTTGGTCTACGGCGGCTTGGTAGCGGAGGCCGGAGTCGCACCGGCGTCACCAGGCGTATGAGACCTGGTCGAGAACTCGCACTCTCTCCGCAAAACGTTCGTGAAGGCGCTGGGACTTGCACCCAGTTGTCCGCAAGGGCGGCTGCGTTACAGGCAGCCTCGGTGTCGTTACCGTCAACGCCTCCGCTGGGGTGATCGACGGGACTCGCACCCGCTTTACCGTGGTCCACATCCACGTGCCTCGACGGCTTCGGCCTCGATCACAGTCCGCCCTGAAGGAATCGCACCTCCATCACCCGGTTATCGGCCAGGCACTCTGCTGTTGAGCTAAGGGCGGAGAAAGCGCGCATCCCGCCGTGGATTTGAACCACTGCCTTTCGGCGTACCGGTAACCGTCACGCATCGGCTCGGCGAACCGAGCGAGGCTGTGCACGACGGGAAACGGGATGCGAGCTGGAACTGGTGCAGACGGTCGGACTCGAACCGACATCCGCGAGAACCCTGAGTCGACGGCCCGCGAACGGGCGAAGAAGATGAACCAGGACCTTGAGCTCTACCGTTGAGCTACGTCCACATGAGCATGCAAGCGGCTGGATTCGAACCAGCATCCTTTCGATTAAGAGTCGAGAACCCTCGATCAACGGCCCGCGAACGGACGAAGAGCGACAGAAGGCGTAAATGCTCTAGCCAGTTGAGCTACGCCTGCATGCGTCTAGGCGACAGGATTCGAACCTGCGTCGTCTCGCTCCCGAAGCGAGTGCCCCACCACTGGGCCACACCTAGAAAAAGTTGCCGTGTCAAAAGGCCAGAGACGATCTAGCGGCTGTCACACCACACGGCGGCCCGATCACTCGTGAGAGCGAACAGGCGAACTGAAATCTCGAGCAGCACGCCGCCAGCGAATCGAACGCTGCTCGACCGGGGTTGGAATCCGGCACCGTCCCAGACGGAGCGACGCAAAACCGTTGGTGCCACCGAGAGGAGTTGAACCTCTGCCGACGATCTTCGCAGAATCGTGTCCCGTTCCGCGGAACGGTGGCGTGTTGAACGAGCGGCCGGAATCGCACCGACGTCTACGAGGTGATAAGCGGCGAGCTGCGGCCCGGACCGGGCGAAACGATGTCCGACGCGTGAGTTGCTCGTGGTCCTGCTGCTGGACGACGCTCGTTCGTCGGGATGACTGGAATCGCACCAGCGGCCTCGTGGTCCCCGACCACGCGCTCTCACTCCTGAGCTACATCCCGTCCTCCGAAAAAATTGTCCTCGCGCCCGAGTGAGCTAGCCACGATGGTTTTTCATGGATAATGAAGTGTCTTGCCGTTAGACGACGCCGGCATAGAGAGCCGGCGACAGGATTCGAACCTGTATAACTTTGCGTGTAGGGCTACTTCGGCAGGGCACGAGGACGAAACTGTTCTCCGCGTTCGAGTGAGCTAGCCAGCGATGTCGTTGGTTTGATCTCGAATCAAATGCCTTTATCCACTCGGCCACGTTCCCCTTGCGAGGACCGGCGGGATTCGAACCCGCGTAACTTTGCGTGTAGGGCTAGCTCGATTGAACGCGAAAGAGCGGAAGGTACAGGAGTCGAACCCGTCCAAAATGGCATCCCGGACTCGAGCCGGGCGTCGCGCCAACCGCGACCTTACCTTCCAAAGCAAACCAGAGCTGACGGCACCGAGGAGAACCCGTCCAAATGGCATCCCGGACTCGCGCCGGGCGTCGCGCCAACCGCGACCTTACCTTCCAAAAAACGCTAGCCGCAGTGGAGGGAGTTGAACCCATCGTTCGTTCGCGCCCACGAACGGATCCACCGCGCTGTTAACGCGACGGATCATCGCTTCACCGGAAGCACTGCGGTCGCAGCTGAGAGAATTGAACTCTCGCGTACGCGGTTATGGGCCGCGTCGGTGCCCAGCACGAGCTGCGATGTACTTGTCGTGAGCACGGGAGAATTGCAACGCCGCGGGAAGCGTCGAAGACGCGTTCCCCGCGCGCGTCTTCTGGGGCCCCGCGCGCAGCGCGGCGAGGGACGCGAAGCGGACTCGGCACCTGAAGGGTGCGGCCCGAGAAGAACTCTCGCGTACGCGGTCATGGGCCGCGTCGGTGCCCAGCACGAGCTGCGTCGTTGCGAACGGGGCGTGGTATCCGTGGCGGGAGTTGCACCCGCGTACCTGGTTAGAGAGACCAGAGTCCTGGCTGCTGGACGACACGGACATGATCGAGAAGCGCGGAAGGCGGAGGAGTTGAACCCCATCCCCGTGAAGGGACCATCCGGTTAGCACCCGGCGCTCGCGCCACCGCGAGCTCACCTTCCATGCGACAGGAGAAAAAAGACGGACAAGGATCGGAGTCGAAGATGATTCCTTCGCGCCTTGCGGAGCTGAGAACCAGTCGCTCTTACCGCGCCCCCTGCGGGGTTTACGGCAGTGGGCACGCAATGAGCTCTGACCGAAGTGTTGCTCGCCGATTTCTCGACGAGAGAGCCTGCTGCTTCGCTAGATCCGTCGCCGGAGTTCGCTACCTTAGGACCGTTATAGTTACGGATAATCGACGCCTTTCGGCCCGTTGAAACCTGTCGCGGGATCGGTTGGAATTGAACCAACCACCGTCCGATTAACAATCGGCCGCTAGCACCAGCTCAGCTTCGATCCCAAATACCGGTGGTTGCCCACCGGCAGCGGTCGCAGGGCCGCGCCTTCGCTCAGCTACGACAGGATCGGGTGGGATCCTGCCGTGCGCGCGAAGTCGGCGATCACCGGCGGGGTGGACGTGTCGAAGCCGACAACGTCCATCATGCCGGCGTCGTTCGGATCAGCAATGCTGAACCCGTTCGACGTCATTCCGACCACGACCAGCTTGGCCGGAATTCCCCGTGCATCTCGGTACGAGCGCAGTGCCTGGGACGGGTGCACGTTTCCCGCCCAGGTCTCGTTGTCGGTGTAGACACAAAACGTGTCGACATCGATTCCGTTCTTCTGCGCCCAGATCATCGGTAGCGCACAGTCCGTGCCGCCCATCGGGAGCCCGCCAACCGTCTTCACCACGTCGTCGAGTCGCTGACGCGGAGAAATGGCGAGGGTGGTCACGCCGGACTGTCCTCCGCCCCACTGTCCACCGTAGCCACCTCCCGCGGAGGTGAATGCGATGAACGTGTGAGCCGGCTCGGTCGCCGCCGTCACGAGCGACATTGCTGCGCTTGCGATCTGCGGCGTCAGGCCCACGACCCCACCGACCGCGCCGGTGGTCATCGATCCCGAGATATCGAGCGCGAGAAGCATGCGCTTCCCCGCGGGCTCGATGAGGCCGAAGCTCGCATAGAACGCGGCATCCATCGCGTCGACGACCGACGCGACCGGCTGCCACACTCCCGAGCCCCGTACGCCTCGCCCCGACTGGTAGGTCGTGAGCGCGGCGAGAATTGCGATCGGATGCACGCGTGCCTTCGCGAGGCGCTGCTTGTCACGCAGCTGGCTCGCGACCTTTGCCGCCGCTGCCGAGCCGGGTGCGATCAGCCCCACGCGAGTCATCGTCGCGAGGTTCCGGATCATCGCCGTCATCGGCATCGCCTCGAGCAGTGCCTCCCAGACCTCGGGCTTGGTCAGCCACTGGGTCGGGACGCACTCGCGCGGGATGCGGCGCTCGCGGATCAGCGTCTGGACCTTGCCCACATCCTCGAGGGACGAGAGCTCGGTCATCGCGACGATCAGCGCGCACGCCGGATCGGACTCTGCGCCCGCCGGCAGCTCGCCCTTGACCGCCCACGCGAACAGTCGATCGTGCGACGGCGACGCCGCGCGCGGGTGCGCGAGGCGAAGCAGGTCACGGTTCGACCAGCCATCGCGGGCCTGGTACTTCGCGAGCTGGAACGCGAGGTCCTCGGCCGGCTTGGTGTTGAACCAGCTACCGACCGCCTTGCGCATGCCGCGTCCCCAACCGCCGAAGCCCTGCGCGTACTCCGCGAAGTGCATCAGGTGGGTGCCCGTGCGGCAGACCTTCGGTAGCGCGGCGTAGGCCGCACGACGCGTGGTCTCGTCGCCGAGCTTCGCGGCCATCGCGAGGGAAAAGATCGCCGGATCGTTCTTGGGCGCGCGTCCCGAGTAAGAGATATCAACGATCCGAGCGAGGGTACGTGGTCCGTCGGCTGCGATGCAGCGCTGGACGATGGAAGCGTTCTCGATGGTCAGCTCACGCTCGCCGATGTAGTAGGTGCCACCCTCGCTGCCGAGGACAAGGAAGCGGTCGAGCCGCGCCCAGTCATCGAGCAGCCATGCGTGGCCGCCCGCCGAGTTGGCGACCTGGTTGGTGCCGGGAATCGGCTGCGACTGCGGGGTCTGTACGGTCGAGAAGAACTTGGTGAACTTGAACATGAGCTTCCTCCGGCCCAGATGCCTGGGCGGCGTTTGGTGAGTGCGACCGCCGGGTGGCGGTCAGCCACGCGGTGTGCGCGGCTCGTCGCCGGGTGGCGACGGGAAAATGAACGGAGCCCCCCGACGGATTTGAACCGACGACCGACTGTTTACGAAACAGTTGCTACTGCCAGCTGAGCTAGAGGGGCGAAGAAGACTCGAGACGTGCGGACCACGGGAATCGAACCCGTCTGGTCGGGGTGGAAGCCCGTCGCCTAACCGATCGGCCAAGCCCGCAGAGAAAGGTGCGTCGCTCGCGTCGTGTTCCCGAGGAACCTGAGACGCACAGCCCGGCCCGCTCACCCTCGCGAGGGGCGCGGACGCAAAGTGAAGTCGACGCGGTCAGAGCAGGTGCGGGGAATCGAACCCTCGGACTCCGGTATGGCGTACCGGTGTGTCACCGCAACACTTCACCTGCTTGGCGGTCTCGACCGAGGGGGTCGATCGAAACCTGGTTGTCGAACCAACGTGGGCGCCTGAGGTGGCGCGTCCGCTGATCCTTCGTGGGTCGGGTGGGGATCGAACCCACGTCTCTCGGTTTAAGAATACGGTGCATAACCAGTTTGCTACCAACCCGAGTCCTGGCTCGCGCGCGCCCCGTCTCTGCGGAGGGCCCGTGGGAGAAGCGGCAGACCGCGCCGGGTCGCTAGGACCGGCACGAGACGCGCGCGAGCACTACCTCAGTCGTCCCACCCTCTGGAATCGAACCAGAACCTCTCGGGCTTCAGCCGAGCGCGCAGACCAACTACGCAAGAGTGGGATGTGCGCCGCGCGATCCTGTGATCGCGCGGCGCGGTTTCCGGTGCCCCTGCCGGGGCACCCATCATTCGCTCTTCGATTGTCAGAGATGTCCCGCGGCGCACGGTGGGCGCACCTCGGGCCTCGATGCACTCGCGGACTCCGCGAGCGCACCTGTCGCGATTCGACATCTGGAGTTGTGGATTCCAGATCACGAGTCGCAAAGTCGGTTGTGTGGGTTGGCGCCGGGCCGGACGACGATGGCCAGGCCCGAAAACGCCGAAGGGCCGCTGGGGAGGTCTTCCCCTGGGCGGCCCTGTCACGGACTAGTCGCAGTTCATACTGAGACTAGCGGTGGGGGGCCCCCGCGGTGATACCCGTATCGCTCTCGACGCCGTATGGCACCTGGAGCGAGCAAACGGACACGAAATTGGCTCGGCGCCACGAGGCGGCCGACTTCCTTTCGGTCAATTTGAGGTTATGTGGGTGGAGTTGACGCACGGAGAGGTCCTGGTCGTCGTCGGCTCGGAAACGAACCGTCGATGGTTGATACGGATAACAGCGCTACTTCGATCTGTCAAACGCTTTTCTAAAGTAGATATTCAGTCGAGATCGCGAGTCTCCACTTTCCCGAGGCGTTTCGCGGGGTAGCTCCCGCGATCCGTCACAACGGAAGTTTGGCCAGTGACACCAGCGTGACGGGAGCGGTGACCGAGAGCTCGATCCGCGTGCGGCGCCCGAGCAGTTCACCACCGGCCTCGACGGCGGTCTCGCGATCGAGCTCGAGCGCCACGCGATCACACAGGAAGTCGGTGACGTGATTGGAGAAGTACTCGCCGCGAAACGCCGCCGGCACGTTGCGCAAGATCTCGAATAGACCGGGCTCGCCACAGCGCAGGTGGAACTTTCCGGTCTGCGAGTTCGAGAACGCGAACATCTTCAAACCGAACCCGAAGAACGGGATCGTGGCGCCGGCCACGAGCGTGCACGCACCCGCCCAGAGCTGGTGGCCGGTCTCGATCGTCCCCCCGATGACGCCATCGCGCGTGATCCTGGTCGCCGTCCCGCCCAGGTTCGTCACCACCACGTTGGGGCGAGCGACCGTCGCGAACCGAGGGATCGATCGCAGCGCGACCGAGAGCACGTACCGCGCGCTGCCGCCGACGAAGCGCTTCCCTCCGGGAACCCGGTCGACGACGCGGCCGACCGCCTCGTGGTCCTCGATCACCTGCGCATCGAGTCCGATGCCGACGAACGGCGCGCGCACGCCGAGCGCTTCCATCATCGGCACCTTCGTCCACACGCCGCCGCCCCGCGCGAGCACCTGGAGGTCGCGCTCGACATCATCGGTCGCCCCCACGGTGTCTGCGATCGCATTGCCGGAGCCCAGGCGCAGCACACCGATCGCAGGCTCCGGCTTGCCCAGGCCTCGACACGCCTCGGCGATCAGCGTCAGCCCCATCACGAACGTGCCATCGCCACCGCCGAGGAGCACGAGGTCAACGCCGCGTGCGATCTCCGCGCGGATCGTGGCGCGCGCGTGAGCGAGTGACTCGGTGAATCGCACTGCGCCGGGCAGCGCCGCCTCGAGCCGCTTGTGCATCCGGCCGCGCACGCGACGTGCGTTTCCGTTGACGATCGCGACGGCCCTCACCGCGGGCACGATACCCCAGCGCTCGGCACATCGCGAAACCGCAGCGTATGCTCGTGCCATGGCCGCGCCCGCACCCAGGCCGCCGCGCCGCTGGCGGCGGATCGTGCTGCGGATCGTCGAGGTCGGGACCGTTCTGGTCGCCACCGGCGCGCTCGCCCTGTGGTGCTCGGTGCCGAACACCGGGCCGCTGGCCACCGAGAACCCCACGTCCACGGCGTTCATCGATCTGCGGCGCGCGCAGGCCGAGGCGGAGGGCAAGGCCTTCGACCTCCACTGGGAGTGGCGCCCGCTCGGGAAGATCTCGCGGTACCTGCGCGCCGCGGTGATCTACTCCGAGGACTACCGCTTCTATCGTCACGATGGCGTGGACTGGGACGCGATCGAGAAGGCGGTCGACGCGAACCTCGATCGCGGCTCGCTCGCGATCGGTGGCAGTACGATCACGCAGCAGGTCGCGAAGAACCTGTACCTGTCCCCGAGCCGCAGCTTCATCCGCAAGCTGCGCGAGATGCTGATCGCGTTCTCGCTCGAGGATCACCTGACAAAGCAGCGGATCCTCGAGCTCTACCTGAACATCGCCGAGTGGGGTGATGGCGTGTTCGGCGCCGAGGCGGCAGCGAAGAAGTGGTTCGGCCACTCCGCGCAGACGCTGACGCCGGCGGAGGCCGCGCGCCTCGCGATCGCCCTGCCCAACCCGTTCACCCGAGCGCCGAACGTTCGCACACCCGAGCTGACGAAGAAGGCGGTGCGGCTGATCCGCCTGTTCCGCCTGCAGGGCCTGATCGACGAGGCGCAGGAGCGCTCCGCGCTCGACAGCGTCGGTGCGAAGAACATCCAGGTCATGCCGCGCAACTACTTGCCGGAGAAGTTGCCGGTGGACCCCGAGCCCGCGCCGGAGGCTCCGGGCCCGGTCACTCAGCCGCCTGCCGAGATCGACGCCGGCGAGCCCGTCGATGCCCCCGACGGCACGGCGGTCAACGCGCCGCTGCCATGAACCGCGCCATTTCCATCGGTTACGTCGCCCAACAATATTGTCGGTCCGTAGTCGATCGCCGCGGGCTCGGTTCGTCGCCCTCGTGAAAGGCATCTGAACCATGCGCAACATCATCCTCCTCGCTCACCTGTCCCTCGATGGCTACCTGGCCGGCCCCGACAGCGACATGGGCTTCATCACCATCGACGACGAGATCATCGAGAACATCTACCCGCGGATCGAGCCGGTCGAGACCGCCGTCTATGGCCGCGTCACCTACCAGATGATGGAGAGCTACTGGCCCACGATGCTCGATCAGGCCGACGCGACCGCCCGCGATCGCTCGCACGCGCGCTGGTACGCCGGTGTCGACAAGGTCGTCGCGTCGCGGACGCTCGCTTCGAGCGATCCGAAGGTGCGGGTCATCAAGGACGACGTGGTCGCCGAGCTCGCCGAGCTCAAGCGCCAGCGCGGCGGCGACATCATGATCTTCGCGAGCCCGACGCTCGTGCACTCGCTCCTGCCGCACGACGTGATCGATACCTGGCTGCTCACCATCCAGCCGGTGATGCTCGGCGGCGGGCTGCCGCTGTTCGCGCCCGGGCCGCGACGCACGCAGCTCGCGCTGCGCTCCGCGAAGACGATGTCCTCGGGCGTGATCGCCACCCACTACGTCACGAAGCGCTAGGCTCCGCCCATGAGACTGATGATCACGCTCCTCGGCGATGCACCCAGCGCATCGATCGATGACCACCTGCGCGGCGCGCTCACGGTCGTCTCGAGCGAACAGCTCGACCCTGTCGACGCCGTCACGATCTCCGCGCATGGCGATGCCACGCCCGTCGTCGAGCGCAGCGGCTCCGAGCTCCGCGCGGTGTGGATCGTCGAGGCGCCGTCGCGCGCCGACGCGGTCGCCATCGCGCGCGAGGCTCCGGGCACCGACGGCATGCTCGATGTCCGCGAGTCGTACATGCCGGAGGATTTCGGCGCGCCTCCCGGAACGCCCGCGCCTCCGCCACCGCCGGTTCCCCGCACGCCCGGCACGCAGCGCTACATCGCGTTCATCCGCAGCGATCGCGTCGCCGAGTCCGGCGAGGGCCCTCGACCAGCCTCCATGGAGGCGATGGGCGTGTACTGCGACGAGCTCGTCAAGACCGAGATCATGCTCGGTGGTCAGGGCCTCAAGGCGAGCGCTCGCGGTTCGCGCATTCGCCGATCAGCCGCACAGCGATTCGTGCTCGACGGCCCGTTCACCGAATCAAAGGAGCTCGTCGCCGGCTACATGATCGTGCAGGCGCCGACGATCGACGACGCCGTGGACATCATCCGCCCGTGGCTGAAGATCCACCGAGAGGGCCAGGGTGTTCCCTTCTCGGCTATCGAGGTGCGCCGTCTGGTGTGATGTCGCGGAAGAACGCGCGCGCGGCGGCGGCGAACGCGTCGGGCTGATCGATGAACGGCCAGTGGCCCGCCGGCTCGATGCCGACCCACGGCAGGCGATGCTCGCCGAGCAGCATACGGCTCCGCTCGCAGATGCCACCGGGAACGCCGGCGATGAACAGAACCGGCGCCCGTACCACCGAGAGGCGCGCGACCAGCGTCTCCGCGACCGACATCGCCACGAGATCAACGGCGTTGCGGTGGAACACGGCGGCGTTCGCCTGCGCCATCGCCTCGGCGTAGCCCGCGAGTGCTGGATCCCTCGCGCCATCCGCGGTGACGCGCGCGCGCATGCTCGCGAACCCGTGCTCGACAAACGCGGCCGCATCGAGCGCGGCGGCCTCCGCACTGAACGTGCAGTCGCCCCGCGACAGGTTGCCGTCGATGTCGAGCACGCCGCTCACGGGGATTCGCTCGGCGACGAGCTGCGCGAGCACGCCTCCCATCGAGTGACCGGCGAGCAACGGCGGCGTGCGCGCCGGCCACGTGCTCAGCCAGTCCGCGAGATGCGCGGCAAGATCGTCGAGCGAGTTGCCCTCGGCGGCGAGCACCGGCGGCTGCGACTCGCCATAGCCCGGCAGATCCGGCAGCACGTGCGTGAAGCCCTCGAGGAAGCGATGTCGAACCACCCCGTCGAAGCAGCGCGAGCGCTCGCCGAGGCCGTGGAGCCAGATCACCTCCGGCCCCTGCCCGATCCGGCGCACGACCATGCCGTGCTCCTCGTGTGCGTCGGCGTTCAGTGTCCGTAGTCCTGCACGATGGTGACCTCGGTGCCCGACTGGTAGATGCCGCAGCCGAGCGTGCCATAGGCGCCCATCATGTTGTTGTAGTGACCGTGCGCGTTGCCCGCTCCGGGCCCCTCCGAATAGAACGCTGCGATGCACTGCACGACGAGCATCGAGAGATCGCCGGCGGTCTGGCTCGTGTTCCAGTGCGGGCACTCGTTCTCGGCGAACGCGATGCCGCCGCCCGACGTGCTGGAGAAGTGCTGGTGCGGCGTGCCACCGAAGTCGATCATCGCGCCGGAATCGGCGAAGTCCTCGAGGCCTGAGTTGCGCGCGACCGCGGCCTTGCTGTTCATCGCGCGGTAGCGGTTCGTCTCGGTCACGCACGTCTCGTGCGCCGAGGTGTCACCACTGCCACCGTCGTCGCCCGAGCACGCCGCCAGCACCACGAGCATCGCGATTGCACGCATTGGCTATTCTAGATCAGCCGAACACGCGGCGGATCCGCTGGATCGCTTCCTCGATGTTTGCCCGCGAATTGAACCCGGAGAGCCGGAAGTAGCCCTCGCCGGCAGGGCCGAAGCCCGAGCCGGGCGTGCCCACCACCTGGGCCTCGGAGAGCAGGCGATCGAAGAACTCCCACGAGGTCGCGCCGCCCTGCGTGCGCAACCAGATGTAGGGCGCGTGGACACCACCGAACACGGTGAAGCCGACCGCCGACAGCCCCTCGCGGAGGAGGCGAGCGTTCTCCATGTAGAACGCGATCTGCTTCGTGGTCTGCTCGAGACCGGCGGTCGAGTACGCGGCGGCGGCACCGCGCTGCACCACGTACGACGCGCCGTTGAACTTCGTGGTGTGACGGCGCGCCCACAGCGCGTTCAGCGACACGCGCGTACCGTCGACGCCAACGCCGGTCACCGTCTTCGGCACCACCATGAACGCGCAGCGCACCCCGGTGAAGCCCGCGCGCTTCGAGAAGCTGCGAAGCTCGAGCGCGACGTCCTTCGCGCCGGGGATCTCGTAGATCGAGCGAGGCAGCGACGGATCCGAGATGTACGACTCGTACGCGGCATCGAACAGGATGATCGCGTCGTGCTTCTTCGCCCAGGCGACCCAGGCCTCGAGCTGCGCCCGCGTGGCGACGGTGCCGGTCGGGTTGTTGGGCGAGCACAGGTAGACGACGTCGACGCCCTCGGCGGGCGGCTCCGGCTGGAATCCGTTCGCCTCGTTACCGACGAGGTACGTCAGGCCGGGATAGCGGCCGTCGGGACCGACCGCCGGCGTGCGGCCCGCCATCACGTTCGAGTCGACGTAGACCGGATAGACCGGATCGGTCACCGCGATCTTCGCGGCGAGCGAGAAGATCTCCTGGACGTTGCCGCTATCGCACTTGCTGCCATCGCTGACGAAGATCTCGTCGGCGGCGATGTCCACGCCGCGCGCCGTATAGTCGTTCTGGCGGATCGCCTCGACGAGGAAGTCGTAGCCCTGCTCCGGGCCGTAGCCACGGAACGTCTCGCGCTTGCCCATCTCGTCGACGGCGGCGTGCATCGCCTGGACGATCGCGGGCGCGAGCGGCTCGGTGACATCGCCGATGCCGAGGCGGATCACCTTCGCGTCGGGGTTCGCCGCGGCGTAGGCCCGCACACGACGACCGATCTCGGGGAACAGGTAACTCGCCGGCAGCTTGGCGTAGTGCTCGTTGATTCGCGCCATGGCGCGCGAAGGTATCCGAAACGGTTGCCTCGCGCGAGGCACGGGCCAGCGTGCAACCCGGCGACCGACCGCGCGGACCAAGCGGGATATGCGAATCCTCTTCGTGGTGATGGTGTGGATCACGGGCTGCGCGCACGACGTGCACGTGACCTACCCGGCGGCGCCCGACGAGCCGACGGGCAGCATCGTGTTGCTGCTGTCACAGCCGGCGAACGACGTGAACGTGGCCGTCAACGGCGTGCTCGTCGTCGAGGACGCGCACACCGGCCGGATCGTGATCAACCACGCGCCGGGAGGCAACGTGGACCTCGTGATGACCGCGAACGGCGCCGACAAGGCGATGCGCGTGTGGGTCGGCACCGACCGCGCGACCACGATCCCGCTCGGCGTCCCCGATGGCAGCACCGGGTTCTTGAAGAGCCTGTTCGGAACGCTGGTCACGATCGTCGCTTACAGCCTGCTTCATTGACGGCGATCGGTTATCACCTGGCACATGCGCTGCCTGGTGCTCGCCTTCCTCGTCGTCGCGTGCTCGAGCCCGGCCGCGCCGCCGCCCACGCCCCCCGCGGCGGTGGCCGCCGCGCCCGCGATCGATGCCGCGCCTGCTTCGCCGACCGAGCCCCTCGCTCCGCCCGACGTCGAGCCGGAGACCGCACCGGCGCCCGAACCGCTGGTCGATCCGTCCGCGCCGGGCACGCGCGACACGTTCCACTGCTTCGCCTGGGTCCACGGCCCCGAGTTCTCGACCGACTGCTACCGCAGCGCGGCGCTGTGCGAGACCGAGCGGACATCGATGGAGGCCGGCGCGCGCCCGACGCGGCCGTGCGAGACGGTGCGCGGCGCCTCGTGCACGAAGGTCGGTCGCCGCAAGATGAAGAAGGAGGAGCGCTGCTTCGGCGATCCGAACAACTGCGAGCGCTACCGCGCCTTCGTCACCGGCAACGGTCTCGACGTCACGGCGTGTTCGGAGAAGTGACCGTCTGGCGCGGGAACTTGGGGTCGCGCGTGTAGAACCGCTTCGTCTTCGCCGTGCCCACCTTGTAGGCGAGCGTCATCGCGTTGCCGGTGAACGACGGGATCGTGAACGGCAGGCTGCCGCCCTCGCTCTTCGAGCAGGTATCGCGGGTCAAGGTCAGCAGGAAGCTCGCGCCCTCGCCGTAGTGCGCGATCGTCCCGCGCTGTTCGCACGATCCCATCTTCGAGCGCTCGACCTTCATCACGAACCGGCCATCGGGAAGGATGGTCAGGCGGTACAGCCAGTCCAGCTCGTCGTTCGTGAGCCAGGTTCCGATCAGCGTCTCGGGGCCGGTCACCGGCTCCTCGGTACCTTCCACCTTGGGCGGCGGCGCGTGACCGCACGCCGCAACGAGCAAACAGCCGATCACCCAGCGCATGCAGCCAGCCTACACGGAGGCGTCGGATGTCGGCGAGGGCCGGCTGCGGTAGAGTGCCGGCGTCATGTCCGTCGTTCGCTCTGATTTCATCCGCGACATCATCGCCGCCGACCTCGAGGCCGGTCGTCACACCCGCGTCCTCACGCGGTTCCCCCCCGAGCCGAACGGATACCTCCACATCGGTCACGCGAAGTCGATCTGCGTGAACTTCGGCGTCGCCGCGGACTTTCAGGGCGCAACGAACCTCCGCTACGACGACACCAACCCGACCAAGGAAGACGTCGAGTACGTCGAGTCGATCGAGCGCGACGTGCGCTGGCTCGGCTTCGAGCCGGCCGGCGTTCTGTTCTCGGCGGACTACTTCCCGCGCATGTACGAGCTCGCGGAGCGGCTGGTCACCGAGGGCAAGGCGTACGTCTGCGATCTCACCGACGAGCAGATCCGCGAGTATCGCGGCACACTCTCCGAGCCCGGAACGCCGAGTCCGTTCCGCGACCGCAGCATTACCGAGAACATGGATCTGCTGCGCCGGATGAAGGCCGGCGAGTTCCCCGACGGCGCGCGCGTGCTCCGCGCGAAGATCGACATGGCCTCGGCGAACATGAAGATGCGCGATCCGCTGCTCTACCGGATCCGGCACGCGCACCACCACCGCAGCGGCGACGCGTGGGTGATCTATCCGATGTACGACTGGGCGCATCCGATCGAGGACGGCATCGAGGGCATCACGCACTCGATCTGCACGCTCGAGTTCGAGAACAACCGCGAGCTCTACGACTGGGTGCTCGACAACACCGGACCGTGGTCGCCGCGCGCGCACCAGTACGAGATGGCGCGACTGGTGCTCGACTACACCGTGATGAGCAAGCGCAAGCTGCTGACGCTCGTCACCGGCAAACACGTCTCCGGCTGGGACGATCCGCGGATGCCCACGATCGCGGCGATGCGCAGACGCGGGTACAGCCCCGAGGCGATCCGCGCGTTCTGCGACATGATCGGCATCGCGAAGGCGAACTCGAACGTCGACATCGGCAAGCTCGAGTACTGCATCCGCGAAGATCTCAACCAGACCGCGCCGCGCGTGCTGGGTGTGCTGCGGCCGATCGAGGTCGAGCTCGTCGGCTGGCCCGGTGGCACCGAGACGATCGAGGCGCCCCTGTTTCCCCCGGATGTCGGCAAGCCCGGATCGCGGCCGGTCGCGTTCAGCGGCCGCGTGCTGATCGATGGCGACGACTGGTCCGACGATCCGCCGGCCGACTACAAGCGCCTCGGACCGGGCCGCACGGTGCGACTGCGCTACGGCTACTGCATCACCGCCACCAAGGTGGTCGCACGCGATGCGAGCGGTGCGGTGACGAAGCTCGAGGCGACCGTTCACCTCGAGACCAGGGGCGGCAAGAACCTCGCGGATGGCAGCAAGCCCTCCGGCGTGATCCACTGGGTGGACGCAGCGAGCTCGTTGCCGGTCGAGGTGCGGCTGTACGATCGGCTGTTCAAGATCGCGAAGCCCGAGGAGGGCGGCCAGGACTTCCTCGAGCACATCGATCCGAAGTCGCTCGAGATCGTGACCGGCGCGCGGGTGGAGGCGAGCCTCGCGAGCGCCGCGATCGGCTCGCGCTATCAGCTCGAGCGTGTCGGCTACTTCGTGATCGACGAGGACACGAGGCCGGGCGCGATCGTCCTCAACCGCACGATCACGTTGCGCGAGGAGGCGAAGGTCCACGCGCGCGCGACCGAGGTCGCAGCGGCCGCGGAGCCAAAGACGAAGAACCCGAAGGCGCAGTCGCGGCCGAAGGGAAAGTCGCCCGCCGAGTTCCGCGCCGAGGCACGCGCGCGCGATCCCGAGCTCGCGGCCGCGCACGCCGCGATCACCGCCCTGCCCGACATCACCGCCGATCAGGCCGACCTGCTGACGCCCGATCTGCACACCGCGAATCTGTTCCGCACCGTCGCGATGAGCGCGCCGGCCGAGCTCGCCGCGAAGTGGCTGATCAACGAGCTGCCACGCGCGCTCGGCGATCGCGGCACCGAGACGGTCAACGCCGAGGAGCTCGCCAAGCTGCTGGCGGCCATCCACGCTGGGTCTGTCGCCCCCACCGCCGGCAAGGGCATGCTCGCCGAGCTGGTCCGCACTGGCCGGCCGTTCAGCGAGCTCACGGCGGTGCCGGCCGCCCCGGTGGCCGATCTCGGCGCAACGGTCGAGGCCGTGATCGCTGCAAACCCCGAGAAAGCCGCGCAATACAAGGCGGGCAAGACCGGGCTGCTCGGCTTCTTCGTCGGTCAGGTCATGAAGGCGTCGCCGAACGCCGACGCCGCCGCGGTCAACCAGGCCGTCCGCGACCGCCTGGTCTGATCTGGGGTGAGCGGCCCCAGATCGAGGCGAATCCTCCCAGTTGTCGCGGACATAGCGCCACGTAATACTGGTGTCATGAGGGGATTGCTCGCCACGTTGCTCGCGCTCTGCGCGTGTCACGCCGAGCTCGCCGACATCTCGAACAACGGCTCGCCCGATGCGGACACGGGCGGCGGTGGTGGTGGTGACGGAGGAGGCGGCGGTGGAACAGATGCGGCGGTCGGCGTCGACGCGCCGTCGTGCGCGAACGGTCGCGTCGTGTATCTCAACTTCACCGGGACAGCGTTGACCGCGGCGGGCACCAGCGATGCCACGCAAAACCGCGCGAGCTGGATGCAGATCCAGAACGGTGCGGCGCCGATCTATCGCAGTGGAAAGGCGGACCGGCTCGCCGATATCCAGACGATCACCGACGGCGTGAAGATGCAGCTCTCGCAGTTCCCCGTCACCGTCGTGACGACGCGTCCGGCGGCCGGACCGTACGTGATGGTCGTGTTCGGCGGCACCGCGCAGCAGGTAGGCTCGCGGTTCGGCGGCGCGGTCAACACCCTCGACTGCGGAGACGGCGCGAAGAGCGACGTGGCGTGGATCGCCGATTCGGTGACGCCCAACCAGCGCGTGATCAACTTCGCGATCGGCGGAATCGGTTTCGGCCTCGGACTGACCGCGACGACCGATCCGCTCGACTGCATGTGCGGCTGGGACAACCAGTGCACCTCGAACAACAACCAGGCGTGCAAGCTCTCCGGCCCGATCGCACGGGATCCGGCGGCGAACCAGCGTTGCGCCGGGCTGACGACCCAGGACGAACCGGCCACGTTCTCGACGGCGTTCTGCCAGTAGGTCGCTTCACGGCCGCACGCGACGAGCGTGCCGGTCGTCGCCATCTCGAGCACGTTGCGTGGGCAGACCTGCATCGTCGGGCCCGGATCGATCGTCCGCACGTGAAGCTGTTCTAGCAGAGCACGCGCGTGCTCGCGCCGGAGTCCCACGCGCGTGCGGCACGCAGGCCGGCGGCCCGACCGCGCGCATAGTCGTACTCGAGCGTCTGCGGATCGCGCGTCATCCGCGAGGTGCGAAGATGGCGCTCGGGCGCGACGTGGATCACGATGCAGTCGCGCGGCGGCGTGCGGAGAAACTCGACGGAGCGCGCGTACACGGCGCG
>JBBRED010000174.1:0-17238 GCA_038203335.1 Haliangiales bacterium | reverse complement strand
CCTCCAGCTCGATGCCGAGGACGGCAGCGGTGAGACGAACGCGACGGACGTTGGGCGAGAGCGGGTTGTGGTAGAGCTTCATCGCCTGGGAGCAAGCGCTCGCGCCGCGCGCGCGTCAAGAGCTAGAGCCGGCGCTTGATCGCTCGAAGCGCGCTACCGACGATCGGAATCGCCTCGTAGAAGCCCTCCGCCGCGTCGAACAGATCGCGGTGGTACGTGATGCGATGATCGTCCGCGAACCGGAGGTGCGTGACACCGGGAACGATGCGACGCGTGTCGCGCTGGGTACGCTGCCACTCCCAGCGCCAGCGCACGTAGCTGCCATCGCCGCCGGTGGCGATGTCCTCGACGTGGAACTTCGTGTACGCGAGCCCGTCGAGGATCCGGCGGAAGTAGGCGCGCAGGGACGGCAGGTCGGTGAACGTGTGGAACGGATCGGTGAGGACGAACGACGGGGCGTAGAGCTGGTCGAGGCGCTGGATCCACGCGGGTGAGAAGGTGTCGTAGAACTGTCGAAATCGCTCGAGTGCGTCTGCGCGGGTCATGGGGCCTCGATGTGGGATGCGCCGCCGAGCTTCGAGGTTACCGCGAGCGTGGGCCGCGGGTTACTCTTGGAACATGCGCCGCTTCGTCCTCTGGCTTGCCATCGCGGTGGCCGCCTGTGGCCCGCGCATCCAGCTCTCCGAATGGCAAGGCGCGCTCGACGGCGGCGGCTCGAATGATGGAGCGTTCGATACCGGCATCGGCTTCGATGGACCGGGCTCCGACGGAGGCACTGGCACCGACGGCGGCCTCGGAGCCGACGCCGGAACAGATGCCGGAGCCGATGCCGGAGCCGGCACCGATGCCGGCACCGATGCCGGAACCGATGCCGGAACCGATGCCGGAACCGGCACCGATGCCGGAGCCGATGCCGGCGTCACGACCGATGCGCTGCCGCTTCCTCCCGACGGCCACGGCGTCACCGATCAGAACGTCGACACGTCGAGCTTCTACGCGTGCAGTGGCTCGGGCGCGACGCCGTCGGCGTGGCTCCCGCTGCTCGTCGCGCTGATCGCGTATCGCCGGCGTCGATCTCCGAGGAGATCCGCCGGCGACCGCGTCACGACGAGCGATTAGTTCGTCGCGCCGAAGAAGCGGCGCGCGCCCTGGTACGCGTTGTACGCGCCTTCGCCGAGCGCCGAGCCGGCGTCCCACACCGCACCGCCAACCGCGGAGCCAACGCGCGCCGGGATCCCCGAGCGATTCGCGACTTCCGCGGCCGCGGTTCCCGCCGCCGCTCCGCCCGGTCCACCCGCGTACGCGCCACCGGCAGCGCCGGCCGCGAGCACACCCACCTCGGCGGCGTTCTTGCCGGCACTCGTATAGGTGTTGCGGTCGATGCCGCCGGAAACGGTGTCGAGGGTCTCGAGCGAGAGGGTCTGGAACGTCGTGATCGTGGACATGGATTCTGTTGCTCCGTTGGATGGTTGAGAGATGACTTCCCATCGAGCAAGCAACAGGCCAAGGGCGACACGCCCTGGGATCAACGAGTTGCGATGATCGCGACGGTTTCGGCCGTCGCTTGAAGTGAACGACTCGCAACCTCGAGCTTACAAACCTGCGCGGGATGCGCACGCGGTGGCACGGGGATGCACGATGCGCCTCGCCCTGCGTTAGCCGGCGCGCGGCCGCTCGAACACGCGCACCGTCACACCGGTCAGGACCGACTCGCGAATGGCGACGAAGCCGCACTTCGCCGCCACGCGGATCGAGGGCTCGTTGTCGAGATCGATGATGCAGGTCGTGCGCGGAAACCGCGGATCGGCCCACGCGGTCACGGCGGTCACCGCCTCGGTCGCGTAGCCCTTGCCGTGGGCCGCGGCGGCGAGCACCCAGCCGCACTCGGGTGCGCCGAGCGGCGGATCCATCTCGCGGTGGAAGTCCATGACGCCGACATCGCCGACGAACACACCGGTCGCTCGCTCGCGCACCGCGAAGAAGCCGAAGCCCTGCAGCGTCCAGTGACCGACATAGCGCAGCAGGCGCGCCCACACATCGCCCTCGGTGATCCGCGCGCCGCCGGCGATGTGCCGCGTGACGCTCGGATCGGTCCACATGGCCACGAGCTCTGCGAGATCGGCGAGCACGTGTGGCCGCAGAGTCAGACGATCCGTCGCGAGCTCCACCGGGACCGAGACTACGTCACCTGCGCCGGCCGAGCGGTGGTAGACACGACATTCACACCTGGGGGCACCATGCGGCTGCGGCTTCTGCTCGTCATCGCGACCATGATCGGTTGCAGCTCGTCCTCGAACGATTCGAATGGCAAGGCTCCCGGGTCGGCCACGCCCGTCGTCCCGACGATGAAGCCGACGGAGATCGCGATCCCGATCCCGAAGACCACGCGCGCGGAAGCTCCGCCCCCGGCGGCCCCGCCGATCGATCCGTGCCCGGGCAAGACCGGCGAGGAGTGCGTGAACCTCGGGCTCTATGCCGAGAACGGCACCGGCGGTTACGACAAGGACGTGTCTCGCGCGGTGGCGCTGTTCCGCGCCGGCTGCGAGCGCAGCTACCCGCTCGGCTGCGCGTACCTCGGCGACATGCTGCTCGATGGCCGGGGCGCCACGCGCGACGACGCCGAAGCGATGCGCGTCTACACGCTCGGCTGCGACGCGAAGATCGCCGTCGGCTGCCTCGGCGTCGGCATCCTGTTCGATCGTGGTCAGGGCGTGGAGCGCGACGACAGCAAGGCGTTCGAGTTCTACGAGAAGGCGTGCAAGGCCGGCTCGAAGCGCGGCTGCGTGTACACCGGCGATCGACAGCGCGACGGCAATGGCACCACGAAGGACATCAAGGCCGCGGTCAAGAACTACACGGTCGCGTGCGACGGCAACGAGGGCCTCGGCTGCCTCGGCCTCGGCTACCAGGTCGAGATCGGCGAAGGCGTCGCGAAGGATCTGAAGAGGGCCGTCGCGCTCTACAAGAAGGCGTGCGAGCGCAAGGAGCCGAAAGGCTGCGGCTACTGGGCCGACCTGATCGAAACCGGCAAGGGCGCGCCGAAGGATGTCGCTCGCGCCCTCGAGCTCAACGAGCGCGGCTGCCTGGCCGGCTACTACCCATCGTGCGGCTCGGCGGCGGTGATGTACACGAAGGCCGAGGCGGGCGTGGAGAAGAACCTCGACCGGGCGATCGAGCTGGGCGAGCTCGCATGCACGCATCAGGTCGGCCGCGGCTGCCACGTGCGCGGCTGGGTGATGGAGCTCGCCGACGCTCCGGGCGGCAAGGACGTCGACGGCGCGATCCCCTGGTTCGTGAAGGCGTGCGACGCCAACTACTACGAGGGCTGCTGGGCCGCGGGGGACCTCTATCACACGCGCAAGGCGGACGCGAAAGCGAAGACGTTCCTGACCAAGGCCTGCGACGGTAACAAGCACGAGAAGGCGTGCGCGATGCTGCTCACGCTGAAGTAGCGCGGCTGTGCTTCCCGCGCCCGCAGCGCGTGAAGCCCTGTTCACGCCGCGCGCCAGGGATGCGCGGTTCGGGTACAGCAGCGGCCTGGAATGGCCCGTGCACGAGCGGCCGGCGATGCTCGCTCGAACGTCCCTGTGCTCCCTGTTCCTCGTCGCATGCTCGACGGGCTCACCCCCGCCATCGCGGGGCCTCTATGCACCGATCGCCGCGCCGCCACCCGCGATGGCCGCGACGTCAGCGCCCGCCCCGGAGCCGCCCGCGACGCTCGTCGCGCAGGGCGTGCTGCGCATCGACGGTGCTTCGACGTCCTGCAAGGACGTGATCGGCGTGACCTCCGATGGCGGCGCCGCCGTGATGTGCACGTTCGAGCGCGAGGACGGATGCGCGATCCGCCGGTTCGGCCCCGATGGCGAGGAGCTGAGCCGCAGCGATCTCGCGCCCGGCATCTGCGCGGCGTGGACGGCGCGCGAGGGCGGCGGCGGCTTCCTGGTGACGCGCGCGACCGACTATCGCTCGATCACGATCACGGCGCTCGATGCGAACGGCAAGCGTACCGCGTCGAACGCGCTGACCTCGCACGAGGAGGTGTATCCGTTCGATGCGAGCCTCGCCGCCGACGGAGGTGTGTTCGTGTCGCTGCAGTTCCGACGCGACCTGATGTTCGGCAAGCGCCGCCTCGGCACCACGAAGTTCTCCACGTCGGGCATCGTCAAGCTTCCACCGGCGCTCGATCGCGTCGCGTGGTCGCGCCTGTTCGATACGCGGCGCACGTACATCGCCGCCCTGCTCCCCGCGACGCACGCCGGCGTGGACGCGCTCATCAGCACGCGTGGCCCGCTCGTCGCCGGCACGCCGGTCAATCCGCCGATCAACCCGAACGACGGCAGCATCTACGGGGGCGACAGCTACGGCTGGAAGGCCGAGCGCGTCGCGCTCGACCAGCGCGGCAAGCCGGTCGCGCGCGTCGACATGACCGTCGAGCCGAGGCGGTCGGTCGACTACGCCGCGCCCGTGGGCGACGCGGTCGCGACGCTGACGTCCAACCCCAAGGACTCGGACCTGACCAACCTGACACTCGTGCGCGCCGACGGTCAGCGCGAGCGCACCACCCTCGGCGCCGTGTCGCAGGGCTTTCACGACGACAGCGGCCGGATCTGGGTGATCGAGTGCGATTGCCGCTACGACAACGTCGCCGGCAAGCTCACCGGCACGTGGAAGGCACGAGAGATCGGCGGGGCGCAGATGTCGATCGTGCTCGCAGGAGCGTTCGGCTCGTCGGTGACCTGGGTGTCACTCGCCGTCACCGGTGACCGGATCGCCGCGATCGGCACCACCGATGATCCGGCGACCGGCACGCCGCTCACGTTCGTGGCGCTCGCGAAGCTGTCTCGAACCGCCTCCTCGGTGGACCTCGCGAAGCTCGGCGTGGTCGACCACCTCGCACTCGCGCCCGCATGTCGGGGCCCCCGCGCGGGGCTCACCACGCTGGTGTCTGGCCGCGCGTTCGATCCAGCGCTCGAGGCCTGCGGCGTCGCGCCGAAGGCAAGGATCGAGATGACGACGTATCGGGATGGCGGCCTGCGGACGTTCGACATCACGGGCGCGAGCCGCGAGGTCGTCGCGTGCGCGCGCCGGGTGTTCGAGCCGGTCGTGGCCTGCCCCGTCATCGGATCCAACGTCTCGTTCTGGGTTCGGCTGCCGTAGTGGTAGAGATGAGCGATGAAGGTCTGCGTCATCGCACTGGTTCTGGCGGTCGGCTGCGGATCGAAGGACGTCGCGACCTCGGCGGGTAGCGCCGCCCCCGTCGCGCGGCCCTCGGTCACCGATCCGCTCGGGTTCTGCGAGCGCGTCCGTGCGGTGCTGCTCGGGCGCCGCAAGTGCTTCCCCGAGGACACGTCGATCAAGATGGGCCTCGAGTCGCTCGACACCCTGGAGGAGGGCGCGCCGAAGGAGCCGCCATTCCGCCGCAAGATCGGCGCGGACTGCGCGGTGATGCTCAACGGCATGATGCGCGCGGAGCAGCCGAAGAACTGCCCGCTCGACGTCACCGATGCCGAGCGCAAGGAGCTCGCGGACTTCCTGACGTCCTGGTACGCCCAGCGCACCGATGCACTGGTCACCGGCAACGTGGCCGCCGACGCGGCGCTGGCGAAGCTCGCCGCACTGCGCGACGCGGCGTGCGCATGCAAGGACCTGGCATGCGCGCACAAGGCCGGTGACGATCTCCAGAAGACCGCCGTGCCCCTGCCCGCGGATGCGCCCACCCTCGCGCGCGACGCCGCCTCGAACCTTCTCGACGACGTCTCGCGCTGCAAGCAGAAGCTGACGTACGGCGCTCCGTAGGGCGACGGGTCGATGGGAGCCCCCACGGACTCCGCGCAGTCGTGGGACATTGTCCGCTCGCGCGGGCGCGACCGCTGATACCGTCCCGGCGATGCGTCCCGTCGCCGAGCTCGCTGCCACCGCCGCCACGCTGCGCGGTGTGTTTTCCGATATCGACGACACGCTGACGCACGAGGGCGTGGTCGCGACCGAGGCGTACCTCGCGCTCGCGCGCGCCCGCGACGCCGGATTGCGCGTGGTGCTCGTCACCGGCCGCCCCGCCGGGTGGGCGGAGGTGCTCGCGTCGCTGTGGCCGGTCGATGCGGCGATCGCGGAGAACGGCGGCATCGCGTACCTCCGGCGCGAACGCCGACTCGAGCGCATCTACTTCGCGCCCGGTGATCCGGTCGAGGATGCGCGCCGGCTCGCGGCGCTCTCGGACGACATCCTGCGCGCCTTCCCGTTCGCGAAGCGGAGCGACGACAGCGGCCTGCGGATCACCGACGCCGCGTTCGACATCGGCGAGACCCAGCACCTGTCGCCGGCCGAGATCGAAGCGATCACCGCGCGGTCGCGCGAGCTCGGCGCTCGCACGCTGGTGTCGAGCGTCCACGCGCACGCCGCGTTCCACGCCGCCGACAAGGCGCAGATGTCCGCGCGCGTCGCCGACGAGCTGTGGGGCGAGTCGCCGGAACAGACCGCGGCGCACTACGCGTTCGTCGGCGACTCGCCGAACGACCAGGCCGCGTTCGCGTTCTTCCACGCCTCGATCGGCGTGGCCAACGTCGCGCGCTACGCGGCCGTGCTGAGCCCGCCGCCGCGCTACATCACGACGGCGTCGAACGGTCGCGGCTTCGCCGAGGCGATCGACGTGATCCTCGCCGGCCGCACCTGATGTGGTCCGTCTGGACCCTCGCGTTCGGCGCGGTCGCGTTCGTGGTGGCCGCGATCTTCGGCCCGTGGGCCCGGCGCTCGGCGATCACGAAGCGGCTGCGCTCGGGTTCGCTGCAGCTCGCGGAGGGCGCGACCGTGACGGTGATCGGAACCATCCGCGAGACCACGCAGCTCGTGGAGGCACCGCTCTCCGCCCGGCGCTGCGTGCTCGCCCACGCGCACGCGGAGCTGCCCGAGGTGGATCGAACCGCCGAGGGCGAGTACATCGTGCTGACGACACGGCTGATGGTTCCGTTCGAGCTCGACACCACCTCCGGTGTGATCCTCGTCGACGGAACACGCGCCGACGTGGATCTCAAGCCGCAACGCATCCCCGGCCGGGATGCGGAGCGCGAGCGCGCGTTCGTCGTCGGTCATGGCCGCGGCGCCGAGGTCGCGCGCGTGGCCACGTTCCGCGAGGTCGTGCTGATTCCGGGCATGCGCGTGGCCGTCCATGGCGTCGCGATGATCGAGCCGATCGAGCAAGGTGAGCGCGGATACCGAGATGCAGCGCCGACGCGCACGCGGATCGTCGCGCACGCGGACTATCCGCTCGCGATCGGTCGCCCGCTCACGCCGTAGGACGCAGCAGATATCCGAGCGCGCGCTTGCCGGCGGCCCAGCGGTCCTTGCCGAACATCCCGGCGAGCAGACCCTCGGCGTCGAGGCGCGCCGCGCGCGTGCGCATCATCCGGCGCCAGATCCGCACCTCGAGCGCCCATCGCCAGCCCGGGCGATCGGCCAGCTCGCCGACCCGTCGCACCGTGCTGCGCTCGTGCCGGGGCAGATCCTCGTGCGGATCACCTGCGCGCAGCATCCGCGAAGGCAGCGCCCCGCCGCCGGTTTCGATCAGCTTCTCGAGATCCGTGCGCACCGCCGCGGCCGCGAACAGATCCACCATGCGCACCCAGCCACGCGCGAATCGCTGCTCCGCGTCGGGCATCGCGCGGTACTCGCGCTCGTGACGCCGCACCGCGAACGTGATGCTCTCGAGGTGCGCCCGCCACACCACGAGCCGCACGCGATCGTGATCGCACGCCGGATCCACGAACGCGGCAAACGCCGTGTGCCACGCGCCGATCGCCGGCGCGTAGCCGCGATCCACCTCCACGGCGAGCGACGGCACGAGGCCGGTCTGCATCGCGGCGACGTAGGGCACCACGCTGAGCGCGTAGTTGCAGCCGCCCCACCAGCTCGCGGGATCGATCGCCGTTCCGCGCCCGCCGAGCCGGCCGCTGCGCGCCTGCCACGCGAGCTGCGACGCATATCCCCAGAACGGGCTGAGCTCGTCGTGCGCACCGAACGATCCGTGAACGTTCGTGCGCTCCACGAGCAGGCGATACATCCCCATTCGCTCCTGGACGTCCATCGGATCGCCGCTCGGGCGTCCCGCATCGAGCGCCAGCCAGTCGTCCCCGAACGCGACCCGCGCGAGGCGAGCAGGATCCGGTCGCGTGGCGCCGTACACCATGGTCAGCGCGCCCAGTACGCTTCGTCGTCGAGACCTTCCTCGCGCTCGGGCAGGCCGCGGGTGAGGCGCGGCGCCGATTGCGCGAGGACCTCGTAGCTGACGCGGTTCGCGTACCGGCAGACCTGGCTCATCGACGAGTACGTGAGGAACTCGCGCACGTGCTTCGAGGAGTTCGGGACGCGCGCCTGGTGATAGCGGTTCGCGGCCATGTCGTGGAGCAGCGCCGACAGCGCCGCGTCCCCCGCGCCGTTCGTGCTGGTGATCCGCTGCGGTCCGCCGTGGTACGGCGCGATCTGCGCGAACACCTTCACCGGCGTCGTGCACTTCGCGCGCTCCATCGGGCGGCTGAACTCGTAGCGGTTGAACTCGGCGATCGCGCCCGGCAGCAACGGGTACCGGGTCTCGCGCTTGACCGCGTCCTCGGTGTGACCGGCGAGGTAGAGGCCGGTGGCGCCCGCGGTGCACAGGACCAGATCGGTCAGATCGAGCGCGCGATCGCAGGCGAGCAGCGGATCCGCCATCCCGGTCAGCGCTTCGCCCTCCTCCTCGTTCATCGCGACGATGTCGACGTGGTCGGAAATGAACGTGCGCCAGAACTCGGGGCGCTCGGCGATCACGAACCGCGTCCCGAGCGTGAGGACCACGGGCACGCCGTGCTCGTGCGCGAGCGTCACCGCGCGAAGCGTGGCCTCGGGCATCGGATCGCCCGGCTTGCAGCGCATCAGATACGCGGAGATCACGAGCGCGGACGCGTTCTCGAACACGCCGGCCGGAATGCTCTCGGCGCGGAGCGCGTTCATCTTGCCCTCGCTGATCGCGAACGTGCGCTCGCCATCGGGGGTGACCAGGGCGAAGCAGCGCCCGATCGGCCCGTCCACCGGCTGCAGGTGATCGAGGTTGACCTGCGACGACGTGTTCGAGAGGTAGCGATAGCCCGAGGTGCCGAGCCGGATCTCCTCGCTCATCACGCCGAGCAGGATCGAGGCATCGTCCGCGAGCAGCGAGTAGTTGTGCAGCGTGTTGCCGACCGTGCCGCCAGCGAACTCGTACTGGATCAGCTTCGCGGCGAGCAGCTCGTCGTAGAGCTGCACGGCGAGCTCGTTCGGGATCACCGTCGAGGCGCCGCGCGGCAGGCCGTACCGGGCGAGCAGCTCGTCGGCCACCCGCGCATCGATATCGACGAGCGTCTGGTCGACTCCGACCACGTGCGTGCGAGCGGCCGGGCCGTCGAGGCCCACGGCCTTGAACAGCGGATCGCGCGCGGCGACCGGGAAGTAGTGCTTGTGCTTGCGACGACCGGGAAACCGCACCGCGCCAGGGTATCACCGGCCGGTTGCGGTCAGGCCCGCGCGACGAACGCCGACATCATGTTCGGCGGCACGCACAGCTCGATCGGCTCGTACAGCGGCTCGTCGGGCGCGCGATCCCGGATCGGCACCAGACGGAAGCACGTGAACGACAAGGGCGAGATGCTCGGATCGCGCGCTGGTCGCTCCACGCGGGGGACGCGCCGGGTCACGGTGCGAAAGCTGTAGGACCGGGTCATGGGCTCGTCAACAGCAACTTCGAGACCACCCATGAACATTCCCCAAGTCCGCGAGTCCTGGTCCCCTGGGTGCCACAACGGCAGCGACACCGCGACACCGCGACATCGCGACATCGCGACAGTGCATCGCTGAGTGCCGCACGCATCTGGGACAAAGCGAAGTCCCGTCAACGTCGCACGGAGACGCGCGGGATCGAGTTCTGTTGAATAGCAGAGATGAATCTCTGCACCAGACTCGGATTCGCGACGATCGCGATGATCAGCACCGCGTATGCACAGAGCAGCGCGACCGTCGGTTCATTGCGCGGCGTCGTTCGCGACAAGTCCACGGGCGAGCCTGCCGTCGGAGCCACGCTCGTCGCCACATCGCCATCGCTCCTCGGCGAGCAGGTCGCGATCAGCGAGGACAACGGTCAGTACTTCCTGACCTCGTTGCCACCGGGCCTCTACGTGCTCACCGTGTACTACGCCGACGCGCAGTTCTCGCGCGGCAACGTGCTCGTCCAGGTCGGCAAGGAGGCCGTCGTCAACATGGCGGTCGAGTCCGCCGCGGAGACCGGCAGGCCGCGCGGCGAGGTCATCGTGCTGACGGGCACGGTGCCGATCGTCGACCAGGGATCGACGAAGACCGGCTTGACGATCACCGACGACTTCACGCGAAACATCCCGACGGCGCGAACGTTCGGCGGTGTCGTGGGCCAGGCGGCCGGCGCGCAGAGCGACAACTACGGCATCTCGTTCTCGGGCGCGACGTCGCTCGAGAACACGTACATCGTGGAGGGCGTCAACACGACCGACACCGGCTTCGGCGGGCTCGCCACGAACCTGCCGAACGAGTTCATCTCCGAGACCGAGGTGATCACCGGCGGCTACAACGCCGAGTTCGGCCGTGCGACCGGCGGCATCGTCAACGTCGTCACGAAGCAGGGATCCGACGAGTTCCACGGCTCGGTGTTCGGCTACTTCCAGCCCGGCGCGCTGATCGCGGATGCGAAGGTGATCCAGCGCGAAGGCGGATCGATCGACAGCAAGACCGACCTCGACTACCGCTACGACGTCGGCGCCGAGATCGGTGGCCCGATCATCAAGAAGAAGCTGTGGTTCCACGTCGGATTCAACCCGTCGATGGCGCACAACACCACGACGCGCCTGGTGCAGCGCCAGGTCGACGGCACCGACGGCCTGCCGCAGGACGGCATCCCCGACGTCGACCCCAGTACCGGCATCACGAAGCACGAGCTGGTGGCCACGAGCGACATCCCGAGCAACTTCAAGCAGTACTACTTCACCGCGAAGATCAACGGCGCGATCGATCAGAACAACCAGTTCCAGGCATCGGTGTTTGGCAATCCGCGCAGCGCGGTCGATGTCTATGCGGTCACCGGCAATCCCGATCAGAGCCGGTGGAAGTACAGCGACGGCGCGTACACCGCATCGGCGAAGTGGACGTCGAAGTTCAACGACGGCAAGACCCAGGTCGATGCCGTGGGTGGCTACCACCACGGCTTCCAGCGGCAGCGGCCGTACACCTCGGACCAGGAGGTGCCGTTCGTCGCGTACGACTACGACCGCTCGCTCTATGACTTCGCGGATCTGGAGGGAGCGCAGAACGTCGAGAAGTGCAGCGACGGCGCGAACGACGAATACCCGATGATCACGAACTGCCCGGTGTTCGGCTACAACGAGCAGGGCATCGATCTCCTCGAGGATCAGCTGAAGACGCGGTCTTCACTCGCAGTGGCGATCACGCAGCGCGTGAAGCTCGCGGGCTATCACGTGCTGAAGATCGGCTTCGATGGTGAGCTCGCGCGGTTCAAGGGGACGAGCCGCTACTCCGGCGGGGTGCGCTGGATCCGCTCGGCCGACACGCTCGCCGGCGAGCCCGGCCGCTGGCAATCGACCCAGTACTACCAGATCGTCGACGGCGCCGACCCCGACGCGCCGCTCGCCGATGGCCAGGTGCTGTGCTCGAACGACCACGCGGTGTGCGAGCGCGCTCCGGGGCTCGACGCCGACACGTCGAACCGGAACCTCGCCGCGTTCGCCCAGGATTCGTGGCAGGTGCGCCCGAACCTCACCGTCAACGCGGGGCTGCGCTGGGAGCAGCAGATCGGCCACACCGCCGAGCACCTGCAGGGCAAGCTCTCGCCCGAGGGCGAGGTCATCCCGAAGAACGGCTACGAGCTGAACAACCTCCTCGCGCCGCGCATCGGCGTGATCTACGACCCCACGCGCGACGGCACGTCGAAGGTGTTCGCCCACTACGGCCGGTTCTACGAGAACGTGCCGATGGACCTCAACGTCCGCTCGTTCGGCGGCGAGATCGTGGGCCTCCAGGACTACAACCTCAATCGCCGCACGCAGAGCGCGGGCGCGTACGACCCGAACTGCGACGTCGATCACCGCGCCGGGATGAGTGGTAGCGAGATCGCCTCGACGATCGAGCAGTGCCAGGACCGCGATGACGCCACGCTCCTCGGCGGCGGCTTCGAGTACGTCTCGCCCGGTCTCAAGGGCCAGCACACCGACGAGGTCATCCTCGGCGCGGAGCTCGAGGTCAGGCCCGATCTGAAGGTCGGCAGCAACTTCATCCATCGCACCCTGCCGGTCGTGATCGAGGACATCTCCGTCGACGGTGGCAACACGTATCTGGTCACCAACCCGGGCTTCAACTTCGACGACGAGGCCGCGCGCCTCGACGCCGAGGCGATGCGGCTGTCGGCCGGCACCGAGGCGGAGCAAGCGCTGGGCGAGGTCTACGCGCAGCGCGCGGCGAGCCTCGCCGCGGTCAAGCACCTCCAGAAGCCGGTGCGCACCTACGACGGGCTTCAAGTCACGGTGACGCAGCGTCCGACCAAGGCGTCGCTGCTGATCGCCTCGTACACGTACTCGCAGTCGAAAGGGAACTACCCGGGCTTGTTCTCCACCGAGACCGGCCAGAACGATCCGAACATCACCTCGCTCTACGATCTCCCCGACCTGATGGCAAACCGCTACGGCCCGCTCGGCCTCGACCGCCCGCACAACATCAAGATCGACGGCTTCTACCAGTTCGATCTCAAGAAGGCGGGCCAGATCGTGACCGGCGCGAGCTTCCGCGGTCAGTCGGGCATCTCGCACAACGTGCTCGGGGCGCACCCCACCTACGGCAGCGGCGAGGCGTATCTCCTCCCGCGCGGTGCGGCGGAGCGCTCGCCGTTCACCACGGAGCTCGACGCGCGCGTGTCGTACGGCTACCGGCTCAGCAAGAGCACGCAGCTCGAGGCGTTCGTGAACGTGTTCAACGTGTTCGATCAGCAGGAGCAGCTCAACGTGGACGAGAACTACACGTTCGACTCGGCGAACCCGATCCTCGGTGGCAACACGGACGACCTCCGGCACCTGAAGACGATCGACGCGGCGACGGGCATCGAGAGGAACGTCACCCCGATCAAGAACCGGAACTTCGGTCAGACCGGCGGTAACACCGGCCAGATCACCGCGCTCCAGCAGGCCCCGCGTACGGTGCAGCTCGGATTCCGTCTGACCTTCTGAGCGCCGGCGCACGCCTCGGTACCTGGCAGCGGGTTTGCACAAGCTCGGGTCATGTTTGACTTCGAGCTTACCGACACCGAAGCGCAGTTCTTTGCCGATGGCCGCGCCCTCGAGCAGGCCACCACCGAGTCGTTCGCGGACATGGACGTCGGCTTCGAGAAGCCTTCGTTCTGGCAGCGCCTGGTTGGCCGCGACGACGAGATCTAGTTGGCGCCGAAGTGAGCGATCCCGCCCGCCGCGCGGCTATTCGGTCTTGTTCGGCGGGAGCGTGACGAGCGTGAACCAGTAATCGCTCAGCGACTGGATCATCGTGGCGAAGCCCTCGAAGTTGATCGGCTTCACGAGGTAGGAGCTGCAGCGGAGCTTGTAGGACCGGAGGATGTCCTCCTCCGCCTTGGACGAGGTGAGCACCACGATCGGCAGGTGCTTCAGCGCATGGTCGCGGCTGACCTCCTCCATGACCTCGTTGCCATCCATCCGCGGCATGTTGAGGTCGAGCAGCACGAGATCTGGCGTGGGCACGCCGGCGTACCTGCCCTGCTTGCGCAGGAAGCTCATGCACTCCTCGCCGTTGCTGACGTGGTGCAGCTTGACCGCGAACCGCGCGCGCTTGAAGCCGAGCCTGGTCAGCTCGACATCGTCGTCGCTGTCCTCGACGAGGAGGATCTCCGCTGGTCGGCCGTGTACCAGGACGTCGCTCATCTGAGGGTGAAGTAGAACACACTGCCCTCGCCGGCCTGCGATTCGACCCAGATCTTCCCGCCGTGGCGCGTCACGACCCGCCGACACACCGCGAGGCCGATGCCGGTCCCCGGGTACTCCTTGAGATCGTGCAGGCGCTTGAAGATCTCGAACACCTGCTGATGGTGCTTCGGCGCGATGCCAATGCCGTTGTCGCGCACCGAGATCCGCCACGCGTCGCCCACGCGATCGGCCGCGATATGGATCACGGGCGCCGCCGCCCCGCGGTACTTGACCGCGTTTCCGACTAGGTTCAGCACGAGCTGCACGAGCTGCGACCGATCGCCCATGACCTCGGGCAGGTCGCCGCAGGTGATCTTGGCGCCGGAGTCCTCGATCGCCGTCTCCACGAGCGATAGCGCCCGGTCGACCACGCCGCGCAGTGCGACGCGCTGGAACGCACGCGGCTCCGCATCGACCCGCGCGTACTCGAGCAGGTCATCGATCAGGGTCCGCAGGTGCGCGGCCGACGCACTGGTGCGGCGCAGCCAGTCCCGGCCCTGGTCGTCGAGCTTGTCGCCGTAGGTTGACTGGAGCAGATCCGCGAAGCTCCCGATGCTGCGCAGCGGCGTCTGCAGATCGTGCGACGCGACGTACGCGAACCGCTGGAGATCGATGTTGCTGCGCTCGAGCGCCTCGTTCGACGTTCGCAGCTCCGCCGCCTGGCGGTTCCGCTCGACGATGCTCGCCGCGAGGTCGCGGATCACGAGCAGCCGCGACTGCAGCCCGATGTTGGCCTGCAGCAGCACGGTCAGGAGACCCGGCAGGAACACCGAGTGGCGCAGCCCCGGCAACACGATCACCACGGTGACCGCGAGCACCGCGGTGAACACGGAGTACGAGACCAGCGAGGCGCGAGAGAACAGACCGAGGCTGATCGCGCTGACGGTGATGAACGCGCCGACGAGCCAGTTGATGTCGCCGGTGTTCTCGTAGAACAGGTAGAAGTAGTGCGCGGTGAGCAGCCACAGGCAGCCCGCCCACAACACCTTCACGTTGCCGCGGACCCACGCGCTCGCGAGGCTCCCGGCGGCGACGCCCCAGATCGCGAGGACCACGACCAGCCGCCCGGGCAGCGGGTTGTACGTGTGCGGCAGCAGCGCCTCGACCGCGAACCACCACGCGAGATAGATCGCACCGAGGAAGACGAGCAGTCGTCGGTACAGCCTCAGCTCGCGCGCGGCATCGTCCACTACTCGACTCGTGCTCTCGCGAGATCGGGCGCGAGCTCGATCTCCAGCTTCTCCGCGCTCCACACCACGCGGGTCGCGCCGGTCGGCTCGCGGTGGACGTCGGGCCGGCTCAGCGGAGCGGCGGCGAGCGCGAACGACGCGACCTCGGAGCCGCCGCGGGTCATCGGGAGAGGCTGCTCGTCGAGCGACAGCACCGCGTGCCCATCGCGCACGTCGAGCTCGACGACGCGACCGGAGATGACCACGGCCGCGGTCGAATCGGGCTTCGTACCGCCCTGGCGCGGCACGAGCGGCTCGAACGCCAGCTCCGGCGCCGGTGCGCCGATTTCGAGGCTCCGCAGCAGGCGATCCAGGTCGCGGCCGATGGACATCGCACCCGCGGGGAGCTCGCTCGACGCGCCACCTTTTGCCACCGCGCTCGCGTACCCGGCGAGCCGCTCGGCGAGCTCCCGCTCGAGGACGCCGCGCTCGGCGAGGTCATGAAACCCGGCCTGCGCATCGCCGACATCCGCCGCCTCGCAGGCCAGGTCACACGCGAGCTGCGTCGCACGCCGGAGCGTGGTGGTGGGCTCCGCCTCGGGCGCGCCGCCGACGATGTGCCGCAGCTTGCGAAGCTGCCGGCCGAGCTGGGTGAAACGTCCTGTCATCCGACCTATGTACATGATCCGCGACGAGGATTTGCTACGCTGTGCCGGTATGCGACGGGTGATCGTGGCTCTCGTGCTCGCGCTCGGCTGCGGGAACGATCGAGCCGTGCCCACCGCCGGGGTGGGCCCCGCCCCGCTGCGCCGGCTCAGCAACACCGAGTACCTCAACGCCCTGGGCGATCTGTTCCCGGCGATCCACCCCGCGCTACCGCCGCTCCCCGTCGACAACTCGGTCTCGGGGTTCGAGAACGAGACCGATGCGCAGGCGCCCTCCGACGTACGGATCGCGCGGTTCGAGACGATCGCGAACCTCTACGCCGCGGCCGCCGCGCAGGACATCGCGGGGATCACGGGGTGCGCGGACTGGGCGACCCCGTCGCGGTCTGCGGCATGCAGCGTGGACTTCATCCGCACCACCGGCGGCCGCCTGTTCCGTCGACCGCTGACTCCGGAGGAGCAGGCGCACTTCACGCAGCGGTTCACGTCGTGGGCGACGGCGGTGGATTTTCCCGCGGCCGTGCAGCTCACGCTGAGCGCGATGCTGCAGTCGCCGCAGTTTCTCTATCGCCCGGAGCCGCTCGAGGACGTCGCTCCGACGACCGAGCCCTACATACCCGTCGAGCCGTTTGCGCTGGCGAGCCGGCTGTCGTTCTTTCTGTGGGAGAGCGTTCCCGATGACGAGCTGCTGCGCGCTGCCGCTGCGGGCGAGCTGCTGACCGAGGACGACGTGCGCCTGCAGGCCGCGCGTATGCTCGCCGATCCGCGCGCGCTGCGGCTCGCGTGGGACTTCCATCGCCAGTGGCTCGGACTCGATCGGATCCTGACCGACGAGCACGCGGTGCGAACGCCCGAGATCGATCCGGCATGGAGCACGGTCACGCAGGCGTCGGCGCTCCACGAGTCGCGCATGTTCATCGAGCGCTCGTTCGCCGAGGTCGGCACGCTCGACGATCTGTTCACCAGTCGCCGCGCGTGGGTCGATGGCGAGATGGCGCGCGTCTACGGCATCGATGCGCCGACGACGGCGTGGGCGCAGGTGACGCTTCCGGCGGACCAGCGCGCGGGGATCCTCACGCGGGCCGCGTTCCTCGCCGGGTATTCCCATCGCGGCGGCACGTCGCCGCCGATCCGCGGCAACGCGATCAACCTGCGCTTGCTGTGTCAGTTGCCCGCGCCGCCGCCCGATGGCGTGGATCTCTCGATGCCCGTCGCGGAGCCGAGCAGTGGGCCGCAGACCAATCGCATGCTGTTCGAGGCGCGCACCGCGGGTGGATGTCAGCAGTGCCATCACGCGTTGAATGGCTTCGGCTTCGGCTTCGAGGGCTACTCCGCGAGCGGCGCGTTCGTCACGACCCAGGCGGGACTGCCGATCGACGCCAGCGGCGAGATCACGGGCAC
>JBBRED010000173.1:0-17297 GCA_038203335.1 Haliangiales bacterium | reverse complement strand
GGTGGTCCGGCCTCACACAATCGGGGCCCCCCCCTTTCTCCGCCCCCCCCCGCGGGGCGTTTTTTGGGGGCCCCACCCCATTACGGTAGTGCCACCGCGCAGACCTCTTTGCGGTTCGCCGGCAGATGGCGAAGGCGCACGTTGGTCAGGCCGAGGTCGCGGATGCGCTGCACGAGCTTCGGCAGCTCGGCGACGAAGCCCCAGTCGTTGAGCTTCAGCGTGATCACGGCGCCGCGCAGCGTGGGCCGGAGCTTCGGCATCAGCCGCGAGATCTCGTGAAGCGCGACCTGCGGGGCGAGGTTGACGTCGACGAGCAGCCAGTCGATCCGCGGGGGCAGCTCCTCCCAGCGCACGGCGCCGACCTTCTTCGCGAGGTGCGTGACGTTCGGCAATGCGCGCACCACCGGTGCGAGCTCGCCCGTGTCGACGCCCCACACGGTGAGCCCGCGGCGCGCGAGCGCGAGCACGGCGCCGCCCGGCGCCGCCCCGATCTCGAGCGCGACCTGCCCGCCCGACATCGGCAGCCTCGCCCACGCGATCGCCTCCTCGATCTTCGCGAACGCGCGTGACGGCGCGTCCTCGGGCACCACCACGCCGAACCCGCCGCCCGCATCGGGGCCGCGCGTTCGATCGTGGCGATGGATCCCGAGGAACGCGGCCTCCGCGCCCGACGGCACGATGATGTTCGCGACCAGCTCGCCGTCCTTGGCCGGGCCGCCTGGGCCGAGCGCGGCCCACGGTGCGAGGTCGGAGGCCACATCGGGATCGCGGCCGAACACGTGGACCCGCGCGACGCCAAGATCGGCGAGCTGCGCGCGCACGGCGGCGGCGTCGGCGACCGGGCCGATCGACTTGCCCCACACGCGGGCGAACACGGAGCCCGGCGGATCCTCGGAGGTGATCGCGCCGGTCGACTTGAACGTGACCAGGCCCGGGCGCGAGAACGCGAACGTCAGATCGGGCCGATCCCGCGCCACCTCGAGCTTGACCGCCGGTTCCATACCGGGGAGACAGCTCGCGAACGCGAAGTCGGGCACGGCGCACGATAGTATGTCGGCGCTCGATGTACCGCTTGTTCTACTGGCTCGTGCTGCAGCGCCTCCCGGCCGAGGGCACGCACAAGGTGTCGTTCGCGCTGCTGCGCGCGCTCGTCGCGATCCCCGGCATGGGTGCGCTGGTCCGCTGGTGGTACGCGCCGAACGACGCCGCGCTCGCGACCCACGCGTTCGGCAAGGCGCTGCCTGGCCCGCTCGGTCTCGCCGCCGGCTTCGACAAGGATGCGAAGGGCGTCGGTGCCCTGCTCGCCCTCGGCTTCGGCTTCGTCGAGGTCGGCACCGTCACCGCCGAGGCGCAGCCCGGCAATCCGAAGCCGCGGCTGTTCCGGTTGCCGAAGGACCGCGCGCTCGTCAATCGTATGGGCTTCAACAACGACGGCGCCGCCGCCGCGGCCCAGCGCCTCGTGCGGCGACCCGCCGGCGTGGTCGGAATCAACATCGGCAAGACCAAGCGCGTCTCGGAGGCAGAGGCCCTCGCAGACTTCACGGCGAGCGCCCAGCAGCTCGCGCCGCTCGCAGACTACCTCGTCGTCAACGTCAGCTCGCCGAACACGCCCGGCCTGCGCGACCTGCAGAACGTGGAGAAGCTGCGTCCGCTCCTCGCGGCCGTCCGTACCGCGTGCGATCGCGCCTCGCCGCTGCGCGCGGTGCCGTTGCTCGTCAAGATCGCGCCCGACCTCGCCGACGACGACATCGACGCCGTCGCAGATCTTGCCCTCGAGCTCGGGCTCGACGGCATCATCGCGACGAACACCACGATCTCGCGCGCCGGCCTCGCCACCCCCGAGCCCGCGGTCACCGCGCTCGGCAACGGTGGCCTCTCGGGCGCGCCGCTCAAGGATCGCTCGCTCGCCGTGCTCCGCCGCCTGCGCGCTCGCGTGGGCACGAAGGTCACGCTGATCGCCGTCGGTGGCATCGAAACCGCCGAGGACGCGTGGCTACGGATCCGCGCCGGCGCCACCCTCGTGCAGGGCTACACCGGTTTCATCTACGGCGGCCCCGCGTGGCCGCGCACGCTGCAGCGCGAGCTGGCCGCGAAGGTCCGCGCCGCGGGCCTCACCACGATCGAGCAGGCGATCGGCGCCGACGCCTAGGCTAGTTCGGGAAGCAAGCGCACGCGCCGAGCGACGTGTTCATGGTCATCCCGGTCGGGCACGTGTTGCCCGTACCGCACAGAACTGCGCAGGTCATGTTGATGTTCGTGTACGCCTTGCCGGCGACGATCGGGTTGTCGGCGGGCATGAAGTTGTTGAGAATGCCGACGCACTTCGGCATGCCGACCGTGGCGTGGAACGCCGCCGTACACGCCGCGTCGCTCGGCGCGGGCGTGATCCCGGTGAACTGGTTGTTCGCGGCGCCGGTGGCCGTACCCGCGGTCACGCAGCGAGGCGTGCAGTAGGTCGTGGTCCCCGTGAACCCGGTGCACACCGGCGCGTCGGCCGGGCAGTCCGCGCCGGCCATCGCAGCCACGCACTTCTGGCCCAGGCCCGTGAGCGCGGCCGGCGGCGCATCGATCATGGGGGCATCGATCCCCTTCGCCGCGTCGACGCCGCCGCCTTTGCCACCGTCGTCGCCACATGCGACGAGAGACGCACCGAGCACCATCGAAATGACGAACGTAGGGGATAGCTGCATGCGCCGCACCTTATTACAGGCGGTGTCCCGTGCGCGGCCTTTGTGTCCTGGCAGTCACCTTCGGCGTCTGTAACGCACGGTTCGCTGCCTGCTAGACTGGTCACATGGCCATCCGAAAGATCGCCCAGCTCGGCCACCCCGTGCTCCGGCAGACCGCCCGCGACGTCAGCCGTGAAGAGCTGGCCACGCCCGCGATGCAGGCATTCATCGACGACCTCGTCGAGACGATGCACGATGCGGATGGCGCCGGGCTCGCCGCGATCCAGGTCTACGAGCCGGTCCGGATCTGCGCGATCGAGGTCCGCAACAACCCCCGGTATCCCTACAAGCCGCCGATCCCGCTGACCATCCTCGTCAACCCGGTGCTGACGCCGGTTGGCGACGAGCAGTTCGAGAACAACGAGGGCTGCCTGTCGGTGCCGAACCTGCGCGGCATGGTCCAGCGCTACGTCCACGTGCACGTGACGGCATGGGACCGGTACGGAAACCCGATCGACGAGACCGTCCACGGGCTCAAGGCGGGGACCTACCAGCACGAGGTCGACCACCTGCTCGGCAAGGTGTTCGTCGACCGGGTGACCGATCCGAGCACGTTCTCGACCTGGCTCGAGTTCGACCGGCACCACAAGGCGGCGTTCGTGGAGCGCGCCAAGGCGCTGGTCGCCCGCGTCGGGTCGTAATTGTTGCGGGATTTTCGGTCAGCGCCTTGCCGGGAGGACCGCTGGTAGGGTCTGCTTGGGGCGATGGCACGCAAGCGGGCCCCACGGAAACCGGCACGCGCGCCGGCGCCCGAGCTCCCGCTCAAGGCCGCGCGGGGCAAAAAGAAACCCGCGGGTGGTCCGAAGATCACCGTGCGCCACATGAACCGGCGCGACATCGGCCGGGTCTGGGACTTCCTGAAGGTCTCGTTCCGCGACGTCAACGCGGAGACCGTCGAGTACCAGCGCCCGCGCTCGAAGCATCGGTTCGAGGAGATCTACGAGGAGGAGGGCATCGAGCAGCTCCTGTTCGAGGTCGAGGGCGACATCGTGGCGTACGCCGAGTGCAGCTACGAGGTCACCGGCTCCGACAACTGGATCAATCCGCGCTACTTCGAGAAGCGCGACATGCGCCCGCTGTTCCTCGACGAGCTCGCCGTGCATCCCGAGTGGCACGGGCGCGGCGTGGGCTCGTTCGCGATGGAGCAGCTGCATCACCTCGCGCGGGTGCACGGCCTCAACCACCTCGTGCTCGAGGTCGCCGAGAACAACGAGCGCGCGCTCAACTGGTACAAGAAGCGCTCGTTCAAGAAGCTCGATGCCGCGATCTTCATGGCCGCGCCGGTCGTGATCGAGCCGGAGCTGCTGCCGCCCCGCGAGCTTCCCGGCCCGCGCGAGAGCGCACCGAATCCCTCCGACGACGACTCCTCGAAGAAGTAGCCGGGCTGCCCGTGTTCGCAGGGCTCGGTGGAAGCGCTGAAGGCGGCGATCTCCACGCTCGCCCTGCTCGGCGGCGCTAGCGAGAGCTGGTGATCAGTCGATCCGCACGTTTGTCTCGCCGAGGCGCGTGTTCGTCTGATCGATTCGCTCCATTCTAGCGGGTCAGCTGTCCCGGTTCACGGGACCTCGCAGCGCGCGCGAACATATGCCGTGGACGGTGCGTCGTGCACGACGAAGCGAACGTGGTCGCTGGTTTCGGCGCACGCGACTGGATCGGCGACCAGCTCGAAGCACGCACCGTCCGCGGGGCACGAGGGCAGCGGCTCCTCGAGGCCATCGGCCACGACGACGGCGCTGCACGTGGGCTGAACGCCGGGGAGCGTGTCGCTGTCTCGCAGCTTCGTGGTGTCGAGACACGCCACCCCCATCGCCTGGCGAAGCACGCGACCGACCTCGCGGACCTGAGGCTCGTAGTTCAACGCGCACGACGAGACGAACGCGCCATGGGAATCGAACGAGCCGGCGAGGTCCCGGATGCGGACGCCCGGATTCGTCGACAGGAACGTATCGGGCCCGCGCAGATTGCACGAGTGGTAGAGATCGAGCCTCGGCTCGCCACCGCCGGGGGGCGTGAGCGGACCGAGCTCGAACGGCGCGACCGGCGGCCCGATCGCGAGAACACTGAGCAAGGATGGATCTGGCTTGGTCCCACGCAGCAGGTCGAGCGTCGGACCGAGCGATTCGATGTACTCCGAATCCTCGCGCGCATGGCACCCCGTCTTGATCCCCGCCGCGTCGAGCGGCTCGTTGCAGATCACGCCCTGCCGCGTACAGCGGAACGACGAGAGCGCACCGATCGGTTCGGTCGCACTGACCAGCCGGGGCGTGCGGAACGAACAATCGTCCTCGTCGGCGAGGATCACGATGCCGAGCTGCGCCGACGGGCGGAGAAAGCCGGCGTTGCGCGGATTGGTCAGCGCGCGTCGGATCGCCGCGAAGTGCTGTTCGAAGCCGCAGCCTCCGCCGCCCGCCCGGATCATCTGAGGGAGGACCTGCTCGAGGGTTCCCTGGTAGTTCGTGCGCCGCGTACCACCCGCGTCGACCTCGTCGATCACGAACGGGTCCGCGACCATCGCGCCTGACGTGATCAGCTCTCCGTCCTTGCCGTGCCCTGCGCATCCCCCGTTCCCGACCTGGCCGATCGTCGGCGCCGGATGATCCGGATCGTCGGAGCCGGTCGTGCCGAGATCCGAGGTCGCGACGCCGATGTGGAGACCCGGAAGCTGCCCATCGACGTCCAATGCGTCGAGCAGCGCCGGGACCGCCATCGCGAGCGGATTCTGGAACTCCGGCGTCGTCACGGAGTCATCGATCAGGAACAGCAGATCGAGATCGCGGTTCGGCGTCACCGGCATCGACACGACCTCGATGCTCGACGGATCGCCGTACGGCGATGGCACGTTATCGCCGCAGCTGGCGAGGACCAGCGCGACCGCTACGGCGCGAGCTGACAACGAACGTACGTCCAGGAGTCTTCGGCGACGACCGCCGTGCGATGGATGCGAACGCGCAGGTGATCCGTCGACGCCGGGCACGCGGCCACGTCTGCGATGAACTCGTAACAATCGGGCGAACCGGACGAGCACGCTGGCAACAGGGTAGCCGCTGCGGGTGCGCTGTCGCGGATGTCGACCACCTCGCACGAGGGCTGCACGCCCGCCTCGGTTGCCGACGCATCGGCGAGCACGGCGGTATCGAGGCAGGCGCCGCCCATCAGGCGCGCCGCGGACTGCCCGATCATCTGCAACGGGTTCGAGAGATCGTCGCTGCAGATCGAGGTCAGCGCGTTGCGGCCGGGGAACGATTCGAGAAATCCTGCGATACGAATGCCCGGGTCCGCCACGTCGGATCCCGTCGGCGTCGTGAACGTACAGGAGTGCTGCAGTGTCGGCTGCGCCGCGCCTCCGCCCGCCGGCTGGCCGAGCTCCACGGCGACGGGGATCGCGTCACCGACGATGGCCGCGGTCATCACCATGCGCGCATCGGACTTCGCGGCGAGCAGCGCATCGACGAACGGTTCGAGGCTCTCGATGTAGGGCGACGCGGTCGCCGCGATGCACTCGGACTTGAGGCCGATGGTGTTGGTGTCCTGGCTGCACTCGACGCCGAACCGGAAGCAGCGGAACGAATGAAGGGCGCCGAGGCCCGGGCTCTCGGGGCCGAGCATCGTGGAGGAGGACAGCGAGCAGTCGTCCTCGTCGGCGACGATGACCACGGCGAGGTTCGCGCTGGGCCGCAGGAAGCCGGCGTTGAGCGGATTGCCGAGCGCGCGCTTCATGGCGGACAGGTGCTGCTCGAAGCCGCAGCCGGTGTCGCCAACGCGCGCGAGGTCGCCGAACGCGTCACGCAGCTCGCCGGTGTAGTTCTTGACGCGTGTCCCTCCGGGGGCCTCGAGGTCCGAGAGAAACGCCTCGGTCATGGCGGCGGTGCGCTGGAGCTCGCCGTCGTCCCCGTAGCCGGTGCAGCCACCTGCACCGACCTGGCCGATCGCCGGGCTCGGCGGCCCCCCCGAGCTGCTGGTGCCCATGTCGGAGGTGACGACGCCGATGTGGAGGTTGGGCAGCCCGCCGTCGACCTGCGCGAGCACGTCGATCATCTGCGGGAACGCGGCCGCGAGGCGAACCTGCTTGTCCGCGGTGGAGGCCGAGTTGTCGACGACGAACAGGATGTCGAGATCCCGGTTCGGGATCGAGCGCATCGATGCGACCTCCTGCAGGCCACCGACGACGGAGGTGTCGTGACACGCCGAGAGCAGCAGCGTCGCGAGAAGCGTGGCTTTGATCATTTGCACACCGTCGTGAGGCGAGAGCGCTGCGCGGAGCGCGGGAAGTTTGCGTCGAAGCTGTCGAGCTTCGCGGCGGTGGATGAATCGTGGAGCCGGCACAGGGCCTCGATCTCGATCGCGGCGGCATCCTCGGCGAGCTGACCGGCACCGTGGGTCTCGCGCCCGTGCGTGCGGATCGATGCGAGCGCGCCCGCGGCATCTCCGCTCCGCAATGCCGCCATGGCGCGATCGATCAGCTCGACCTCGCGCGCCAGATCGATCTCTTCGGCGTGCACGACGGGGCGCGCGCGTTGCGCGGACTGCGGCGCCATCTCGATCGGCGCCGGCTCGGCGACGGCAGCGGCGGACCGCACCACCGGCGGCGAGGCCTCGCTGCGCGCGCTTGGAAGCTCGATGGCTGGAGTCTCCGCAGCGCGATCGCCCGAGCTGTACAGCCCGGCACCGACGGCGAGCGCCGCGACCACGCCGAACATTCCGAGCTTGATCGCGAGCGCCGTACCGGCGCCCGCACCGGCGGCGCCGACCTTGGCGCGCACGCGGGCGATTGCCGCGGCATCGGGGCCGAGCGCCGGGCGCGCGGCATCGAGCAACGCGCGCGCGGCGGAGCCGAGCTGTTCTCCGCCCTGGTCGATCATGGCTTCACCTGCTTCACCGCTGCTTCGAACGCGGCGCGCGCGAGGCGCAACCGCGAGTACGTGGTGTTGAGATTGAGAGCGAGCATGCGCGCGACCTCGGGAACACCGAGCTGCTCGAGCTCGACGAGCGCGAACACGATCCGCTTGTCCTCGTCCATGCGCTCGAGGATCGCCATCACGGTGGCGGCGGCCTGCGCGCGCGACATCGCCGCGAACGTATCGGTGCCACCGGCGAGCTCATCGGAGAGCTCTTCGGTACGGGTCCCGGTGGCCTTGCGGCGGTGCGCGCTCGCCACGCGGCGCGCGATCGCGAACAGCCACGTGGTGATCGCCGCCCTGCCCTCCCACTCGCCGAGCCGGCGGTGAACAACGACGAACACGTCCTGCGCCGCATCCTCGAGCTGCGCGTCGCCCACGCCGAACGTACGGAGCACGCGCCAGACGTAGGCGATGTTCGCGCTGTACACGTCGTCGAAGGAGATCACGGGATCGATGCGCTCGATCTCCTCCGTCGGGTCCAGGGCATGTGCCATCGCGGGGGCCATCGCAGGTATCTGGCCGGTTAGTGCGACCACCCCGGCAGATCCGTCACGAAATCGGCTCATCGCCAGCCGAGCTCGAGCCCGAGGGCGCAGCGGGCCGCCACGGCCGCAGGCTCGTAGAGATCCGCACCGTCCTGCAGCATGAACGTGGTCCGCCGGAGGGGGACGGCGACCTCGAAGGTCCCGACGAGGCGGGCGTGGGGCGCCATCGGCCAGGCCACACCGAACCCACCACCGAGCGCCACCCAGCCGGTGGTCGCGACCTGCGGCTGGATGACGGCGAGGCCCTCGCCCTGCATCCGGCCGACCTCGGCGAGCAGCCAGGCGCGGATCGGGAGCTCCTCGGGGCCATAGCCGCCGCGCAGCGAGACCACATCGAGGCTGACATCGACGCGCGCCGGAGCGCCGGGATCGAACCGCGCCGATTGCGGCACCCAGCGCGACAGCGCGATCGAGCCGAAGTACGCGTCGCGACGCAGGTAGCCGGCGATCTCGCCGCCGACATTGATCCGCGGCAGCGCGCCGATGCCGGAGAGTGCCAGCGCGCGCACGCCGCCGCCCCAGCGCCGGTGCGGCGGACCTGCCATGGACACCGCCTTCACCACGCGGAGCCCGCGCTCCTCCTCGGGCCCCGGCTCGTCGATGATCGCGGCCGGTGCGACATCGAGCATCTGCGGCTCGGTGGTCGGCGGGGCGGCGTACGGCGCCTCGGCCTTGCGCGCTTGCGTCGCGAGACGCGCGACGATCACCGCGATCGCATCGGCCAGCTCGGCGCACTTCGCGCTGCGCAAGGTACGCACGTCATTCGCCACGGTCAGCGCGCGCGCATCGATCTGCGCGACGAAGCCGCTGCCATCTCGCGTGATCTCGATCTCGATCCCGTGCACCACGCCATCGATCGCTCCGCCGAGCCGGCGTTCCACGCGCGCACGAATCTCGTCGGCGCGCGGGCAACCCGCGGGCGCGCGCCACCCGAACGCTGGCTCCGCGGCCGCCGGGGCCGCGAGGGCCGCCAGCGCGAGCACGGAGATCATCACACGCGCCGCCACGGTTCGAAGACACACTCTAGCGCCCACGCGTTGCGGCCGGCGAGCCGATTCGTGCGGGGACAGCTGTCCCCAGCTCACGCGATGTGCTGCGCGAGCAACTCCACGACCGCGGCCGGCGCTTCGATGTGCAGCCAGTGCCCCGCGTCGATGTGATGCGCATGAACGTGCGACGGAGCACGCGCGAGGCGGAGCTTGTCGTCGTCGGTGAACACCGACGAGTTGTCGGCGATCACCATCTCCACGCTTCCGGCCTCGGGGTCATCGATCGAGGACCACAGATCGACGGCGTAGTAATCGAGCAGCAGCTCCTTCAGTGCGGCGAGATCGAAGCGCAGGGTCAGCGTGCCCTGCGGGTTTGGCATCGCGCTCATCGCGAGCCACTGCGCGAGCATCACATCGTGGCCGCGCGCGACGAGCGCCGCCACGAGCTGATCGCGCTTGTCCCACGTGCGCGGTAGCGCCTCGAGATCGCGCATCACGCGGACCACGCTGTTGTCGGCGTCGCGCTCCGCATCGGGCCGGCAGGCCGGGCTCGAGTCCAGCATCCAGGTCTGCTCCACCGCCACGAGCGGGCGCGCGGCGAGCATGACCTTGCCGCCGAGGCTGTGGCCCGCGAGCGCGGCGACACCACCGAGCTCCTCGGCGAGCGCGCGGATATCGCCGGCGCACGCGGCGATCGTGTGCGGCGGTTCGCCATCTTCGGAGCGCCCGTGCAGCCGCAGATCGACGAGCACGATGCCCCACTCGGGCCGGCGCTCGTTGACCTTGCGCGCGATGCCGCGCCAGTTCGAGCCCGCGCCGTACATGCCGTGCGTGAGCAGCAGCCACTTCGCGGGCTCCGAATCGCTCCTCGCGATCCGCTCGTGATGCAGGCGCGCCGGCACGCGGCGATTGTGCCATGGTCGCCGCGTGGACGACGCGCTCGCCCGGGCCGGCTTTGATCTCGTGCATGCATTCGATGCGCACGCCGCCGCGCGCGAACCGGGCTGGGAGCGCCTCGCTGGCGGCCCGCGCCTCGGGCTCCTGATCGCGAACACGCGCGCTATATGGCCGGCGTTCTCCGCGGCCCGACGCGCGGAGTCCGATCCACTCGATCGCTACACCGAGCGCACGCTCGCCGATGCGTATCCGGACGCGCCGATCTACTTCGCGCATCGCGCCGAGAACGGCGCGTTCCTGCCGTTCACGCGTCTCGCGGTCGCCACCGGCTTCGCGGCGCTCGCGCCGAGCCACCTCGTGATCCATCCGATCTACGGACCATGGATCGGCCTGCGCGCGGTGATCCTCCTCGACGGCGAGCCGCCGGTACGCGCGCCGATCGCGAAGCCGTGTATCTGCGCCGAGCCCTGCCGCAGCGCGCTGGCCGCCGCGCTGCCGAGCACCGACGGCCGCGATTGGCTGGCGGTTCGTGACGCCTGTCCCATCCGTGCACACCGCTACTCCGACGAGCAGATCGACTTTCACTACGCGACCGCGTGGTCGCATCTGGGTGCTGGCTCCTCAGGTGGGTGAGCTCTCACCCGATCGGACCACAGCTAACCGTCCGACGTTGCTCGCGCGGCTCGCGGCCCATCGCTTGCAACTTCGTCGAGCGTGGTCCCACGCTATCTCGCTGTCATCGCCCTGTTCACCGCGTCGGCATGCGGGTTCACCGCCGGAACCCCCGTGGGCACCGGCGACGACACCGGCGGCGACGACACGAGCGAGCCGCCACCGCCGGCCGAACGGAAGTGCGCGCTCGCGGATCCCGCCCTGCGGTTGTGCATCGACTTCGATGACGATCAGGCGCTGACGAGCGACGGCTCCGGCCTCGGCCACGACGCGGTCGGCACGGGCTACTCGGTGATGTCGCGCCAGTCCGAGCAGGCCGTGATGGTCGATACGCACTCGCAGCTCGTGGTGGCCGAGACGCCCGATCTCGACATCCAGGAGAACCTGACCATCACGCTGCTGGCGCGGCCCACGAGCTATCCCGCGATGATGCAGTCGTACTGGGCGCTCGATAACAACAAGCAGTACTTCGTCGCCTACCGGGACGACGGCAAGTTCCGGTGCGGCATCGGCAGCACCACGCTCGACTCGTCAGTCGCCGTGCCGAAGGACACCTGGTACCACGTGGCGTGCACCTACGACGAAGGCAAGCTCAGGCTGTTCGTCAACGGTCAGCTCGCGGGTTGTAAGTCCGCGCCGGCGATCAGCACCAGTGGCACCGAGGGGCTCGCGATCGGCGGCAACATCGGCGCCGGCAACACCTTCAGCGATCAATTCGTTGGTGGGCTGGATAACATCCAGGTGTTCGCACGCACCTACACGATGGACGAGGTATGCGATGCCGCGGGCCAGACCAACTGCTGGCAGGGCTTCGGCGGTGGCGGCCCCGGTGGAGCGGGCGGCCCCAAAGGCGGTTGCGAGTAACAGAGAAGATCCCCGACGCAAGTCCCACGAATGTGGGGCGCGCAGCAATCCCGCAGGGATTGCGGAGGGAGATCGACTCCCACGAACGTGGGGCGCGCAGCAATCCCGCAGGGATTGCGGACGGAGATCGACTCCCACGAACGTGGGGCGCGCAGCAATCCCGCGGGGATTGCGGAGGGAGATCGACTGTGCTCGGACCGTTGGGTTAGTCTCTGCTGCCGTGGACGTTCTCGACGCATTCCATCCGCTCGTCGCTGGGTGGTTCCGGGAGAAGTTCGGCGCGCCCACCGATCCACAGCGCGATGGCTGGCCGCGGATCGCCGCGGGTGAAGACGTCCTGATCGCCGCGCCCACCGGCTCCGGCAAGACGCTCGCCGCGTTCCTCGCGTGCATGGACGAGCTGGTGGTCCGCGGGCTCGACGAGGGCCTCTCCGATCACACGCAGATCCTCTACATCTCTCCGCTCAAGGCGCTGTCGAACGACGTGCAGCACAACCTGGAGAGCCCGCTCGCGGAGCTCAACGTGTATGCGGCCACGCGCGGCGTGAAGCTGCCCGAGATCCGCGTCGCGGTCCGCACCGGTGACACGCCGGTCTCCGAACGCGCGAAGATGGCGAAGCGCCCCGCGCACATCCTCGTCACCACCCCGGAGTCGCTGTACATCCTGCTGACCTCCGCGAAGGGTCGCGCCTCGCTCGGTCAGCTCCGCACGGTGATCGTCGACGAGATCCACGCGATCGCGGGCGACAAGCGCGGCGCGCATCTCGCGCTCTCCCTCGAGCGGCTCGAGCGACTGGTCACGCAGTGCACCGGGAAGGGACCCGTGCGCGTCGGCCTCTCCGCCACGCAGAAGCCGATCGAGCGGATCGGACGCCTGCTCGTGGGCTCGCGACGACCGCTGCCGCACATCTGCGACTCGGGCCACCGCCGCACGATCGATCTCGCGATCGAGATCACCGACGACGAGCTCGGCGCCGTGGCCTCGAACGAGCAGTTCGGCCGCGTCTACGATCGGATCGCGGAGCTGGTCACCCAGCACCGCTCGACGATCGTGTTCGCGAACACGCGGCGGCTCGTGGAGCGCGTCAGCGCGGCGCTCGAGCAGCGACTCGGTGAAGAGCACGTGGTCGCGCACCACGGATCCATGTCGCGTGCGCTGCGGCTGGCGGCGGAGCAGAAGCTCAAGCTCGGGCAGGTCAAGTGCGCGGTCGCCACGGCATCGCTCGAGCTCGGGATCGATGTCGGCACCGTGGACCTCGTGGTCCAGATCGGATCGCCTCGCTCGATCGCGACCCTCATCCAGCGCGTGGGCCGCTCGGGCCACTCGCTGGGCGGCACGCCGAAGGGCCGGCTGTTCGCGATGACGCGCGACCAGCTCATGGAGTGCGGCTCGCTGGTGCGCGGCATCAAGCGGGGCAACCTCGACGAGATCACGCTGCGCGATGCGCCGCTCGATATCCTCGCGCAACAGATCGTGGCGATCTGCGCGGCCGAGGACATCAGCGAGACCGAGCTCGTGGATCTGATCCACGGCGCAGTGCCGTACCAGAACCTGTGCCCGATCAAGCTCGAGCAGGTGCTCGAGATGCTGTCGGAGGGCGTCTCGGATCGCCGCGGGCGCAACGGCGCGCATGTCCACCGCGATCGGATCAACGGCATGCTGAAGGCGCGGCGCGGTGCGCGACTCGCCGCGATCATGTGCGGCGGCGCGATCCCCGACAGCAACAACTACTCGGTCGTGCAGTGGCCGGAGGAGACCAAGGTCGGCGAGGTCGACGAGGACTTCGCGATCGATAGCTCCGCCGGCGACATCTTCCAGCTCGGCAACACCGCCTGGAAGATCAAGCGCATCGAGATGGCGAAGGTCTACGTCGAGGATGCGAAGGGCCAGCCGCCCTCGATCCCGTTCTGGTTCGGCGAGGCCCCGGCTCGCACGCGCGAGCTCTCGGACGAGGTGTCCTCGCTGCGCGGCGAGATCGATGCGCGCATCGCGAGCGGCGATGACGGCGAGGTCACCGCGGCGTGGCTCGCGGCCGAGACCGCGATGTCGCTGCTCGCCGCGAAGCAGCTCGTCGCCTACCTGACCGCGGCGCGCGCGTCGCTCGGCGCCCTGCCCCGCACCGATCTCGTGATCGCCGAGCGGTTCTTCGACGAGGCCGGCGGGATGCAGCTCGTGATCCACGCGCCGTTCGGCGGCCGGATCAACCGCGCGTGGGGTCTCGCGCTGCGAAAGAAGTTCTGCGTCACGTTCGATTTCGAGCTGCAGGCGATCGCCACCGACGACGGGATCGTGATCTCGCTCGGCCAGCCGCACAGCTTTCCGCTCGACACGGTGTTCGGCTACGTGCCGTCACACCAGGCCGAAGAGACGCTGGTCCAGGCCCTCCTCGACAGGCCGATGTTCGAGATCCGCTGGCGCTGGAACGTGACGCGCTCGCTGACCGTGCTGCGCCGGCGCAACGGCAAGCGCGTGCCGCCGCATCTGCTGAAGATGCGCTCGGCCGATACGCTGTCCGTGGTGTTCCCGCAGGCCGTCGCGTGCGGCGAGAACATCCAGGGTCCGCGCGAGGTGCCGGATCACCCGCTCGTGTTCGAGACCGTGCGGGACTGCCTCGTCGAGGCGATGGACATGGCCGGGTTCAAGGCGATGCTCGAGCGGCTCGAGAGCGGCGAGATCGCGATCCTCGCGAAGGACACCGTCGAGCCGAGCCCGCTGTCGCACGAGCTGCTCAACGCGAACCCGTACGCGTTCCTCGATGACGCGCCGCTCGAGGAGCGCCGCACGCGCGCCGTGCAGCTGCGCCGCGGCTTACCCGCGCAGATCAAGAGCGCGGACGAGGTCGGTCAGCTCGACGAGGCGGCGATCGCGGCGGCCACCGAGGAGGTCGCGCCGGTCGTGCGCGATGTCGACGAGCTTCACGATGCACTGCTCGCGCTGTGGCTCGTGCCGGAGCCGCGCGGCCTCGCGTTCGCACCCGGTACGGAGGACTGGTTCGCGGCGCTCGCCGCCACCGGCCGCGCGTGTCGGCTGCGCTGGGAGATCGGAGGTGTCGAGTACGCGGCGTGGGTCGCCACCGAGAGGCTCGGCGTCGCGCGCCTGCTGCTCGGCGAGGTCGAGTGCGCGCCGATGATCGCCACGCCGTCGTGGTCGAAGATCCCGGCGCGCGAGGAGGCGATCCAGAAGCTCGTCGGAGCGCACCTCGATCATGGTGGGCCGGTGTCCGCGCGCGGGCTCGCCGCGGAGCTCGGGATCCCGCTCGCCGAGATCATCGGCGGGCTGCTCGCGCTCGAGGGCGATGGCGCGATCCTGCGCGGCTCGTTCACGCCGAACGCACTGCCGATCAACCGCGCGAGCACGATGCGCGCGGCCCTCGGCGCCGCCGACGAGGCCGGCACGTCCCCCGATCTCGAGTGGTGCAATCGCCGCGTGCTCGCGCGCATCCACCGGCTCACGCTCGCGCGACTGCGCAAGGAGATCGAGCCCGTCAGCGCCGGCGCGCTGATGCGGTTCCTGCTGCGCTGGCAGCGGGTCGCGCGGAACACGCAGGTGATCGGCAGCGATGGCCTCGCGCGCGTGATCGAGCAGCTCCAGGGCTTCGAGACCGCCGCCGGTGCGTGGGAGCGCGAGGTGCTGCCCGCGCGCCTGCACGGCTACGATCAGACGCTGCTCGATCAGCTGTGCCTCGCGGGGCACGTGGTGTGGTGCCGGCTCAGCCCGCGCAGCGCGCAGTCGATCGCCGTCGAGCCCGATCCCGAGATGGATGCGTCTCCGGCCGATCAACGGAAACGCTTCCAGCGAGACCCGCACGATCCGATGCATCCCTACAACGTCGCCGAGGCGGCGGCCGAGGCCGCATCGCGCAGCGGGTGCACCCGCGAGGAGATCGCGGCCGCCGCGGCGCAGGCGCTGACCGGCGTGCGCACGCCCGGGTACGGCGAGCAGATGATCGTCCACCTCGTGACGTCGTCGGCGATGATGCGCCGCGAGGACATCGCACCGCCTCCGCCCGCGGTCATGGTCGCGCCGCCGCGCTCGCGGCTCGCGCCCTCACGATCGGCGCCGCTCGCGCTGATGCTTCGCCGCGATGCCAGCTGGCTGCGCGCCGCCGCCGCCGTCGGCCAGCAGCAGGACGCGCCGGTGCTGGGCTCGCTCGCCACCCGCGTGCGCGACGTGCTCGCGACGCAGGGCGCGTCGTTCCTCGCCGATCTCGTCGGCGCCCTCGACTTGCCGCCGACGGACGTCGAGGAAGCGCTGTGGGAGCTGGTCGGGGCCGGCCTCGCCACCGCCGATGGATTCGCGAGCCTGCGCGTGCTCGTCGATCGCAAGCGCGGTGAGGTCAAGAGCCTGTTCGATCGCGCGCTCACCGCGAACCAGAACACCGCGCCGCCGGTCCGCAAGTGGGCCGATGCGATCAAGCGCGCGCGCACTCGCGATACGCAGCGCCCCGGTCACGCGCTGCGCTCGCTGCCCACCGCCGCCGGCCGATGGTCGCTGCTGCCCGCGTGCAACCCGACCGCGATCGATCCGGAAGCGTCGGCGCGTCAGCTCCTGCTCCGCTACGGTGTGGTGTTCCGCGATCTGCTGTCGCGCGAGTCCAGCCTGCCGCCGTGGCGCGAGCTGCTGGTCGCGCTGCGCCGCCTCGAGGCGCGCGGCGAGATCCGCGGCGGCCGGTTCATCCACGGCTTCGTGGGCGAGCAGTTCGCGCTGCCCGAGGCCCTCGACGAGCTGCGCGCCGCTCGTCACCCGTCTCCCGGCACCGAGGCGTGCCGGATCGCGGCGACCGATCCGCTGAACCTCGTCGGCGTGCTGACGCCGGGGCCGCGCGTGCCCGCGATCGTCGGCAACGCGGTCCTGTTCCTCGACGGGCAGGCCGTCGCATCCGTCGAGGGCGGTCACCTCGTGCACCGGGCGCCGCTCCCCGCCGGGGCGCGGGTCGATCAGGATCTCACGTACCACCCGCCACCTCGCCCGCCGCAGATCGCGTCGCAGGCCGCGCTTCCGCTGTAGCCTCGGGACCTGGTGCTCTCCCTGCTCTCGACCTGGCGCGGCCGCGCGATCGCACTGTTCGTGCTGATCCAGCTGCTGCTGCCGATCCTCTACTTCACGCGCAAGGATCCGCACGACGAGCGGTTCGCGTGGCGCATGTTCTCGCCGATGCGCATGGCGCACTGTGTACCGACCGCGACGATCGATGACGCGCCGTTCAACCTCGGCGGCGAGTTTCACGAGGCGTGGCTCGAGCTCGCGCAGCGCGGTCGGTTCCGGGTGGTCGAGGCGATGGGCGCCCGGCTGTGCAAGGAGCACCCGAACGCGAAGGTGCGGATCTCGATCGACTGCGTCTACCTCGATCGCGAGCCGCGCAGCTACGGCGGTTACGACATGTGCCAGGTGCCCCAGCTCTAGCCATGGCGAAGAAGAAGAAAGGCGGGAGACCCGCAGCGAAAAAGCCCGCCCCCACGGAGGTGAAGCCTCCGGTGGTCGCCGTCGCGAAGGCGAGGCCGGCCAAGGTCGTCTCGCTGCCCGCGCCGAGACCGGCGTTCTGGTTCGGGTTCGACGTCGCGTGGGCAAAGCTGGTCGTCGTGCGCGTGGCGCTGTTCGGCCTGCTCGCGATCGACGCGATCCTCCAGATCCGTCACGCCCCGCGCTACGGCGCCGGCGGCTTCAATGTCGCCCAGATCCCCGGCCTCGACGCGCTCGGTCCC
>JBBRED010000172.1:0-17325 GCA_038203335.1 Haliangiales bacterium | reverse complement strand
GGTAGACTCGATCGACACCGCCTGTTAGCGTCCCCCGCCGCCTTTCAGCCAGAAGAGGTCTTCAGATGCAGCCGCAGATGGTCATGTACGACGAGGAGTTCCAGCAGATCAGTACGGTCTGCGAGCGGCTCTCGCGCGAGGCGAACGCGAAGATCGTCTTCCTCGTCGACAAGAACGGCCAGCTGATCGCCTCGGTGGGTGCCACCGAGAACCTCGACACCACCTCGCTGGCGTCCTTGACCGCAGGCAACATCGCCGCCACCGGCGGCCTCGCCAAGCTGATCGGCGAGAAGGAATTCTCCATCCTCTTTCACGAGGGGGAGAAGGACAACCTGCACATCAGCATCATCGGTGGCCGCGTCATCCTCGTGGTCATCTTCGACAGCCGCTCCTCCCTCGGGCTCGTCCGCCTGCGCGTGAAGAAGGCCAGCGACGAGCTGAACCGCATCTTCGAGGGCTTGATGAAGAAGGTCATGGTGCCGGGCTCGGGCTCGCCCTTCGCCGAGATCACCGACGACGACATCGACAACCTCTTCAACGAGTAAGCGAGGGGCCGCCGGATGAGCTTCATCAATTACAGCTCGCGCGAGATCAACTGCAAGATCGTCTATTACGGCCCCGGCCTGTGTGGAAAGACGACCAATCTTCAGTACATCTACGCGAACACGAATCAATCGGCCAAAGGGAAGATGATTTCGCTGGCCACGGAGACGGAGCGCACGCTCTTCTTCGACTTCCTCCCGCTCTCGCTCGGCGAGATCCGCGGCTTCAAGACCCGCTTCCACCTCTACACGGTGCCCGGCCAGGTCTTCTACGACGCGAGCCGCAAGCTGATCCTGAAGGGCGTCGACGGCGTGGTGTACGTCGGTGACTCGCAGATGGAGCGCATGGAAGCGAACATCGAGTCCCTCGAGAACCTGTCGTCGAATCTTCAGGAGCAGGGCTACGACCTCGCGAAGCTCCCGTACGTCGTCCAGTACAACAAGCGCGATCTGCCGAACGCCATCCCGATGGCGGAGCTCGAAGAGGCGCTGAACCCGACGAAGGTCCCGGCCTTCGAGGCCGTCGCCCCGAAGGGCATCGGCGTGTTCGATACGCTCAAGGCAGTCGCGAAGCTCGTGCTCACCGAGCTGCGAAAGGGCAGTTGATGCAGACACAGGACCGCCCCGTCTTCCGCCAGGACCTCGTCGCCGAGGCGATCGAGGAGCAGGGCGCGAAGTTCGTCGACGTGATGGATCCGGACAGTGGCAACATGTTCCGGTTCTTCGAGGTCGAGTACTCGCTCGCGTGTGCGATGGATGGTCAGCGTGATGTCGCTGGCATCGTCAAGTGGGCACAGGAAGAGCTCGGGCTCACGCCATCACCGAAGGAAGTGCAGTCGGTGATCGCGACGCTCGCCGATCTCCGGTTCATCGAGACCGGCGCCACGCGCCTCTCCGATGTCCCCGAGGCGAAGGCGTCCGCGAAGGGCGGGTTCGATAGCGAGGCGACCACGGTCGGCAGCTCGGCGTTCAAGGACGACGATCTGGCTCCCGGAATCGTCGTCGGTGCCGCCGCGCGTGCTCCGGCGCCGATGGACGTCGAGCTCGGTCACGCAGGTACCTCGGCTCCCGTCGCGGCGCGCGATGACATGCCGAAGGCGGACTTCGACCTCGGCGCGCCCGGTGCCACCGCATCTCCGGCGCGTCCGCCGAAGGCGCCCGTCGAGGACGTCGCGCTCGGTGCACCCGGCGCACAGGCCGCGAAGCCCGCTGCCGCCGCGGCGAAGCCCGCTGCGGACCTCTCGATGGATCTCAGCCTCGACGTCGCGATCAAGCCGTCTGACGTCAAGGAAGCCGTTCGCGCCTCGAAGGTGATGACGGCGGTCGATGTTCCGAAGGAGCTTCAGGACGAGCTCGACAAGCCGGCCGCGGCCGCCGCGAAGCCGGTCGAGAAGACGCCGGTCGCTGCTGCGAAGCCGGCCGAGAAGGCGCCGGTCGCTGCTGCGAAGCCAGCCGAGAAGACCGCCGACAAGAAGCTCGCCGACAAGACGCCGGTCGCCGCGAAGAAGCAGGCCGTCGAGCTTCCGAAGACGCCCGACAAGCAGCCGGTCGCCCCTCCTGCTCCTCAGCAGAGGGTCAACCCGGTGCTCGTCGTGCTGCTGATCGTCGCCGTCGTTGGCGCCGGTGCGTTCGCATTCTGGAAGTTCGTGCTCAACAAGCCCGAGTCGACGGAGAGCACCCAGAAGCAGCCGCCCACGCCGCCTCCGCCGCCGCCCGCGCCGACCGATGCGACGTCGAAGGTCGTGCTCGACACGCCGCCACCCGTCGAGATCAAGTCTCCCGCGGGAGCGCTCGAGTCGATCGAGGCAACCGACAAGGACGTGAAGGCGGGCGACGTGCTCGCCACGCTCCTCGGTGCAAAGGCGCTGACCACCGAGGTCGCGAACCTTCAGAAGGAGATCGACAAGGCCTCGCCGACGATCGAAGCCGCGCAGAAGGAGCTCGCCGACGCGCAGCAGAAGGAGAACAACGCCGCCGGTGTCACCGCCGCGCAGGCGAAGCTCGATCGCACCAAGAAGCCCGTCGACGACAAGAAGGCCGCGCAGACCAAGAAGCAGGGCGACCTCGACAAGCTCGTCATCAAATCGCAGACCGACGGCAAGCTCGCGACCACCGCCAAGGTCGGTCAGAAGGTCGCCGCCGACGAAGTGATCGCGACGGTCGTTCGCGCCACAGTGCCGACGGCGACGTTCAAGATCCCGCCCACCGTGAAGCTCGCCGCGGACGGCAACGTGTCGCTGACGGCCGCGGAGAAGACCGTCGTCTGCACCGTGACCGACGCGCAGACCGAGTCGATCAAGGTCACGTGCCCCGCGGACTCCGGTCTCGCGAACGGGGCTGATGTGAAGTTTACGTTCCCGAAGTGAACCGCGGAGTCGCGGGATCGCTGTGGCGACGCACCGTCACAGCGCGGTTCGCTCGCTTATGCCGTGTGGCGGCCCATGGCGGTCAAGGCCACGGTGATCCGCGAGAACGTCCCGGCACTGCTGGCGACGGCGCACGCATCGAACACTGCGGCGTCGTCGAAGCCGTGGCCTCGCAGGGTCGCGAAGCTCGCATCGACGAGCTGCCATGGCGCGAGGGTCACGACCTCGGCGAGCTCGCGGAGCGCGCTGTCGATCGGATTGGCGGTCAGGTCGTCGGGGGACGAGATGCCGCCGTCGCCGAGGTAGTGCGAGACCCAGCGCGCGATCACGGTGCGCTGGCGGCGCGTGAGCGGAGCGTCGCGATCGAACATGTACGTGCGCCAGGCGGCGAGCGCGGCCATCGTTGCCGGGCGTCGCGCGGGATCGATCGCAGGCCTACCGGTGACGGCGATCGGCGAGGGTGCGAGGGGAGGAACGGAGGGATCGGCGGCGGGAACCGCAAGCTGTACGACGTAGTCGAGCGGCACCGCGACGGCATCGGCGATCCGGTTGAGGTGACCGAAGTACGCCGAGAGCATCACGGCGTGAAGGATGTCCTCGTCGGTGAGGCCGTCCGCGAGCCAGGACTGGTGGTGCGCGCGCGAGAGCGCCCACGGCTCGACGGTGACGAGCACCGCGAGCTCGCCGAGCGCGCGTAGACGCGGGACCGCGTGGATCGCGCGGGGATCGGCGATCACCGCGGCGGGTATGGCGGGGTCACCTTCGAGCGCGACACGCAGAAACTCTGCGTGACAGGCCGTTCAATACAAGCACTGGTTCAAGCGCGACGTGGTCGCGTTGATCAGCTCGCGCTCGGGCCAGGAGAGCGGGCCGGCGCCGTTGAGCGTGGTCGACGTCCCGAACACCTTCGGGATCAGCGCCGGATCGAGGCTGTGGGCCTGGATGATCCCCGGGGCGCCGCCGTGGGCGGGTCGGTAGACCGGCGGCATCGGCCGCTCGCGCATGCGATCGTAGATCTCGCGCAGCATGCCGGTCGACTCGGCGTAGCCGAAGTACGGAAGGCCCATCGCCGCCAGTGTCTCAGAGAGCGTGAAGCTTCTGCACGTCGAAGTGCGGTCCGGTCATGCCAATACCCATCGCACCCTTGTCGACCTTGCCCTCGAGCTCGGCCTTCATCCCATCCTTGATCCCGTCGAGCTTGCCGGTGAGCTGGTAGGTCTCGCCCTTCTCCGTCTTCACCGTCCAGTGTCCGCCCTCGAGGTCGTTGTGATGGATGGTGCCCTTGAGCTTCATCTCAGCACGATAGCTGCTCGGGGGCTGACCGGCCAATGCACCAGCCGATCGCTACGCGAGGCACCGGCTAATGGATCCGCCTACGCGATCGAGAGCCGGGTCATTCCGCACGCTTAGCTCGTGCACGGCGTGGCGCACGAAGTGCAACCTCTCCTCGTCATGCGCAACGCGATCGCCCTCGCCCTCGTCGGAGCCCTCAGCTTCGCCACCGCCTGCGCCACCGACGCCCCCGTCGATGACCAGGGCGATACGGACGGCGGAGACGGCAAGGCCGACGGCTCCTACAACGTCACGTGGAGCTCTTCGATCAAGAACATCGTGCCGAAGAAGGTGCACGAGTACCTCGAGAAGTATCAGTGGGGCGACTACCACATCGTGTTTCACATGAGCCGCAAGTGGTTCCTGCTCGGCGACTCGGGCCGCGGCTGGCTCAAGCGCGTGGGTGAGGCGAGCGCGGATCTGCAGGAAGGTGACCCGGGCAACGGCCTCGAGTTCCTCGCCATGCACCGCGCGATGATCACGCACCTGAAGGATCGCTGGGGCACCGAGAAGGTCACCACGGATCCCGATGGCCGCACCACGTTCGCCGCGGTGCTCGATGGCTGGAAGACCGATGCGGATGTGATCAAGGCGCTCGAGAAGCAGGGCGGCGATGTTGCCAAGTTCAAGGCCGGCCTCGCCAAGCTCAACAATTTTGCCTCGTTCGCGACCGAAGACGACTTCGGCAACTATCTCCAGACCACGCTTCGGCTCACCGACACCCCCGACCCGGAAGACTCGTCGATCCGCAACTACGACCGCGACATGTCCCCCGGCGCCGGCATGCACAACTGGCTGCACGGCCAGTTCATGGATAGCAACTCGCCGATCGACGTCGGCAACCCGCAGACCAACCTCTCGAACATCATGTTCTGGCGGATCCACGGCTGGATCGAGGCCAAGTGGCAGGCGTTCGAGAAGGTCCACCACCGCACGCCGCTCGAGATGATGTCGTACGACCAGCAGCTCGAGCGCTTCCTGCTCCACATGCAGCTCCACTCGGACTTCTCGACGTCGCAGCACGCGGTCAACCGCCCGTCGAAAGCGCTCGTCAAGTCGGTCAAGGGCATCCTGTTCTCGAACGAGCCCGACTGCTCGAAGCTCGCGGACGGCACGACCACCGACAACTGCCCCTGAGTCTACCGGCGACGCTCTCGCCCCCGGCCCGCCTCGAAGGCGGGCTTTGTCCGTTCAGCGCACGCGTCGGCGGCGGCGCAGCCAGTACAGCGCGTAGCCGATGCCGATGCTCGCCGCGAGCGGGAGCACGAAGTACGCGAGCGCCGCGTGGTTGTGCGCCGTGTCACCGCCAAGAGCGCCGAGCGCCGAGAACGTTCCGAGCAGCACGCTCGCGACGATCCCGATGCCGACCGCGATCGCGAGGACCTGTCGGTCGTGCCGCGCCCGGACCAGCTCCTCGACCAGCGGATCCGGGTCAGCTCCCACCCCTACAGGGTGGCGGGTCCACCGGGCGCGTCAAGTGGATACCAACAACTCGTGTGATCAGTACGTGATCCGGTCGTCGAGGTACTGCTTGTCGACGACGAGCGGCTGCTTGTAGACCTCGTTCGCGTACAGGTAGCGGTACCTCGCATAGTTCTCGGTGACCTTCTTCATGTACTCGCGGGTCTGCGTGTACGGCACCAGCTCGACGAGCTCGTCGATCTCCCGATCTCCGTACTGATCGATCCACCGCATCACGGGCCTCGGGCCGCTGTTGAACGATCCCGCACCGAGCGGAATCTGACCCTTGAACTTCTGGAGGACGTGCCCGATGTACCAGCTCCCGGTCTGGATGTTGTACGCGGGCTCGTAGAGCCGCCCCGCGTCGTACGGGACGCCGAGCTCCTTCGCCACACGTCGGGTGGTCGCGGGGATCATCTGCAACAAGCCCTGTGCGTCGGCGTACGACAGGTCGTGCGGGTTGAAGCCGCTCTCCTTGCGCATGATCGAATAGAGGTAGTCCTCCGGGTTCTTTCCGAGCGCCTGGTGCTGCTCGATCAGGTCGCGATACGCGCGCGGGAACGCGTTCTCCCACCAGCGCCGCGCATCGCCCGCGGGCGGGCCGTCGAGGGCGGAGCCGCTGTAACTCACGGCGAGCAGCCACGGTCGGTTGAAGTTTCCGGCCTTGCGATAGCGGTCGAGCAGCATCGCGAACGCGGCGCCGCGATCGTGGCGCTTGAGGAAGCTGCCCTCGCCGCGTGCGAGCTCGCTGCCCGCCTCGACCGAGAGGCCGGCGGCGATCAGCAGATCGACGCGCCGGATCAGCGGATCGTCCGCGAGCTTCTCGTCGATCGTCGCCGCGAGCTTCGGGCCGCGGGGCCTGGGATCCGCGACGCCGAACGGCGGCACGTCGGTGGCGAGCGCGTCGAGGCGCGCGTGCGCGAGCAGCGCGTACCAGGAGAACGGGTACTTCGCGATCGTCGCCTGGTAGCCGAAGATCGCATCATCCTTCTTGTCGAGACGCTGCGCGATCCGGGCGAGCCAGTACATGCCCTTGCCGCCCTCGAGCGAGCCTCCCCGCTTCGCGAGCGCCTCGAGCCGGCCCTGCGCCTTGTCCCACTGGCCGAGGAAGTAGTGCGCCATGCCGAGCGACCACAGCGCGTCGTCGACCCACTTCGATTTCGGATAGCGGCGAAGCGAATCCTCGAGAGGTGCGATCGACTCCTGGTACTTGCCGCGGTTGAGCTCGAGCCAGCCCGCGAGGTACGCGGCCTCTTTGGCGTACTCGCTGCTCGGATACTTCTCGACGACGCGGCGGTACCAGCGGATCGCATCGTCGTCGCGATCGGCGCGAGACAGCGCGCGCGCGCCGTGGAACATCGCCTCGGCCGCAGAGCCGCCCATGTCGGCGTAGATGTCGAGCAGCTTGATCCCCGCCTCGCCGTAGCGGCGGCGCATCTTGAACAGCGTGGTCGCCATCCAGTAGTCGCGCTGGAGGCCGAGGTCCTTCGGCAGCTTCTCGGGGAGCAGCGAGAACTCGGCGATCGCCTCGTCCCACAGGTGCGCGTTCGAGAGGTTCTTCGCACGCTCGAGCCGGTCCGCGTTGGTGAGCGCCGGTGCGCCGAGCTCGGCCAGCTTTGCGAGCGCGCGCCGGGCGAGGGGGTGAGAGGGATGCTCGAGGACCACCGCGCGATAGGCGGTGATCGCCGACGCGCCGGTCTTGGTCTCCGCGATCCGGAACTTCGCCGTGCCGACATCGCCCACGTCCCCGGCGGTCTCCGCGGTGACGAGCTTCGCGTACGCCTTCGCGGCGGCCGCGCGATCGCCCTTCGCCCACGCCACATCGGCGAGTCGCCACGGCACCTCGCGCGCGAACGGCGTCCCGGATTCGTCGCGCAGCGCCTCGAACGCGGCGGCGGCGGAGGCGAGCTCCCCGGTGCGCAGCGCCACCATGCCGCGCAGCCACAACACGTGGTCGCGCACGGGGCCGAGCTCCTTCGCATCGACCTTCGCGATCTCGGCCTGGGCGGCGGCGAGATCGCCGCCGTCGTACGCGCGATAGGCGGCGCCGAGGCGCTGGGGCGCATCGCCCTGCGCGTGGGCCGCGAGACCGAGGACAACCACGACCGCGAGGGAGAGCCGCATCCTCGTCGAGTATGACGGGCCGTGCACCCTGCGCCAGTTTCTGCGTTATACGTGCGGCATGGCGTACGCAGCGCTCGACTACTACGGCATCGACGAGCTCTTCACCCACGAGGAGCGCATGGTGCGCGACACGGTGCGCGAGCTCGTCTCGACGCGCGTGATGCCGATCATCGGCAAGCACTGGTCGGCGGGCACGTTCCCGCACGAGCTGGTCGCGGTGTTCGGCGAGATGGGCCTGCTCGGGCCGTCGTTGACCGGGTACGGCTGCGCGGGCATCAGCCCCACCGCCTACGGGCTGATCTGCCAGGAGCTCGAGCGCGGAGATTCGGGCATCCGCTCGTTCGCGAGCGTGCAGGGCTCGCTCGTGATGTATCCGATCCACGCGTTCGGCTCCGAGGCCCAGAAGCAGACGTGGCTGCCGGAGATGGCGGCGGGGCGCGCGATCGGATGCTTCGGTCTGACCGAGCCCGATTTTGGCTCGAACCCGACCGGCATGATGACCACCGCGACGAAGACTCCCGGCGGCTACCGGCTCAACGGTACGAAGCGCTGGATCACGAACGGCTCGGTCGCACACGTGGCGCTCGTGTGGGCGAAGCTCGAGGGCAAGGTCCATGGCTTCCTCGTGCCGACGAAGACCAAGGGGTTCACGGCGCGCGATCTCCCGGGCAAGTGGTCGCTGCGCGCGAGCGTGACCAGCGAGCTGATCATGGAGGACTGCGAGATCCCCGAGGACGCGGTGCTGCCGGGCGTGTCGGGGATGCGGGGGCCGCTGTCGTGCCTGTCGCAGGCGCGGTTCGGCATCTGCTACGGCGCGGTCGGTGCGGCGATGGCCTGCTACGACGAGGCGCTCGGGTACGCCAAGGATCGCGTGCAGTTCTCGAAGCCGATCGCGGGCTATCAGCTCGTGCAGCGCAAGCTCGTGGACATGGTCAGCGAGATCACGAAGGCACAGCTCTTGTGCCTGCAGCTCGGTCGGCTCAAGGAAGCGGGAAAACTCCAGCCGTCGCAGGTCTCGCTCGCGAAGCGCAACAACGTGCAGATCGCGCGCGACATCGCCCGCGACGCGCGCGACATCCTCGGCGCGAACGGCGTCACCGACGAGTACCAGTGCGGTCGCCACATGCTGAACCTCGAGAGCGTCTACACGTACGAGGGCACGCACGACATCCACACCCTGATCGTCGGCCAGGACATCACCGGCCTCGCGGCGTTCGACTCGTGAGCTCGCCGTACCGCGATACGCACGGCGAGGCGGCGGAGCCGAACGTGCTGATCTGCTCGGCGCTCGATCCCTCGGGCGGTGCGGGGTTCCTCGCGGATGCGAGCGTGGTGCGCGCGCTCGGTGGAAGACCGGTCGGAGTGCTGACCGCGCTGACCGTGCAGGACACGCGGGGCATGCGCTCGTGCCACGAGCTCGATCGCGATGTCGTCGGCGCGCAGCTCGGAACGCTGCTCACCGACGTCGAGGTCCGCGGCGTCAAGCTCGGGATCCTCGGCTCGGCGGCGGTGGTCCGCGAGCTCGGCGAGCACCTGTCGCTGACCGCGGCGCCGGTCGTGTGGGATCCGGTGATGGCACCCACGCAGGGCGAGGTCACGTTCGGCGGCGATCTGTTCCAGCTCGCGCTCGCGGAGCTCGGTCCGCACCTGACGTTGATCACGCCGAACTCGCAGGAGCTCGGCCTGCTCGCCGGCACCGCCGTCGCGAACCTCGCCGAGGCGGTCGAGGGAGCGAAGGTGTTCGCGCGGATCGCGAAGGTCGCCGTGCTCGTCAAGGGCGGGCACCTCGGCACCGATCAGGCCGTCGACGTGCTGTGCCACGAGGGCGGCATCGAGTACTTCACCGGGCCGCGCCTGCAGACCGCCGATGTCCATGGCACGGGATGCGCGCTGTCGTCGGCGATCGCCACGCACCTCGCGCTCGGCATGCCGCTTGTCGAGGCGTGCCGTTCCGCGAAGCAGTTCGTGGCGGACCGGATCGCGCGCGCGGTGACGCCGGGCCGCGGTGCCCCGGCGGTGATGTAACGCCATGACAAGCGCGCGCGTCCAATCACCATGAACATCGTCGTCACCGGCGCGACCGGCTTCGTCGGGACCGCTCTGGTCGCCGCGCTTCGCGCCCGGGGCGATCAGATCACCGTGCTGTCGCGCGATGGGGCGCGCGCACGCGCCAAGCTCGGAGACTACGTCACCGCCGTCACCGCGGATCTCGAAACGCCGGGACCGTGGACCGAGGCGCTCGCCGGAACCGATGCGATCGTTCATCTCGCCGGCGAATCGATCGGCGCGAAGCGATGGGACGCCCGCGAGAAGCAGGTGATCCGAGACTCGCGGGTGGAGGCGACCCGCACGCTGGTCGAGGCGATCGGAGCGCTACCGGCGGCTCGTCGCCCCAAGGCGCTGATCACGGCGAGCGGCGGCGACTACTACCCGTTCGCGATGGACAAGGATGACTTCGACGACGACGAGGTCACCGAGGTCGACCCACCGGGCGATTCGTTCCTCGCGCGCGTGTGTCGCGACTGGGAGCGCGAGGCCAAGGTGGCCGAGTCGCACGGGCTGCGCGTCGCGAGCATGCGAAGCGGGATCGTGCTCGGCCATGGCAGCGAGGCGCTCGACAAGATGACCACGCCGTTCAAGATGTTCGTCGGCGGGCGGATCGGCAGCGGCCGCCAGTGGTTCTCGTGGATCCACCGCGACGATGCGGTCGAAGCCTACGCCGCCGCCACCACCGACTCTCGCTACACCGGCGGGATCAACCTCGTCGCCGGCTCGGTGCGCAACGCCGAGCTCGCCGCGGCGCTCGGCAAGGCGATGCACCGCCCGAGCTGGCTTCCAGTACCGGCGTTCGCCGTGAAGCTCGCTGCGGGCGAGTTCGCCGAGTATCTGCTCAAGGGGCGGCGGATCGTGCCGAAGCGGCTGCGCGAGCTCGGGTTCGTGTGGCGCTACCCGACGCTGGCCGAAGCGCTCAGTTCGGCGTAAACGTCAGCCGCCGGTTGGAATCGATCGGCGTGAAGCCAACGCTGAGCATGTTGGTGTCGGTGCCGCACTGCACGGTCTTCATCGGGGTGCTCGCCGCGGCCTCGATGCCGATCGTCGCCGAGCATCCGCGATGGCGATCGAGACCGCAGTCGCGATCGAGTGTCGGCGCGGTGCGCGGCCCGTACTTCATCTCGATGACCCCGGACTCGTGAAGGACGAGCTGCTGCGTGACTCTCATGTTTTGCTCGAAGTGATTGTTGCCTCCGCCGGCCAGGAAGTACGCATCGAGCTCTCGCCACTCGACCGCGAACCAGCGATCGGCGGCGGCGAGATCCTGCGCGTAGTCGACGGATCCCGACGGCGCGGTCATCGTGTTGGAGAACAGGTCGTCCCAGAACACGGCGATCGTTGCCGACGGCGTGGTCGCGTCGAGCGGGCAGTCGTTGATGTACGTGTCGGTCCCGGTCGGCGGCGTACCGAACGTGACGAAGCCGTTCACGTTGATCGAGATCGTCGTGTAGCTCGTGCCGTAGAACGTGAACGCGAACGGCAGCGTCATCGCGTAGCTCTCGTCGTCCGCGCCCGCGACGAACCCGGGCACCACGCTGGCCGCGGGCAGCGAGCCATACGTCGTGGTCCCGGACGTCACCGTGTAGCCGGGGCCCGGAGGTGTATCGAGCGACGCGGCGTCGGGATCACCCGTCCCGTCGAACGGCGAAAGGGTGTCGGCGCTGTCGTTGGCGCCCCCGCCGTCAGCGCCGCCGTCGAACCCCCATCGCCCGCAGCCTGCGAGGCAGATCAGTCCGAGGACGTACTTCCTGCGCACTGCCCGCCATTCTACGCGCTGCCCCGACCACCGTGTGGATCAATCCTCGAGCTCGAACTCGGCGCGCACGATCGTGATGATGTCCTTCTCGTAGGACGTCCGATCGTTGTTGCCCTCGTTCGAGGTCTCCGTCGAGTTCGCGGGGTTGATGTTGATGATGCCCATGTTCGCGACGACGAGCCGACGGATGCTCGCACCACCCGTGGACTTGAGGATGTTGTCGGCGCGTGCGCGGGCATCCTTGCCGGCCGCGGCGAGCATCTCGACCTTGAGCTCGCCGAGCCGCGTGTAGAAGTACGAGGGCGCGCCCGACGTGATCGAGATGCCCTGCTCGAGGAGCGAGGTCACCTCGCGCGAGGCCTTCTCGACGGTCTGCACGTCGGTGGATCGCACGATGATCTGCGCGCGCGTGACGAAGCCCTTCGGCGTCTTCTTCTCGAGCCTCGTCGGCTCCTTCGCGCCGGGGAACACCTTGAACTCGTAGCTGACGTCGAACTCCTGCTCGAAGGTCGCCGATTGCGGCTGGATATCGGCGGGCTTGATGCCGGCGGCGGAGAGAAACTTCACCGTGGTCTCGGTGGCCGCGCGCAGCTGCTTGTAGGCCTCGGTGCGGTCGGTGGCGCGCGCCTCGAGCACTCCGTCCCACTCGATGAGATCGGAGACGATGCGTTTCTTCGCCGAGCCGATGACCTTGATCGTCTTCTTCTCGGGCTTCACCTTGATGCCGCGATACGTGCTCATCACGATCTGGGTGCACCAGACCGCGGCGATCGCGAGGGCGATCAGGCCCAGTGGACGCAGGTCCAGCCACGCCGGCAGTGCGCGCGGCGACTTCTCGCTCATTCTTTCCATCGGCGGGGAACGCGGACGCGAGGGAAGCTATTTCACTCGAGCTCGTACTTTTGAACGAGCCGGATCAAGTTGCGACGCGAGACCTTCAGCTCCTCGGCGGCGCGCGTCTTGTTCCCCCCATGACGGCGCATCGCGGCTCCGATCATGCGTCGCTCGAGCGCCTCGACGGCGGCGGGCAGCGAATCGGGCTGAGCCTCGAGCTCGGTCTCCTCGGCGGGCGCCCACTGGCGAATGCGCGGCGACAGCAGCTCGGGACCCACCATCGGCTCGTCGCCGGCGAGCACCACGAGGCGCTCGATCTCGTTCTCGAGCTCGCGCACGTTGCCGGGCCACGGGTACGCGAGCATGCGCGCCGCACAGTCGGGCATCAGGCGCTTTGGTCGCTGCCGGCGGTGACGCGCGAGGAAGTGCTCGATGAGGAGCGGGATGTCGTCGCGGCGCTCGCGGAGCGCGGGCAAGGTCACGTTGATGACGTGGATCCGGTAGAACAGATCCTCGCGGAACTGACCGGCGGCGACCATCGCCTGCAGATCGCGGTTGGTCGCGGCGAGGATGCGCACGTCGACCTTGCGCATCTCGGCATCGCCGACGCGGTTGAACGTGCCCTCCTGGAGGACGCGCAGCACCTTCACCTGAAGCGTCGGTGACATGTCGCCGATCTCGTCGAGGAAGAACGTGCCCGCATCGGCGAGCTCGAACAGGCCGGCCTTGTCGGCGACCGCGCCGGTGAACGCGCCCCGCTTGTGGCCGAACAGCTCGGAGTCGAGGAGGTTGTCGTTGAACGCGGAGCAGTTCGTGACGACGAACTTGCGATCGCGGCGCTCGGAGCCCTCGTGGATCGCGCGCGCGACCAGCTCCTTGCCGGTGCCGTTCTCGCCCTGGATCAGGACGGTCGCGTCGCTCGGCGCGGCGCGATCGAGCATGACGTAGAGGTCCTGCATGTTCGGCGCGCCGCCGATGATCCCGTGGTAACTCGTGCGCCGACCGGGCGGCTCGGGATCGGGCTCGTCGCGATCGCGCAGCGCGGCGGCGACATCGAGCGCGGCTTCCTTGAGCATGCTCTCGACGAGGGAGATCTCCGCGTCCTCGAGCTCGGCGGCCATCACAGCGAGGCCGGCCGCGGTCGGCTCCTCGACATCGAGCGGGGCGAACGCGGCCGTCTCCATCGGCTTGCGCTCGACGAGCGTCAGCTGAAGCCCGCGCCGACGCAGGACTCCCCGCACGTGACGAAGCACGCGCAGATCGAGGCCGATCCACCAGGGCGATCCCATCGCGGTCCGCAGTGTGACAAGTCGTCACACTGACCGCAAGTCTTCAGTCGGGCAGGTCGACGCAGTGGCGCAAGGCGCTGCGGGTCTCGAGCCACGCAGCCTCGTCGACCATCAGGTACGGGCTCTCGAGCGTGATGACCTCGAGGTTCTGGTCGCATCCGTACTTCGCGCCGAACGAGCCGGGCGTCGGATAGCCCATGTCGCGCTCCGCCGGGTAGCCGCACTTCTCGGCCATCTCGCGCGCGAGCTGCTCGCTACAACCGTCCCAGTTGACCATGCGATACGTCGCGTGGACGGTGACGATCCGGTGCGGCTTGATCTCGTCGATCAACTTCACGAGCGCCTGGGTCTCGGGCTGATCCTCCGCGGCGGCGCCGGGGTTGTAGCCGGGGCGCCGCTGCTCTCCCCACGTCTTCGACGCGAAGTTGCGGTTGAGGTCGATGTCGTTCGCGTTGTTGCGCGTGCCGGCGAGCAGGCCATCGACGTTGACGACCGGGACGATCCAGGTCTCGCGGCCGGGCGGGCGCTCGATCAGCTCGTCGGCGAGGCGCTCGAGCATGAGCTGCGACACCGGCTCGTCGCCGTGGATCGCGCCGAACAGCAGCGCGGTCGGGCGCGGCCTCGCATAGCCGGCCGGCTCGAAGCACACGGCCTCGATCGGCCGGCCGAGGACCGTGTGCCCGATGACGAGCTCGCGACGATTGCTCACGGTTATTCGAGCTGCTTGCCGAGCACGGTGGCTCCACCGTAGCCCGTGATCGCGAGGTACGCGACACCGATGCCGACACCGCCGAACATCGCGGCCATCTCTTTGCCGCCCGTCCCCGCGGGACCACCGGCGACCCACGCCATCGCGCCGGCGTACGGCGTGTTCGTGATGTTGCCCGGGTCGCCGACGAGGAACAGCAGCGCGGCGTGCATGAACAACGGATAGAGGATGAGCAGCCACGCGATCACCTTCGCGCCACCGCTCGCCGGAGCCGGGAGCCACGCGAGCAGCGAGAGCACGACGAGCGCGATCTGACCGAGTACGAGGATCAGGATGATCTTGAACGCGCCGGGCGCATCGATCACGGCCTTGAACAGCTCGACGAGCATCACGGTGCCGTTGACCGGTACGATGTACGGCACGAGCGCGCACAGCGCGCCGACGGTGATCATGATCCGCGGCAGCGAGGCATCGCGGTACTCGTGACGCGCGAGCAGGCTCATCGGAAGCATGACCATGCCAACGGTGGCGACGATCGCCTGCCACGGCGGCGCGACGGGGCCGATGAACATCGGAACGAATACACCGGTCAGGCCGAGGAGCAGCGCCATCATGCCACGCGCGCCCGAGGCGAGCGGGATCGCCGCCATCGCGACGGTGAGCAGACCTGTCGCGGCGAGGATCAGCGGCCCGAGCTTCTGGGTGCCTTCACCGTGGATGATCGCGTCCCAGTTGAACGCCATCGGATCCGTCGTGAGCGGCGTGACGAACGCGGCGATCAACAGGCCACCCCAGATGAACATCATCATGGGCAGCGCGTCCTTCCACGGCTCGATCGGACGACCCGCGCGGGCTGCGGTCTGCGAGGCGAGATACGGCGGCGATGCCTGCGCGACCGGAGCGATCGGCTGCGCCGACGGCGAGTGCGCGCGCGGCATCGGCAACTGGTTCGCCTGCGCCTGCGCGAGCGTCTGCGCGCTTGGCGGCGGAACGTTGTACTGACCGGCCGGTTGCGGCGCGGGCTGCATCGGGCCGCCCATCGTCGGACCCTGGTTCGACGGGCCCGTGGCAAGCCCGGGCGGCCGATCGACGAACATCGTCGCCGCGTTCGCAGCGGCGGCGGGGGCGAGCGGCGGAGCGGACGGCGTGTGCGCGCGGGGCGGCGCGTACGGAGCGGCCTGCGGTGCGGGAGGCGTATACGGTGCGGGTTGCGTCGCCGGCGGTGCCGCGTTGCGCGCGGCGGCCTGCGCGCGGAGAGCTTCGAGCTCCTGCCCACCGTACCCCATCACGGTCTTCGCGTTCGTCGGCTGCAACGCGGGTGACGGTGCCTGCTTTGCCCCGCAGAACACGCAGTGCAGCGCAGCGTCCGGCAGGTCCTTGGTGCAGCTAGCGCATTTCTTCACGAGTGCCTCAACCCAGGAATATAGGGCCGTAGCCGAGCGCGCTGCAAACCACCGTTCGACCGATCGTGTACCGTAGGCGAATGGTCTCGCTCGGCGACGTGCGACGCAGTGCTGCTACGTTGTTCTCCCAGGGCCAGCACCTCGCGGCCCTCCGTCTGTACGACGCGATCGTCACCGCCGCGCCTCTCGATTACGACGCGCGAATCCGGCTCGCCGACTGCGCGCTCGCGATGGGCGATGCCGGTGCGGCGCGGGTGTATCGCGCCGTGGCCCAGTACTGCATCAAGAGCGGTCACCCGCTCGCCGCGCTGGTCTGCACGCGCGTCCTCGAGGCCCACGGCGCCGACGCGAGCGATCTGACGATGATGCTCGTCGTCGCGTACGGCGTCGAGTCCGAGCGGCTCGGCAAGGGCGCGACCCGCCTCTCCCTCCCCGCCGATACCGTATCGGTCAACGTGCCCGATGTTCGGCAACCAGCTCCCACCGACATCGTCGCGCAGGCCATCGCGCGCGCCGAGCACGCGACCGCGACGTTCAAGGAGTACCCGGAGTCGGTCCATCCGATCCCGCTGCTCTCGACCATGTCGGAGGCCGCGTTCAAGCGCGTGCTGACCACGCTCGTGCTGCGCCGGTTACCGGTCGGAGCGAACGCGATCGCCGAGGGCGAGCCCGGCAATTCGTTCTTCTTCGTGGCCGGCGGTCAGCTCCGCGTGTTCGCGACCGATGGCCTCGGTCGTCAGACCGAGCTCGCGCAACTCGGCGAGGGCGCGGTGTTCGGGGAGATGGCCCTGCTCTCGGCACAGCCCCGCTCCGCGACCGTTTGTTGCGTGAGCGACTGCGACCTTCTCGAGGTCGGGCGGCAGTCGCTGGCATCGCTCGCCGACGAGCTCGGTGCGGTCGCCGAGGCACTCCACGGGTTCACGCGCGAGCGCCTGCTCGGCAACCTCATGGCGACGTCGCCGCTGTTCAAGCCGTTCAACCGGATGCAGCAGCGCGATCTGCTGCGCCGGTTCACCAGCCACGATGTCGCGCCCGGCACGCACGTGATCAACGAGGGCGAGGAGGGACGCGGCCTGTTCGTGGTGCTCTCCGGCGATCTCGATGTCTCGCGCCGCGCCTCCGATGGCAGCGTGGTACCTCTCGGAGGACTTCGCACCCAGGACGTGTTCGGCGAGATGTCCTTGCTGCGGAATGTGAAGACCAGTGCCACCGTGGTGGCCCAGCGGCCGGCGACGGTGCTGTTCCTCGCCCGCGAGTACGTGGCCCGGATCGTCGCCGCGATGCCCGAAATCAAGAGCTATCTCGAAGCGTTGGCGGAGGATCGCGAGATCGACAACCAGCTCATGCTCGGTGAGGACGAAACACCGGCGGACGAGCGGATCCTGATTTGACGACCTATACTGATCGTCATGGACGAAGAGACCCAACCGAAGCGCGGTTCTAGCCTCGGCAAGATC
>JBBRED010000171.1:0-17352 GCA_038203335.1 Haliangiales bacterium | reverse complement strand
CGCGGAACGCACCGCGCCGGGCGGCACGTCCTTCGACACTGGCGGGTAGTAGAGGACGCGGACGATGGTGTCGCTATCCGTGCTCATCTCGCGGAACTGCCGCGAGGGCTCGTCGATGTACTCGGCCGCGGCCTCGAGCAGGATCCCGCCGAGCTGCTCGAGGTGGCGATACAGCTCGACGAGCGTGGGGCCGAATGTCTCGACCTCGCTCGGCCAGAAGTTCGGACCGAACAGCCGATGCACCGGATGATCGTCGGGCACGTCGGGGCGACCGATCTGCCAGAACTCCTTGAGGTCGGGCGCGGTGGAGTCCTTCGCGTGCTCGCGGCCGAAGCCGGTGAAGCCGCGCTGGCCTTTCTTGTCGGGCGCGTGGTAGCGCGACTTCGTCGACAGCGGCAGATGGAAGAACGTACGCGCGACGTCGTACGCGCGCTGCATCAGCGCATCGGAGACGCCGTGGTTGCGCACGGCAAAGAAGCCGGTGTCGGTCAGCGCTTCGCCGACCGTCTTCACGAAGCCCTGTCGTGCCGCGCCGCCGCTCGCCCAGTCGGTGAGGTCGACCACGGGGATGTTCTGAACTGCCATCGCCGCCCTAGCTTAGCTTAGCCGCGCATCGCCCGGCGTGCGAGGGCATCGATGCGATCGCGCGGAGCGATCACCATCGCCTCTTTCGCCGCCCGCGTGAGCTGCTTGAATGCGTACTCCACGCGGAGCGCCCCGCCCTTCGTGCGACAGCGGCGGGTGAGCACGACTCGCAACGGACCGCGACCGCGCGTGTAGCGGGCTCCCTTGCCGGCATCGTGCGCCGCGATCCGCGCGGCCACATCAGTGGCGATGCCGCAGTACAGCGAGTCATCGGCACACCGGACGACGTAGACGTACCACCAGCTCACCGGCCGAGTGTACGCTGGTCGAGGTGGACGAACGCGACGACGCGACGGTGCCGGAGACGCGCGCGGTCAACACCGAGCCGGTCCCGCGGGTGTCGTCGAGCGATCTCGGCGAGCGCTACGAGGTCGGCCCGCTGCTCGGCCGCGGCGGCATGGGCGAGGTGCGGCTGGCGCGCGATCTGCGGATCGATCGCGAGGTCGCCGTGAAGCTGATGCGGGGCGCCGTGCGCGACGAGGTCACGCTCGGGAGGTTCTTCCGCGAGGCGCGCGTTCAGGGCGTGCTCGAGCATCCCGCCGTGGTTCCGGTCCACGACCTCGGCATCGATCTCGAGGGCAACCCGTACTTCGTGATGAAGAAGCTGTCGGGCACCACGTTGCACGACGTGATCGCACGACCGAGCGAGGATCGCTGGCCGCGGCGCACGCTGCTCGCGCGACTGATCGACGTGTGCCTCGCGATCGAGTTCGCGCACACGCGCGGCGTGATCCACCGCGACCTCAAGCCCGCGACCATCATGCTCGGCGACTTCGGCGAGGCGTTCGTCCTGGACTGGGGTCTCGCGCGGATCTCCGACGACGGCGACTCGTTTCGAGGCGTGGCGCCGCTCTCCGGCGATGGCAACGGGCAGACCATGGCCGGTGATCTGCTCGGCACGCCCGGCTACATGTCGCCCGAGCAGGCGCGCGGCGAGGTCGTCGACTGGCGCACCGATGTGTTCGCGCTGGGCTGCGTGCTGTTCGAGATCCTCACCGGTGTGCCCGCCCTTTCGCGCGGCTTGGCCGGCCTCGCCGAGGCGATCTCCGCCCCGCATCATCGGCCGTCGGAGCGCGTCGCCGATGTGCCGCCCGAGCTCGATGATCTGTGCGTCCGCGCGACCATCGCGGAGGCAAAGGCGCGCCCGACCGCGCGGGAAGTCGCCGATGCGATCCAGGCCTACCTCGACGGCGACCGCGACGTCGCGCGCCGCGCCGAGCTCGCCGACGAGGCCGTGCGCGCCGCGCGCGAGGCGAACACCGCGGGCGACCGCGCGACCGCGATGCGCGAGGCGGGCCGTGCGATCGCGCTCGTTCCCGATCACCAGCGCGCGCAGGAGCTGCTCGCATCCCTGCTGTTCGATCTCCCTGCTACCATGCCCGCCGAGGCCATCGACGCCGCCGACCTCGAGCGCGGAGAGGTTCGCCGCCGGGTGATCCGCAAGGCGGCCGGGACCCACCTCGTCGCCGCCGGCGCGCTCGGGATCCTGCTGGTCCTCCCCGTGCACCACTACTGGCCGATCGTGTTTGGGATGGTGATGAGCACGGCGACCGCGCTCCTCGCGCTGGTCATGTCGCGGCGGCCGATGCCCATGGCGTCGCCGCTGTTCATCGTGTTCGGCCTCTTGAACTGCACCACGATCGCCACCGGCGGCCTGTTGTTCGGCGTCCTCCTGATCATGCCGATGTTCATCATCGGTTCGCTCTCGGCGTTCATGTCCCAGCCGGTGCGGCACTCACCGTGGACGATGGTGGCCATTCACCTCGCGCCGGTCGCGCTACTGCTCGCGCTCGAGCTCACCGGCGTGCTGCCCCGCTCGTTCGATCTCGCCGGGGGGACGCTCGTGATCACTCCGTACACCGTCGACCTGACACCGCTGACTCTGGCATTCGTGCTCGTGCTCTCGCTCGCCGTGCAGGTCGGCAGCACGTTCGATATCCAGTACGGCTTCCGGCGCGCGCAGGAGACCGCGCAGAACACCATCCACACCCAAAGCTGGCACCTGAAGCAGCTCCTGCCGCGCTCGAGCAAGCTCGATACGGGCCCGACTCCGAAGGTCTGACTACCCGACCTTGTGCTGGATCTCGGGCTCCGAGGCGAAGAACCGGTTTCGCTTCGGATCATTGAATCGCTTGTAGTCGATCAGCCACGGCGTCACCGTGGCGGTGCCGTTCTCGAGGCGAATCGTCGCCGCCATCGGCGTCACCGTGCGATAGCTCGAGTCCTCGGGCAGATCGTTGTTGTCGGCGCCGCCGGCGGAGAACAGGGTGATCAGCGAGGTCTGGTCCGAGTACATCGGCTTGATGCCCGCATCGACCTTCTCGTGCCCGCGCACCATCATCGAGCAGCCGAGCTTCTGCATGAACGCCTCGAACTGCAGCTTGCCGAACGGGAACCGCGCGTTCTGCGCCTGCAGGTCGTCGGGGATGTAGTCGGCGGTCGATGGATCGCTCCACAGCATCTGGAACCGGATATCCGGATCGTTGAGCGCCGCCATGTCCGTGAGCTTCGACTTGATGTCCGCGTCGCGCGGGATGCCCGCGTGGACGAACATCAGGTCGTCGAAGAACAGCATGTTCGGGAGCTCCTCGAACATCTTCATGTACTCGGCGAACACCTCACCGCTCATGTGGCCGATCAGCGTGTTGATCGCCTCGGCGGGCTTCACGCCGCCATAGATGCGGCCGCGGTACTCGATGTAGTACTCGTGGTTTCCGCGGAGAGGGAACACGTGCTCGGGCGCCGCGAGATACAGCTGCATCACGGCGCGCAGCACGCCGTTGTAGCTGAACCGGCCGCGATCGATGTAGTCGCCGAGCAACACGAGCTTCGGCTCGGGCTTGGTCTTGTCGAGCTTCCACGCCTCGAGCTTCGCGAAGAAGTCCGCCTGCAGCAGCGCGCCCTTCAGGCAGCTGTAGCAGCCGTGCAGATCGCCGAGCACGGTCAGCTCGTAGACCTTCGACGGGTCCGCCGGGTGCACGTAGACGTGACCGTCGAGGAACGGCTTCTCGCCGGCGAAGTCGGCGATCGTGGTGCGCCCGGTCAGCTTGTTCGTGCCGGCGAGCCGCTGCTCCGAGAGCTTCGACACGAACCGGTGCATGAGCTCGAGGTCGGCATCGACCTGCTGCTTGATCAGCTTCGGATCCGCCGAGTAGTGCTGCTCGAAGCCTGCGAAGAACGGGTGGTCGTCGAGGCGAGACCGCGTGCCGGCGGTCGGCTCGGCGATCGCGACGCGGCTCTGCTCGCGCAGGATCTCGATGTCGGTCGGCGACAGCGCCGAGGTGGAGTCGAGCAGCGCATCGAGCTCGTCGCGAAACTTCTTCTCCGCGGGATGGACGCTGCCATCGGCGTAGATAAGCTCGTCGACGGTCGCGAGCAGCTCCTGCTGATTCTCGCGCTCGAAGGTCTGAAAGATCTCGTAGCTCCGGAGCTTGAGCTTGGAGTAGACGAACTTCTCGACGTCCTCGCCGTCGGCGACGGCCTCGTCGAACAGATCCTTCACGCTGCGATCGATCTGCTCGAACACCTCGTGGAAGTGCCCCACGAACTTGTTCACGATCTCGTCGCGGGTCTTCGCATCGGCATCGGGCATCGCGGCCTTCGCGCGCGCGGTGACGAGCTGACGGATGTAGATGCGGACGAACGTCTTCTCGGTGAAGTCGAACTCGCCATCGATGTACCCGAACGCCGTCAGGTAGAAGATGATGGCGTTCATCTGCTGCTCGGCGACGTCGGGATTCTGGCTAAAAGTCAGCATTCACTGGGCAAAGCTTGCCCCGTCGATCGAGGTGGGTGCAAGGGCGCGGGGACGCAGCCTGGGATGCGCCAGAGAGCCGCCCGGCGAGCACGTGCCCCCTGGGGTATGATTGCGGTGTGCGGCCAGGGGTCCTTGCAGCGGTAGGTACGCTTGCATTCGCAGCGCACGCGGATGCGGATCCGCAGCTGGAAGCGAGTGGCTTCACCGGCGTCGCCTACCTGCCCGAGGCCGGTCAGCTCGGCGATTCGTGGGCTCCGGAGCAGGTCCCCGGCACCGCCCCGCTCCTCGGTGCGCGCCTCAACATGCTCGGCGCGCCACTGTTCGAGCAGAACGGCCTCGTGGTCCAGATGGGCGTGGAGCTCGAGATCGCGATCGCCGCCGCGTTCACCGGGGGCACCGCGATCTCCGACGGCGGCCGGATGTCGTACTTCGCGCCCGTGTTCGGCTGGCGCGCGCACGTGATGACGCGGATCACCGCGAATGAAGCCGTGCAGCTCCACCTCGTCGCCGGCGCGGGCGGCGAGACCGTGGCCTCGTCGTCGCCGTTCATGCGCAAGGAGACGGATCCGGTTCTGTACTGGGGCCCGGGCTTCTCGATTCCGGTCGGCGCGGGGACCTGGCAGATCCGCGTCGATGGCCGCCACGGGTTGATGCCCGCGAAGGGCGGCGGCCTGACCTCCACGTTCGAGGTCCAGCTCGGCGTGGCGACGGTGTTCGGACTCCCGCAGAAGAAGCGGATCGCCCCGCCGCGCCACGACATCCCGCCGCCGCAACCGATCGTCGACGAGCAGGATAGCGATGGAGATGGCTTACCCGATCGCCTCGACAAGTGCCCCGCGGAGAAGGAGACGCCGAACGGAATCGCCGACGACGACGGTTGCCCCGAGCCCGATGGCGACGGCGACAACGTGATCGGCGCGGCCGACAAGTGCCCCGATCAGGCCGAGGACATCGACGGCTTCGAGGACGCCGACGGCTGTCCCGAGCCCGACAACGACGGTGACGGCCTCGAGGACATGCGCGACAGGTGCCCGATGGAGCCCGAGACCCGGAACGGCTTCGACGACGAGGACGGCTGCGCCGACACGGTCCCCGCCGCGATCGCGAAGACGCTCGCGGTCACGCAGAGGCTCGCGTTCGAGCCGAACCGCGCGCGCGTGACGAGCAAGGCAAAGGCAGCGCTCGCGACGGTGGTCGCGCTGCTCAACGAGTACGGATCGATCAAGATCGTCGTCGTGGCGCACCCGGTGAGCAAGGGCGGAGAGGAGCTCGCACGGCGCCGTGCGGACGCCGTGAAGTGGCACATGATCGACGAGGGCATGATCGCGCAGGAGCGCGTGGAGACCCGCGTCGGCGACGTGAAGAAGTCGCCGGTGATCGAGCTGCAGCTGATCGTGCGCTGAGGATCGAGCGACCTCGCCGCCGACCTCGGTGAGTTACCGGCGTTTGACAAGACCTTCCAGCGCCATCGCGGCCCACGAGCCGTACTCGCGAACCAGCCAGCGCACGGCGCGGCGGCGGTCCGAGTACTCGAGGCTGTCGGCGATGTGCCAGACATGTGGCTCGAGCGCGGCCGCGCGAAACAGCCGGGCCGCACGCCGGCCGTGAAACGGCTGGGTGACGAGCCAGACCCGGCGCGCGCCGAGCGGCGCGAGCAGCTCGGCGGTCAGCCGCGCGTTGTGCACCGTGCGCAGCGAGGCCCGCTCGACGAGGACCTCGGGCACGCCGCGCGACCGCAGCGCATCCGCGAGCACGTCGGCTTCGGCGCGACGAGAGCCGCCGGTCGCACCGCCGGTGGCGACCACGAGCGGAGCTCCACCCGCGTGGAACAGCGCCGCCGCAGCGCGCGCGCGCTCCTCGAGCACCGGGGTCAGCGTATCGCCCGGCCCGAGCGCGGCCCCGAGGACGACGATCGCATCGAGCGGCTGGAACGGCTCCTCGATCACGAGCGGCGCCTCGAGCGCGCGCGCGACGATCTCGATCATGGACTGTCGAGGCGGTCCGGCAGATCCGCGGCGACGTACGCGACCACCGCCATCGCGGCGACCGCCTCGGCGAGCTGCGCCGGATCCACCTTGTCGAGCGTATCGGCATCGGTGTGGTGGATGTCGAAGTACGTGCGGTTCGCCGAGAGCAGATTCAGCGTGGGCACCCCGCCCGCGATCATCGGCTCGACATCGGTGCCGGCGTGCTCGGATGCGAACGCCTTCTCGGACCCGAGCGAGGTGAGGAGCGAGCCCAGATCCGTCATCCGCTCGACGAACCGCTTCTGCGTCTCGGGCTTGCTCGCCACCCAGAACCCGCGCGGCGAGAACCCGCCGCCGTCGGACTCGACCGCGAGCACGGTCCGGGGCAGCTCCGCCGCGTGGTCGGCGGCGTACGCCTTTGCACCGCGGACGCCGTTCTCCTCGTTCGTGAACAGCACCACGCGGATCGTGCGCCGCGGCTGGAGCCCGAGCTTCTTCAGCACCGTGATCGCCTGCATCATGGTCACGCAGCCGGCGCCATCATCGTGCGCACCCTGCCCCACGTCCCACGAATCGAGGTGACCACCGATCACCACGATCTCGTCGGGCGCCTCGCGGCCGACCAGCTCTCCGATCACGTTCGCGCTCTCCGCATCGGGCAGCATCTGCGACTCGAGCCGCAGCTTGATCTTCACCGGGCCCGTCGCCGCGAGGCGCGCGATCAGCGCGGAGTCCTCGACGGTGACCGAGGCCGCGGGGATCTTCGGCTGCGCATCGTCGTACTTGAGCGCGCCCGTGTGGAGCGTGTGCAGCGAGTGCGGCGTCACCGAGCGCACGAGTGTGGCGACCGCGCCGAACTTCGCGGCGAGCGACGGGCCCTTCGAGCGATACGGCACGGCCACGCCGTAGCCGTAGTTGCCCTTGTCCTCGGTCCACGGGGGCATCGGCACGTCGAACAGCACGATCGCGCCCTTGATCTCGGCCGCGCGCAGCTCGAGCTCCTTGAAGTCGTGGATCACGACGACATTCGCGGTGATCCCGCCCTTCGGCGTCGACACCGAGCCGCCGAGGCCGAGCACCGGCAACGGGCGCGCGGTGGGTGCGAGCACCGAGGCCTCCTCCACGCCGCGCACCCAGTGCGGGACCATCACCTTCTCGGTGCGGACGACGAAGCCGTCATCCTTCATGGCCTGGGCGGCCCACACGACGGCGCGCTCGAGCTCCGGCGATCCCGACAGCCGGTGGCCGATGCGATCCGTGAGCTGCGCGAGCTTCGCGTACGCGCCGCGATCGGTGCGTGCCTCCGCGATGATCTTCGCGGCGACATCGCGGTATCGATCCGCGATCGACGGCGTGGCCGCGACCGCGCGCCCATAGCTCGCGGTATCGGAGATCCACGCGGCCACGTGATCGCCTCCGCGCGGGGGCGTGGAACAGGCAGCGAACAGAACGACGGACAGTGCAAACCGGTTCACGAGGCCTCCAGCTCCGATGGCGCGGCGACCGGCGTCGCCGGCAGCGCGCGCGTTCCGATCTCGACGAGCAGCTCCACCACGAGGACGAGGCGCTCGGCCTGCGTCGCCGAGCGACCGAGCGCGAGATCCGAGAGCGGCATCGGGTGGTCGAGCGGTGCACCGCGACCGGGGTAGACCCGATAGCGCAGGCCTTCCTTGTCCCAGTACGCGAGCCAGCCGTCGAGCGTGGTCACCGCGCGCGTGCGCAGATCCTCGTCGAGGAGCTGCGTGAACGCGAGGGCGCTCCCGCGGGTCTTGAACCGTTCGTCGAAGTGCGTGTCCCCGGTGCGGAACGCCGGAGCCGCCGGCGGACCCGCGGGGTTCGCGCCGAGCGCGCGCGGGGCGATCGCCCACATCGTGAGCGTGGCGCCGCGCAGCTCGTCGATCTCGCGACCGACCACCACGTCGAGCGCGAGCACGCAGCCATCGATCCGCTCGATGCGCACGCGCACCTGCATCGCACCGCTCTCGCCGACGATCACGGTCGAGACCAGACCGCCCTCCCCGCGCGTGGTCAGGCTGTGCACATCCGAGAGCGTGCGCTTGAGCCCCTGGCCCACGGCGCCCGCGTAGGCGGCCCACGTCGCATCGGGGATCGGCGGTGTCTCGCTCGCGATCGGCTGGTTCGCGACCTCGTCCTCGCGGACCCGGCGCGCCGCCTGCGCGATCATCATCGTGCCGAGCAGCGGCAACAGATAGTGGTGGGGCCAGTGGAAGCCGTAGCCGCCGAGCAGCACGAACGCGAGGCCCATGCCGATCTGTCGGCGCGCGGCGCTCGCGGCCCATGCACACGAGGCGAGCGTCCACGCGAGCGTGGCGAGCGCGAGGAGGTACAGCGCGAGGCGCGGATCCGCCTGGCTCTCGTTGAGATCCACGCCGATCGCGAGCGAGGCGGCCTTCGCGACCGTCGGGTAGTACGCGCGCGCGAGCACGGCTCCGAGCGCGGCCGAGCCCATCGCGATCACGACCGGCCCCGGCTTTGTCACCGCGCGCGCGAACGGGCGCGGCGCGAAGCAGTACGGCGACACCAGCGCCGCGAGCGCGAGCGCGAGCACGCCCATCTGCGCGAGCTGCGTGCCCGGCCCGTCGAACTGATTCTCGGGCCACAGGAACACCGAGCCGAGCGCGTTCACCGTGTGCACGAGCAGCGGGATCGCGATCACCGGGAGGCCGATCTGGATCCCGAGGTCGCGGTCCTTGCCGATCGCGCTCGCGCACACCGCGATCACCGCGAGGGCAAACAGCGCCTCCAGCAGAACGGTCAGCGCGGCCGGCGCCGAGATCACGAGCGGGACCGAGGCGAACAACGCGGCCACACCGACGAACCCGACCGCGGCGAGCTCCCGGACCGCGGACCTCGCCTTCACCGCCTCGATGCAGCGCTGACCGATCGCGATCGCGGCGAGAACGCCGGCGAAATAGAACAGGAACAGCCCCGTGTAATCGAGGGCCGTGTGCCAGCTCGGCGGTGAGCCGGTCCCCGGCCGCAGCAGCGGAACGGCGGCGCGGTTGATGATGACCTCGAGCACCGCGACCACCGCGAGCACGTGGATCACGGTGATGCGATCGAGGAGTCCGGACCGCGGCCCGCTCGCCTTCTCGCGCGCGCCCTCGCGCGGCGCCTCGGTACCCTCGCGGCTCGCGCGCTGGAACCCGAGCATGCCGTTGAGCACCAGCATCAGACCCGTGCCGAAAAGCAGGCCATTGCGGATGTCGACGTCGCCCTTCATCACGGCGATCCACGCTGCGCCGACGATGACGACAACCCCACCGATGGTGGTGGCCATCGGGCCTGGGAAACGGCGCGCGGACAAGTCCGAAAACCGTAGCCTTCTGAGGTGGTTGGGTCAAGGACGACGCCAGAAACTGGGCCCCGACCCACCTCCCGGCGATATCCTACCCGTCGTGAAGTCGGTGATCGGGCTCGGTTTCCTCGGTTTGCTCTCGGTTTCGGCCGTCGCGGCCGCCGCGCCGACCGTGGTGCTCGATCCCGGCCACGGCGGATCGAACCCCGGAACCAAGGGCGCCGGGCTCCACGAGAAGCAGCTCACCCTGGTGATCGCGAACCTCGTCGCCACCAAGCTGCGCGCTGTCGGCATGACCGTCGAGCTCACGCGCACCGATGACCGCACGCTCACGCTTCGCCAGCGCGTGGCGACCGCGAACCGCCGCAACGCGGATCTGTTCGTCTCGATCCATGCGAACGCCTCGCCCACGCGAACGCAGCGCGGCTACGAGACCTTCGTGCTCACCGCTCGCGGCGTCGACATCGACGGGCGCGCGCTGCGGAGCGACACCACCACGCCGCGCCCCGGCGTGGATCCGGAGATCGCCCTCGTCCTCGACGATGTCGAGCGCGGCGCCTCGCAGTGGGAGGCCGCGGATCTCGCGTCACGCATGCAGCGCTCGCTGCGCGATCGGCGCGGCAAGGAAGGCGATCGCGGTGTTCGCCAGGACGCGCATCACGTGCTCCTTGGCGCCACCATGCCGGCCGTCCTCGTCGAGGTCGGGTTCCTCGACCACCCGCTCGAGGGCAAGGAGCTCGCGGACCCCGCCACCCAGCAGACGCTCGCGAACGCCATCGCCCAGGCGATCACGGAACAGCTCGCCGAGTAGGCGAGCTTCGTGATAGCCCAGAGGCATGCAGCGAGGGATCGTGGTGGTGGCCCTGTGGGCCGGATCGGGTGCAGCCGCCTGTTCGAGCGAGCCGTGCGATCCGGATACCGAGACCTGTAGCTACTCGGCCGACGTCAGCACCATGACCATCGCGTCGGGGCGCGAGGACGAGGACACCTGCCAGAGCTGGACGCTGAACAACCCCACCGAGCTGTGGGTCAACAGCATCACGCAGCACAACGGCGGCGGGTATCACCACGCGAACTGGTTCTTCGTCCCCGACAACAACTTCGCCGTCCCCGATGGCGCCTGGGGATGCAAGGAGAACAACTTCGACGAGCTCCCCGCCGCGCTTCAGGGCGGCTACCTGTTCGCGCTCAGCACGCAATCTCTCGAGGAGACGCAGACCCTACCCCCCGGCGCCGCGATCCGCATCCCGCCGTACAGCCGGATCATCGGCGCGAGCCACCTCCTCAACGCCCTCGACAACGACGTCACCACCACGATGGCGCTGACCATCCGCACCGTCCCGCCGCCCACCGTCACCGCGAAGCTCGCGCCGGCGCGCATCCAGTACATCGATCTCGACATCGATCCCGCGAAGCGATCCTCGTTCACCACCGAGTGCTCGATCGACGCCGCCGCCAAGGACCTCTGGAACGAGCCCCTCAACTACACGCTGTACTACACGCTGTCGCACTACCACAGCCTCGGCATGTACCAGCAGCTCGAGATCATGGGCGGCCCCCGCGATGGTGAGGTCATCATGCGCCACGACGGCTTCGGCAATAACGCCGGCACCGCCATCACGCCGCCCCTCGACCTGATCGCCGCCGGCGCCAAGGGCCTGCGCATGACCTGCGGCTTCAACAACCCGCGTTCAGCCGCCGTGGGCTGGGGCATCGGCGATCAGGAGATGTGCGTGATCGCGCTGCAGGCGACGACCAACATCGGCTGGGCGGGCGACGTCAACCGCGGAGACGCGGTGGTCGGCATCGCACCCGACGGCGAAGTTCGCCATCAGGGCCCGTGCTCGATGACCGCGTTCCCGTGGGACTTCGAGAAGCCCGGCGGCCAGGGCCACTAACGCGCGATGGTCAAGCTGAACATGAACGAGCGGCCGTTCTGCGGAATCGTGTTCGACGCATACGGCACCGCCGGCAACGAGTATCGCCAGTTGAACAGGTTGTAGACGCCCACGGCGTAGCGAACGCCGTACCGGCTCGCCAGCCCGGAGACCACGGCATCGGCGACGAACGCGCGGTCGGTCTTGCCCGTCACGCTCGCGTCGATGCGCCGGCGATCCTCGAGCGCCCCGCGAAACGCGGCGTTGAGCGTGTTCTGGACGATCGGGAACATCACCTTGAATCCTGCGTACTGGGCGGGTGCGTTCGGCAACACGGTGCTCTGCGGCAGCGCGGGATCTTCGTTCGGCGACGACGCGTAGCGCCCGAGGATGTACCCGTACTGTGCCGACGCCATGATCCCACCGCGGAGCTCACGCCGCGCTTCGAGATCGATCCCGACGAGCCGCTGATCGACAGCGGCGTTCCGGTAGTAGATCGCACCAGGATCTGCGCCGGATTGCGCACTACACGCGTCGCCGACGGGCACCGTCTCGATCACGTCTCGCGCGATCGTCCCGTGCGCCGAGGCAAGTCCGACCCAGTCCAGATCGAACCGATGCGTCAGCTCGGCCTCGACCGAGTAGATATTCTCCGGCGAGAGCTTCGCTCCGCACACCGTGCTGGTCACCTGCGTCGTGCCGCCGTCGTTGTAGAAGAACTCGTAGGCGCTCGGGGCGCGGAACGCCGAGCCTGCGAGGAGCTTGATGACGTTGTCCCCATCGGGCTTGAGGATGAGCGCGAGCCGAGGCGACGCTGCTGGAAACGAGGTCGCGCCGGGATCGACGCCGGGCTCCGCGTGCTGGTTGCCCGTCAGGTTCCAGTAGTCGAAGCGCAGGCCCGCCTGAAGACGCACGTGCGGGTTCGGGGTGTAGTCGAGCAATGCCGATCCGGCGAACACTTGATAGGGCGCCTGCACATCGAGGCTGGTCGCGAGCGATCCATCGGTCTTGTCGATGGTTCCGGTCAGCATCTTCACGTTGGTGTGAATCGTTGCCTCGCCGCCGAGCGCGAGCTTCAACCCCTTCGCGAGCTGCATGGTGAGCCGTGCCTCGCCGCCCTCCCACAGACTGCGGTAGGTCTCCTGGTAGTTGTTGGTGTCGAGCGTTCCGACGGTCGGATTCGACGGGTCGTCGTCGTACCAGTAGTCGAGGTGGTAGTACGCGTAGTTGACATGCGCGCGGAGCAGGAGCTGCACCTTGCTACCGAGCTTGTGATCGTACTTGAGCTCGGTGAGAAACCGCGCGTCGTCACCGTAGCTGCGGGTGTCGCCAAATCGCGACGAGTAGTTCCCCGTCGGAATCGTGGTCTCCCGGGAGGTGCCGAACACCTGCACGCCGAGGTCGTGATACCAGGCCTTGCTCGTGAACGTGTACGCATAGAACTTGTCGAACCCGGACGTCTGATTCGACGTCACTTCGCCGGAGCCGTTGTCGAACCGAAGCGCGACGTCCCGGCCCTGCGAGTCCGCGCCGGCGATGCTGGCCCAGACGCCCGAATTCGGGCTGAACCGCTTCGTGAACCCAACACGTACGCGTGCCGTGGAGTTGTCGTAGCTCGAGACCTGCGCGTGAACACCTTCGGGTTCGTCGCGACCCTTCATGACGAGGTTCACGACGCCCGACACCGCGCCGGTTCCGTACAGCACCGAGGACGGTCCGCGAACGATCTCGATCCGCTCGACGTCACCGAGATCGACGCGGCCGTCGTAGTGAATGAATGGCTGGTACAGGATGTTCTCGTTGAGGACGGCGCCGTCCGACAGCACGAGCAGCCGGTTCGAGAAGTCGTTTGCCTGGCCGAGGCCGCGAACCGCCGCATTGCCGTAGATGCTGTCGAAGTTGACCGCGTAGCCGCGCACGCCACGCAGTGCCTCGAGAATGGTCGGGTATCCGAACGCCTCGAGCTCCTGTGCCGAGATCACGGTCACCGACGCCGGAGCGTCATCGATGTTTTCGGTCTCGCGCGAAGCGGCCGAGACGGAGCGCTGCGGCGTCAGGATGAGATCGCGCAGATCGGTCTGAGCATTGGTGCGGACAACGACCTCGCGCTCCATCGGCTGATAGCCGCGCAAGCTCACCCGGACCTTCCGGGTGCCGATCGGGACGTTGGGAATGACCGCCGGCGTGAACCCGAATGCCCTCCCGTCGATCTCGATGAGCGCGTTGGGCTCGTCGGCGGAGACGAGGATCGAGCCGACGACGGCGACCGAGCTTGCCGAGACCCGCAGGGTCTGTCGGGGCGCGATGGTGAAGGTCTGCGGCGCGACCGTGAACCCCGGGCGATCGAAGTATGCGATGTGAGCGCCGGGCGGCAGGTCCAGCGTGCACGGAAGCTGACAGCGAACCGCGCCGCCTTCGTCATCGATACGAACGGCCGTCGAGGTCGGCCCCGACATCTCGACCTTCCCGGTGATGCGGACGAGATCGGCCTTCAGCACCTTGGCCTCGCCGATCGCGATCGTGGTCTTGTCGAGCGCCTGCGGTTCATAGCCCTCCCGCTCGACGAGGATCGTGTACGTCCCCGGCTTGAGACCGAGCTGCGCCGGCGTGGAACCGACACTGCCGAGATCCTTGCGGTCGATGAACACGGTCGCGCCCGGGGGCGTGGTCTCCACGGAGAGCACCGCGACGCGAGGACCGATCCGCGCGAGCGCCGCGGTGACGTCGGCCTTGAGCTTCGAATCGGGATTCTCGCCGCGCGCCGCGTCGACGTAGTAGCGGTACGCATCCGGGAACCGCCCGAGCTGCTCGTACGCGCGAGCAATGTTGAACATGACGTTGCGGTTCGGGACGAGCCGGTTCGACGCGAGGAAGTGCTGGAGCGCGCCGGTGAAATCGGCCTTCGCATAGGCGTCGGTACCGATCGAGAACTGGAGATCCGCCTCGTCCGCGACTCCATCGGCGAACGTCGGCGAGCACCAAAGAGTGCAGATCAAGAGCGCGCTGATCGCGATCGAACAACGACGGTACATCGAGACTCCCTTGGGTCGAAGTGATCGGCGACTAGCGCGAGGTTCGAATATCGAGGGCAGGATCGCCCCTGGGCGTCGGAGGTACGGGACGAGGTAGCTTGGGTTCGGGGCGCGGCTTGGGCCTCGTGACCACCTTCGGCTGCGCCGTCAGCGAACCGTCGAACTCGACGCGACCGCGAAGGTCGACGGTCCGTCTCGCCGCGACGTACCCACGGTACGAGATCACGAGCTGACCGGTGCGCTCGCCCCGCGGGACCTCGACATCGAGTGGCGTCACGCCGAGCGACTCGCCGTCGAGGGTCACGGTGGCTCCCGCCGGCGTCGAAACCACGTGGACCATCACCACGGCGGGCGCGAGAGGTACCGCTGCGTCGGTGGGCTGATTGGCGACGGCAGGAGCAGGCCCGGCGGCGGCGGGAGCAGGCCCCGCGGCCACGGGTGGGGGCACCGCGAGCGCGACGCCACTGCCGGCCACCGCGGGCGTCGACGACGTTCCCGTCCGCTTGAGCGCGAACGCCACACCGAGCACGGCAAACACCACGGACAGCAACGCCAGGATCAGGAGCTTGCGGTTCCTCGGTGGTGACGCCTCCGCGACCTCGGGGGGCTTCGTCAGTCCACCGGTCGCAGCGGCGGCGCCCGGTCGTGGAGTGCGCATCGGGAGGGTGACGCCCGGAAATGGAGTCGTCCGGATCGCCTGCGTGCTGCCACGCTGTGCCTCGAGGAGCAAGCGATCCGCGCCGGCGGGAAGCGCCGCCTCGAAGGCATCCAGTAGCTCGAGCATCGACGGATAGCGATCGTCGGGATCCTTGGCGAGAGCGCGTTCGAGGACCACGGCGATCGCTGGCTCGAGTGCCGGGTTGACGCTGCGTGGCGGTGGCAACGGACTACTCACCTGCATCTGCAGGACCTTGAGCAGGTTGTCGTCCTCGAACGGGAGACGACCGCAGAGCATGAGGTAGAGCAACACGCCGAGCGAGTAGATGTCCGCCCGGTGATCGACGTCGTCGCCGCGGCAGGCCTCGGGCGCCATGAACATGGGACTGCCGAGCGTTTGCCCCATCTTCGTCAGCTTCGCGTTGTGGACGGGGGCCTTCGCGATCCCGAAGTCCACGACCTTGACGCCCCATCGTCCCTGGCTGCGCTGAACCAGGAAGATGTTCTCCGGCTTGACGTCGCGGTGGACCACGCCCTCGGCATGTGCGTGGGCAAGTGCGCGCCCGATCGGGATCGAGATCGCCGCGATCTCCTCGAGCGACATGGCGCTGGATGCGATGCGCTGATCGAGCGTGTGACCGCGCAGTAGCTCCATCACGAAGAACGGACGCTGATCGGAGGTGGCGCCGAAGTCCGAGATCGTCACGATGTTCTCGTGATCGAGCTGTGACGCCGCGTGCGCCTCTTGCGTGAACCTCGCGCGTGCTTCGAAGTTCGCGGTCAGCTCGTGCGACAAAACCTTCGCGGCGAATTGTTTGAGCAAGGTCTGGTGCTCGACGAGATACACCACGGCCATGCCACCACGTCCGATCTCCTCGATGACGCGGTAGTCGCTTCCCAGCGTCGTCCCCACGATGGGATCAGGGACCATTCGAATCACAATAGAAGCCTGCTCCGGGACAATTCAATGTAGGCGCCGCGCGTTCGGTGCGAAGACAGTGTTTTTACGGGCAAACGTTCACGCAAACTTTGCGCATGCGAGGCGGGCTCGATGTCGCCGGAAAGCGGACGAGTCACCTCTCGTGCCCCCGGCAGCCTCGTTGATCGCCGGCGTTCCGGCTCGATTCGAGCACGTGCGCATCCTCGGTGCTGGTGGCGCCGGCGAGGTCCACGAAGTGATCGATCGCGAGTCCGGTCGGCACGTCGCTCTCAAGACGTTCCCCTGCAAGTCCGCGAAGGACGGCTTGGCGGTCAAGGCCGAGTTCCGCGCGTGCCGCGAGCTGCGCCATCCCAACCTGGCGGCGATCGGCGAGCTGTTCCAGCAGGGAGATCGATGGTCGTTCTCGATGGAGCTGGTCGATGGCATCGACCTGGCGTCGTGGTTCGCACCGCTTCGACGGTCGCGTTCAGATGCAGCCGTCGATCAACTTCGCGCGGCGCTGCTGAGCCTCGCGCGCACGCTCGCCTTTCTCCACCGCGCCGACAAGCTGCACCTGGACATCAAGCCGTCGAACGTCCTCATGGCCGTGGACGGGCGGGTCGTGCTGGTGGACTACGGGCTGGTGAGCTCGCCCGACGGCGCACCCGACGCCACGGTAGTCGGCACCCCGGCGTACATGGCGCCCGAGCACATGTTCGGTGTGGTCAGCGAAGCGGTGGACTGGTACTCGTTCGGGGCGCTGCTCTACGAGCTGCTCGCCGGACGTGTCCCGTATGACGGAACGGCCGTGATGGTCCGGGTAGCCAAGCTCGCCGGTCCCCCGGTACGCGGTCCGATCGATTGGGCTCCGCCCGACCTGGTCGCGTTCACGCTCGACCTGCTCGACCCAGATCCCGCGCGGCGTCCGAAGCCGGAGCGCATCCTCCACGTCCTTGGAGGCAATCCATCGACGGTCGTCCTCGCGATGGCCGCGCGGAGGGACGATCACCGCGACCTCGTATCGTCGATGACAGCCGCGCTTCACCGCGCGCCCGAGGCCACGAGCTGGGTGACCCTGACCGGCGCAGCGGGGACCGGAAAATCGATGGTGCTCAAGGCGTTCACCACGGAGGCGCGGGCGGCCGGGGCGACCGTGGTGCGGTGCGACGCCCCGACCTC
>JBBRED010000170.1:0-17409 GCA_038203335.1 Haliangiales bacterium | reverse complement strand
CCCGTCGTCGGGTAGCCGGTCGATGGTCGATTCACGCCACGGATGCGTGGCGACGGGCTCGACCGGCACGGCCGCGGCGGCGATGCCGATCACCGCCGCCTTGCGCCGCTCGAAGGTGGCGCGATCGAGACCGACGGCGTCACGCTCGGCGAGATCCGCGCGCGGCGTGGTGCGCAGCTCGACGAGCCGCCCGAGCACGTCGTGCACCGAGCGGCCGAACGGTCCCACCTTGTGCAGGGCCGCCACGAACACGTCAAGCGCGGTCCGCAGCTCCGCGAGCCGAAGGTCATCGCCGCTCGGGCCGGTGCCAGGCCGGAACGCGCGGTCGAACACGCGACCGAGCTGCGCGACGATCGCCTGACGCGACGTCTCCGCCGACGCGAGGCTCAGGCAGAACTCGGCGAGGCCGACCTGCGAGAGGCGCTCGCGGACCACCTCGAGCGCCGCGAGCTGATCGCTGACGAACAGCACCGTCTTGCCGTGGCTGATGCAGTGCGAGATCACGTTCGCGATCGTCTGCGAGCTGCCCGTGCCGGGCGCGGCCTGCAGCACGAAGCTCGCTCCGTGCGACGCCGCGGCCACTGCCGCGAGCTGGCTCGCATCCGCATCGAGCGGCGCGAGCACGTCGATCGTCGCCTTCGGGCGCGTCACCGCCTCGGCCGCCGCGATCGAGGGCTGAGCGAACGGCCCGCGGTCGGGGTTCGCGAGGTGCGCCACGAGTGGGCTCGCCGCGAGCAGCTCCTCGGCGCGCTCGAGGTCCGCCCACATCGCGAGCCCGTCGAGGGCAAACACCCCGAGGTGCGCCGTGCGCTCCACCACCCAGCCCGGCCGCGTCACCGCGATTCCCTCGGCTGCATCGAGCAGGCCGAGCAGGTCGAGCGAGACCGCCGGATCGTCGTCGCCGGGGACCGCGAGCACCACGCCCACATCGCGTGCGAGCTTCGCCACCAGCGCGTGGTTGATCCGAGGCTCGACCGCGTCTCGCCCCACCAACCGCAGCCCCGCCCCGGTCGCGTGTTCGAGCTCGACCGGCCACAGCGCGAGCGGCGCCGTGTGCGCGGCGCCGTCGGCATCGAGCCAGGTCAGCGCGCCGAGCGCGAGCCACAGCACGTGGAGCCCGCGCTCCGCGAGCTCGCGCTTCGCGGCGCGGCGCATCGCCGTCAGCCGTCTCTCGAGCTCGGGCGTGGTCAGCGGCACGCGCAGCCAGCCCGTGTCGACGGCCTGGTCCACGCCTGCCTCGAACCCGAAGGCGCCGCCGCCCGCGAGCGTCAGCGCGAGCTTCACCGGATCCGCTCCGGGGAGCGGCACCAACGTCTTCCCCTCCCTCAGGTGCAGCAGGTGATTCGCAGCGGAGAGATCGATCAACGACGCCATCCAGCTCTTCACGCGCTCAATCTACGCCAGTTGGATCGTTCCTCGTCGAGAACGGCCGCCGCGGAGAGATCCCGAGATCACTCCTCAGTCGACGAGCGCGAGCAGATGGCGCGGGTGATGCGCGTCGGACCATGCGTCGGATCCGGGCTGTCGCGCCGACAGGACGCGCAGCCTCCATGCCTCGGGGATCGCCGACGCTCCGTCGCGCGCGCCGAGCAGCGCACCGACGATCGCAGCGTTGGTATCGGCGTCGCCTCCACGGCTCGCGACGTCGACCAGGGCGTCGCGCCACGACGGTGTGTGCGCGAGGTGCCAGACCGCGAGGCGCAGCGCCACGCGCACGAAGCCGCCGGTCCTGTGGAGATGGTGCGCCGGTCGGTCGACGCCCGGCGTCTCCTCGTGCGCGGCAGCGAGGTCGCCCTCGAGATCGATCACCGCCTGCTCGAGGCACGCGAGCTCGTCCGCGTCGGTCCACGTCGCCCGCAGGACCTCGGCGCCCCGACGGAGCCCGCGCTCCGCGGCCGGCAACATCGCAGCGGCGTTGTCGGTCGTGATCGCCGAGGCGATCGCCGCATCGAACGCGGCGCATGCGAGCATGCAGCGCGGATCGGCGTGCGTGATCGCGGACTCGGTGATCGCCGCGGCGACGAGGTCATCGAGCGGGCGATGCGCATACGCGACGCCGATCGGCGCCGTACGCATCAGGGAGCCATTGCCCGCGGCGCGGCGCTCGCTCGCTCGCCACACCGCCCGCCCGGCGGTGAGCGCGGACTCGCCGGCCGCGATCCGATCGAGTGACCAGCGGGTCTGGTTGCCGATGTCGAACGCCTCGCGCACCCAGGCCACGAACCGCCGGCCGACGTCGTCGGGATCGAGTACGCCGCGCTCGGCGAGGCTGCGCGCGAGGCACACGGCGAGCTGGGTGTTGTCCGTGATCGCGCCGGGAGGTAGGCCGAACGGCCCCCCTCCCACCACGTCGTTGGCCGGTCCGGTGGCGAGCCGCGGGTAGTCGACCTGCTCCGGATGCGCGAACTCGTAGGTCGTTCCGAGCGCATCACCGACGGCCAGTCCGAGCAGAGCACCACGTGCGCGATCGTTCATGGTGTAATTTGTACACTATAATCACGAGCCGCGAAAGGCCGAGGTGATCGTCAGCCCCTGCCGCGCGGGGACCACGATCCCGTGGCACGCGCACGAGCGGTAGGCTGTGGCGTGGACCTCACCCGCCCCGCCTCTCCACTCGATCGGTGGGCACTGGACCCCACCATTGTCCACCTCAACCACGGCTCGTACGGTGGCGTTCCCCGCGCCGTGATCGACGCTGCCACCGGGTTCCGGACGCGCCTCGAGGCCGCACCGATGCGGTTCTTCATCCTCGAATGGCAGGCCGAGCTGGATCGCGCGCGCGCCGCGGTCGCCGCGTTCGTCGGCGCCGATCCCGCGCGCACGGTGTTCGTTCCGAGCGCCACGTCGGGCGTCGCGATCGCGCTCAACGCCGCGCCGCTCTCCGCCGGCGACGAGATCGTGACCACGTCACACGTCTACCCGGCGTGCCGGTTCCAGCTCGAGCGCCTCGCCGAGGCCCGCGGCGTGGGGCTCACCATCGCCGAGACGCCCCTGCCGTTCGATGCCGATGCGCTCGTAGCGAACGTGACCGCCGCGATCACGCCGCGCACGAAGCTCGCGCTGCTCGACCACATCACGAGCGCGACCGCGCTGGTCTATCCGATCGCGCGGTTGATCGAGCCGTTCACCGCGCGCGGCATCCCGGTGCTCGTCGACGGCGCGCACGCTCCCGGTCAGATTCCTCTGGACGTCTCCGCGCTCGGCGCGACCTGGTACGTCGGCAATCACCACAAGTGGATGTGCGGCCCGAAAGCGAGCGCGTTTCTCGTCGGCGAGGTGCGCCCGCTCGTCACCTCGCACGGCGCGAACCCGAGCTACGGCCCGCCGAACCGCCTCCACGCCGAGCTCGATTGGGCCGGTACCTACGATCCGACCTCGCAGCTCGCGGTGCCCGCCGCGATCGAAACGGTCGGCGCCGAAGGCGGCGGCTGGCCGCAGATCTACGCGCGCAACCACGCGCTGGCGCTCGCGCTCCGCGATCGCCTCGGCACCGGCGTCGCGCCCGACGACGCCGTCGGCACCATGGCCGTGGTCCCGATCGCACTCCCCGCCGGCCTCACACCATCCGCGCTCGAGCGCCGGCTGCTCGCCGATGGCTGGGAGGTCCCGATCGTGCCGTTCCCGGGTCAGACGTTCGTACGCATCTCGGCCCACCTCTACAACCACGTCGGCGAGGCGGACGCGCTGGCGCGCAGGCTCCACGAGCTCGGCGTGCGTTAGACCTTCTTGTTGCGGCGCTGCTGGAACGAGTACGGGCGGTGCGACGGGCCCTTCTTGTCGTCGTCGTCGTTGCCATCGACCGGCGTGCCGGCCAGCGGCTCTTCGGCTCCCGGGCGGAACTTGATCGACGACAGCGGGCTGTCGCCGACGAGCACGCGCTCGCCACCGCCGAGCAACGTCTCCATGCCCTCGAGCTTGTCGATGTCGTCGAGGATATCGTCCACCGTGGCGTAGCGCTCGGCCTTCGCGTCGCGCGTCATGCGATCGAAGATGTCGTCCACACCGCGCGGCATGCTGGGGTTGACCTGCGACGGCATCGGCGAGCGGCGGCCCGGCAGCTTCCGCGTGAGCAACTCGTAGAAGATGATACCGAGCGCGTAGATATCGCCCTGCGGTCCCGCGGCCATCGGATCGGTGTAGAGCTCCGGCGCCATGTACGCGACGTTGCCCATGCCGACATAGATCTGGCGGATCACGGCGTGGTCGCGCTCGACGATGCGCGTGAAGCCAAAGTCCGAGACCTTCACGTTGCCGTAGCCATCGATCAGCAGCTGCTCGGGCTTGAGGCCGCGGTGATAGACGCGCTGCTGGTGCGCCGCGCGCAGTGCGTGCAGGGTCTGCAGCAGATACTTGAACACGAGCTCGACCGGCAGCTCCTCCGCATCGTTGATCAGCCGACGCGCCGACCCATTCGGCGCGAGCTCGGTGACGACGTTCGGGTACTCGGTCCACAGGTTGACGTCGTGGATCGGCAGGATGTTCGGGTGCGCGAGATTGCCCCACGCGCGAACCACGTCGGTGAACCGACGAACGATCTCGTTGCGCTGATCCTCGCTGAAGAAGCCGAACAGATCGCGGACCTCCTTGAGCGCGACCTCGCGATTGAGCGCGACCTGGCGTGCGCGATAGACCGTGCCCATACCGCCCGACCCGATCGACGCGAGCTTCTCGTAGCGGTTCTCCATGTCGGCGCCGAGCTGGATCTCGCCGCCCGCCACCGCCGAAGGCCGTCCACCAGAGGTCGTCATCTTGGGATCCTTTCGCGGTAGCGGAGCTGACTGGGAGACGTCGCGTTCACGTTCGCGTTCGCGCGCTGGCTCGGGCGGTCTGATCTGCGACGACGACAGCACGCCTGACTGCGTGCCCATCGGCACCTGCGCGCCGGGGATCGCCATCGCGCGGCTCTGGCGCAGCTTCTTGAAGTGGCTGACGGCGCGTTCGGTGAACTCGGTCAGGTTCCCGCCGTTGACCACCGTCTCGCCGTCGGGCGTGACCTCCAGCGACTCGTTTGCCCGGTCATGTCGGAGATATCCGGACTTCTCGAGGAAGCCGATGTACTCGGAGAACGGGATCGAGACCGCGCCTTCGCACACCCGGCGGATGTCGTCGTAGCGGTTCTGACGGCCGTACCGAGCCTCCGCCATGACATTGGCGAGGATGAAGCGTGCCTCTTCGCAGAGGACTTCCTTCGTGACCTTGGCGCGGCCTTCCATCTACCGAATTGTAGGCAGCTCACGGAGATAGAAGCAATTCGGCAAGCCCCACGAACGTGGGGCGCGCAGCACCCGCGGAGGGTGCGGAGGTCAATCGGGCAGACCTTCCGCCACGAGTCGGTCCACGAGGGGGCGATCCGCCGGCAGGATGTCCCAGGCGCCGGGCAGCTCGGAGGTGGCCACCCAGGCCAGATCGGCGACCTCCACGGTGCGCGGCGGAGCAGAACCACGCGCAACCCGGCACGCATAGACCAGCATGACGAGATCGAAGGTGGGATACGCGTGGAACAGGACGTCCCAGATCCGACCGACCTCGGCGGTGATGCCGAGCTCCTCCATGAGCTCGCGCGCGAGGGCCGCCGTCGGCGCCTCTCCTGGTTCGACCTTGCCACCGGGGAGCTCCCACTGCAGCGGAAGGCTCTGATCGGCGCGGCGCTGCGTGATCAGCACGCGTGCGTCATCGCCGATGATCAGGCCCGCGACGACGAGCTTTCGGGCGCGTGGCTCGCTCATGCGGCCGCCAGGAGAGCACGTCCATCCAGGAGCGGGTGCGTGCATGGCGAACCATCGGTGTAGAGGTAGTCGATCACCCTGCCCTCGCCGAGGGCGAGGATCGTGGACGATCGCGTGCCGTAGTGGTCGCTGTGGATGCAGGTCGCGGTCAGCTCGCGCGCGAGCTCGACCGGGAGATGCGACGGCGGAACCTCGGCGAGCGGCACGCGGGTGTGATCGCCGAGCGCCGCGTGCAACCGAGCCAAGAGTGCCGGCCATGCGAGACCTTCGGCGATCGCCGCGTCGATCGCCGCGTGCAGCCGCTCGCCGCGCGGAAATCCCGGTGCGCCAAGCGTGTCGTTGCACAGCACGTGAACACCACGCGGGAGCGCGATGACCTCGAGCGCGCCCTCCTGTCTGCCATACGCGATCGAGACGCCGCGCGCGTCGCCCCACGCGAGGTTCATGCTCGCGTAGTGCGTGGGATCCAGATCCGAGATGTACGCCGAGGGATCCTCGGAGGCCGCGAGCTCCTTCACCGCGAGACCGCGCGAGCGCAAACCCGGTGGTGGTGTGACGAGCGCGCGCTGATTCGTCACCGCGGCGAACCGTCCATCGCGATGAACCGCGAGCCAGGTTCCTCCGGAGAGCACGTCGACACCGCCGACGAGTGAAGGTCCTAGGCGTTCGGGTGGCCGCGTCGGTCGCGCGTACACCTCATCGCGATTCGCAGCGACCACGAGTGGAACGCCGGCGACAACTTCGACGAGAAAAGCGATCGTGCACATCGACGAGAATTCCTCAGGAAATGCAAGCGAGAGTATGCGCCGTGGCTTGCATGTGTGGCCTGCGGCCCCTACAGTGCCGCCGAGATGAGACTGTATCCAGGCAAGGTCGATACCATCGCGGCCGAGATCATCAGCACGATGACGCAGGCGGGTGACATCGAGGTCAGCGACCACAACGAGGCGCAGCAGGATGCGGCCTCCGTCCTCAAGGAATACATCCGTCTCGACAAAGAGCTCACGGAGCGCGCGAAGGACATCCTGGAGATCCGCGGCCTTCCGTACAGCCACCTCGGCCGGACCAAGCGTCAGCTCGCGGATCAGAAGGAGTTCGGCCTCGGCGAAGAGGGCCTGTCCTGGATCGCGAATCAGATGCTCGAGGCGTTCATGTCGTCGCGCCACATCGATGAGGTGTTCGCCGAGGACGCGCTGATGCGCCGGAAGATCAAGGACATCTGCAAGAAGCACATGCAGGTGGACGAAGCGATCGATCAGGAAGTCCGCGATCGGATCAAGAACCTCGAGGAAGGCACCCAGGCGTGGGATGTCGAGTACTCGAAGGTCCTCGACCAGATCAAGGGCAAGCACGGCGTCAAGGAGTAACGGGCGCTGCCTCGAAGACCTCGAGGTACTCGAACGACACGGTGATGTCGCCGTGGATGCGGAGACCGACCGCCCCGTCGCGGACGTGCGCATCCTGGTTCGGATCGGCGTGGTGCCTCCCCGCCGCGAACAGCAGCGGATCGGCCACAGTGGTCGCCACGATCGGTGGATTCGGCTGCTGCGTCTCCACCAGGTGAGCGGTGTGCGTGCCGGTATCGATCAGCTCGAACACCGTGCCGGTGGGAAACGCGCGCGGTGGTGATGCGAGCTCGACCTCGGCCCACAGACCGAAGCTGTGCGTGCCGACGACCGGGGGCGTTGCGGCGATCAGGTTCACGCGCGTGCGGATGACAACGTTCGGCGATTTCGCATCATAGGTCGCGATGTAGTCCGCGCTGGCCGCGGTGGGCCCAACGACCAGCAAGTCCTTCTCGATGCTCCACGTACCGCCGGGCGTGAGCGCGAGGTCCGGCGGAATCGAATCGAACGCCATGAAGCGCACGCGTGGCGAGAACCGGTCGACCTGCGGATCGGACACGTCGCCAACGCCATCGCTGTCCTGATCCGGGCCCTGCGGATTGTTCGGGACCGCGCGACAGTTGTCGCAGCGATCCGGAATCAGATCGTTGTCCTCGTCGTGCTCGAGCGGACCGCATCCGGTCGGCGTATCGATCGGCGCGGCATCGGCGGCGGGGCATCGACCTCCGCGTCGCGGACGAGGCCCCACACGACATCACACCCGCTCAAAACGGTGAGCACGATCGCGAACTGCGTGGCCGAGCCGCCGCCCATCCTCCCTGGCATCGTCGGTGTTTCTCGGGATGTCACGGCGTTAGCGATGCCACTTGGCGTCGCCCCTGTTTCGGGCACAGTAGAAGGATGGGAGCTCGTCGCTGTACCGAGTGCTCGAATCGCCCGGTGATGCGCTGCCGGCGGTGCGCCCTCACGTGCTGCGCCGAGCACGCGCTCCCCGCCGGCGAGAGGTGCGACGGATGCGAGCGCGACTGGCAGGACGAAGCGACCACGCGCCGTCACGCGAAGGTGCTGTTCGCTCCGCCCGCCGCGATCCTCACGGGCGGTGTGCTGTTCGCGGTGCTGATGCCGATCACGTTCGGCGGCGCGGTCGGCCTGACCATCATGGCCGCCGTCGCGTGCATGACCGGCGTCGGCGCGGGCGCCGGCATGTGCAAGGTCGTCGATCGCAGCGCGCGTGCGCTGTTCCTCCGCGAGCGCGGAACCGGCGTTCCGACCGCGCGGCTGCTGCCCGCGGGCCGGCCTCCGCACCGCTAGCGATCAGGCAACAGGAAGGCCGAGCGCTTCGCGGACTTCGCCGACGACCATGTCGGCGAGCCGATGGATCAACTGCTCGCCTTCGGCGACCGTCGCCGCCGCCGGATCGCCGGCGTACGCGAGCTCCATGCCCATCTCGATGAACGTGTTCACGCCCTCGCCGAGCTTCTTCGACAGGCTGATCGGCACCGGCGGCAGCACGCTGCGCATCGCCCCATCGACCATCTCCGGTGCGGCGGCCATCATGATCGAGGTCTCGTACTGACCCGCATGGCACGCGCCGCTCTTGAACTCGGCCGAGAGGGTGCGCGCCCACTTCTTCGTGAGCGGACACGCGACGCTGACCTTGCCCTCGCGCCCGGCGAGCACGGCGCGGACCGCCGCATCGTGCGCGGGCTCGAGGTGATTGTTGACGAGGCAGACGTGGCGAATCCCCGAGGCGAGCAGCCCATCGCACACCGCGGCCGCATACGCGGTGAGCACCGCCGCTGGCACGGACACCGCCCCGGCGAATCCGGTCGCGCACTCGGTGACGCCATACGGGATCGCCGGCGCGACGACCGCGGCCAGCGGCCCCCTCTTCTCGAACAGATCGCATGCCTTCACGCAGGCGGCGGCGGAGATCACGACATCGGTGCCGAGCCCGAGGTGTGGACCGTGCGGCTCGGTGGAGCCGACAGGGATCAGCGCGACCACCGGCTTCTTGCCATCGAGCAACGCGCGAAGGCTGGCCGTGGTGTGTCGTGCAAGGAACTTATCTGCCACTGGGATCAATCCTCGCGCAATTCGCCGCGCTTCTCGCGCTCGCCGAGCAGCTTCTTGTCGACCTTGCCGCGATCGTTCTTCGGTAGATCGTCGACGAACACCACCCAGCGGGGATACTTGTGCTTCGACAGCTTGCTCTGGACGTGCGCCTTCAGCTCCGCGATCAGCGCCGTCTTCGCCTCCGGCGTCGCGATTCGCTCGCGCGCATCGGGGCGCAGCTCGAGCACCGCCTTCGGCTTGGTCAGCCCCGCGTCCTCGGCGGGGATCACGGCCGCGACAGAGACAGCCGGGTGCGCCAGCAGGCAGTCCTCGACCTCGCGCGGCGCCACGAAGATGCCGCCGACCTTGAACAGATCATCCGCGCGGCCCTGGAACCACAGGTAGCCGCGCTCGTCGATCGAGAACAGATCGCCGGTGCGGCACCAGTGACCGTGGAACGTCTTCCAGCTCTTGTCGCGATCCTGGAAGTAGCCGTGCGCGACCGAGTCGCCCTTGACCCACAGCACGCCGATCTCGCCGGGCGATAGCGGCGGGGCGCCGGCGCCCGGGGCGTCCTCCGGAAGGATCGCGAGCGTGTAGCCCTCGACCGCGCGGCCGAGCGAGCCGGGCATCACGTCGCCCGGGCGGTTCGAGCAGTAGATGTGGAACATCTCGGCGGACCCGATGCCGTCGTAGACCTCGCCGCCGAACCGCGCGGTGAACCGGCGCATCAGCGGCTCGGGCAGCGCTTCACCAGCTGAGAGGTGGAACCGCACGCACGAGAGATCGAGGCCGGGCTGGCCCTTCGCCTTCCGCTCGTCGTCGAGGTCGAGCAGCTTGCCGAGCATGGTGGGGACGTTCGTGACGATGGTCGGGCGGTAGCGCTCGATCGCCGCCGCCACGCTCTCGGCGGTGGGGCGCTCGGCGAACAGACCGACGGTGGCGCCGACGGCGAACGGGAACCAGAGGTTCGTGCCCGTCGCGTAGCCGAAGAACAGCCGCGGCACGCTGATCGCCACGTCGTCCTCGCGATAGCCGACGGTGCGCTTCGCGTAGACCTCGGTGTTGAACGCGAAGTCGCGGTGGCTGTGCATCGCCGCCTTCGCGCGCCCCGTGGAGCCCGACGTGAACAGCCAGATCGCCGGATCGTCGCGCCGGGTCGGAGGCAGCGGGGACTCGAGCATGCGACCGCGTTCGATCGCCGCGTGCAGCGAGTTGACCCGGCGCCGGTGCCGGCCGAGCCCGGCGAGCGCCTCGGGACGCTCGACGTGCACCTCCGGATCCTCGCCGGTGGCGACGTCGGGGACGATCAGGATCTCGCGCAGGTGCGGGAGGTCCTGCAGCGACGGCGCGATCGCGGAAGCCACCGCCGCCGTGGTGATCAGGTACGCCGCCTTGACGTAGCCGAGCACGTAGACGAGGTCCTCGGTCGGCGCGATCGGGTTGCCCATGGTGAGCACGCCGCCGGCGGCAAGGATGCCGAAGATGCTCCACGCGAACGGCGGGACATCGGAGAGCACCACGTACACGCGCTCCTCGGGCGTCATCTGCGCGTCGACGAAGTACTTCGCCAGCGCGCGCGAGCGGTCGGCGACCTCGGCGTAGGTCCAGCTGCGATCACCGAAGCGCAGTGCGACCTTGTCGCCCTTGCCCTCGCGCTCGCGCTCGAACAGGAAGTAATCAGCGAGGTTGAGATCCTCGGGGAACGTGGTCATGCCTTGCTTGCTCCCTGGGCGAGCGCGCGGCCGATGATCGTCCGCTGGATCTCGCTCGTGCCCTCGTAGATCCGCAGCGGACGGATGGCGCGATACAGATGCTCCACCACCGCACCGGCCATCACGCCGCGCCCGCCGAATAGCTGGACCGCGCGATCGATCACGCGCGATGCGGCCTCGGTCGCGCCGAGCTTCGCGATCGAGACCTCGGTGGTGACCCGCGCGCCGGTGGTGTCCTTCTTGTGCGCCGCGCGTAGCACGAGCAGGCGCGCGCTATCGAGATCGACCATCATGTCGGCGAGGTGCGCCTGGATCAGCGGCTGCTCGGCGAGCGTCTTGCCGAACTGCTTGCGCCGCGCGACGAAGCCGAGCGCCTCGTCGAACGCGCGCCGCGCCATGCCGACCGCCGCCGCGCCAACAGTGACGCGGAACGCATCGAGCGTCTGGAGCGCGAGCTTCATGCCCTGCCCGACCTCGCCGATCCTCGCCGATCCGGAGACGATCGCGCCGCGCAGCTCGAGCGCGCCGATCGGATGCGGCGCGGTGGCCGTCATCGGGATGACCGTGACCCCCGGCGCATCGAGCGGCACCCAGAACGCGGTGAGCCCGGCGCCGCCGAGCGCCGGATCTGTGGTCGCGACCACCGTGGCGTGGTCGGCGATGCCGAGGTTCGAGATGAACAGCTTGTCGCCATCGAGGCGATAGCCACCATCCGGCTCGGGCGTGGCGCGCGTGGCGATCGCCGCAACATCCGACCCTGCCTCGGGCTCGGTCAGCGCGAACGCGGCGATGGCCGTGCCGCGCGCAAACGCCGCGAGCTGCGCGCGCTGGTCCGCGCTGCCCGCAAGCGCGAGCGAGTGCGTCCCGAGCCCCTGCACGGCAAAGATCGAATCGGCGCGTGCCGACACGTAGCCAAGCATCTCGCGCGCGAGGCACAGGCCGCGCGTATCGAGCTTCGCAGGGGCCTGGCCCGGCACCACGAGCTCGAACAGGCCCGCCTCCGCGAGCGCCCGCGCCGCTGCCCGATCGCGCTCGGTCTCCGTCTCGTACGCCCCCTGAACCTCGACCGCCTCGAGCGCCGGCACCGCGGCGCGCAGCCGCTCGGCCAGCTCGGCATGCGCCGGGTCGAAGAACATCGTCAGGTCGTCGTTCGACAGCCGCATCACCGCACCACCCGTGCGCCGTCCGAGAATGGGGTCGGACCCCATTTGCGGACACGAGGTTCACGTGCGCTCTGCATCGTCACTCCGGCGCGCCGCGGAACTTCGCGGGGCGCTTGTCCTTGAAGGCGGCGTGAGCCTCGCCGAAATCCGGGTGTTGCATGCACAGCGCCTGGGCCTGCGCCTCGGCCTCGATCGCCTCGCCGAGCGCCATGGTGTGCTCGCTCTCGAGCATCTGCTTGGTCATCGCGTGGGCGAACGCGGGACCCGCGGCGAGCCGCGCGGCCCACTCGTGCGCGAGCGCCACGCACGCCTCGGCGTCGGGCACCACGCGGTTGACGAGCCCGATCTCGAGGGCGCGCGGTGCGAGGATGATGTCGCCGAAGAACAGCAGCTCCGACGCGTGGGTCAGCCCCACGAGCCGCGGCAGCAGGTACGTGATGCCCATGTCGGCGCCGCACAGCCCGACCTGCGGGAACACGAATCCGAACTTCGCGCCGGCGGCGGCGATCCGCATGTCGCTCGCGCACGCGATCACCGCGCCCGCGCCGACGGCGGTGCCGTTGACCGCCGCGATGATCGGCCGCTTGCATGCGCGCATCGCCTCGATCAGCCGACCCGTGGCGCGGGTGAACGCGAGCAGCGCCGGCGTATCGCGACCGAGCAGGTGCTTGATGATGTCGTCCTGGTCGCCGCCCGAGCAGAACCCGCGGCCGCGACCGGTGATCACGATCGCGCGGACCTCGTCGACACGATCGATCGACTCGAACGTCTCGGCGAGCTCCTGGTAGCTCTCGAACGTCAGCGCGTTGAGGCGCTTCTCGCGATCGAGCGTGATGGTGGCAACGCCGCGCTCGAGCGACATCGCGAACGTCTCCGGCTTCTTCAAGCGGCACCTCCCACGAACGCGACGGCCTGGATCTCGACCAGCGCCGACGGCTCGAACAGCTCCTTGACCGCGACCAGCGCCATCGCCGGATAGTGCTTGCCGAGCCGCTCGCGCCACACCGCGGCGAGCTCCTTGCGGGCGCTGCGATACGACGGCATGTCGACGACGAACACGGTCATGTCGGCGATGTCCTCGACCTTGCCGCCGGCGGCCTTGACCACGGCGATCACGTTGTCGAGCGTCAGCGCGAACTGCGCGACGAAGCCTTCGGCGAACACACCCGCGACGTCCCACCCGATCTGGCCGCCGACATGGACCACGCGGCCCATGCCGATCCGGCCGTTCGAATATCCGCGCGGCGATGGCCAACCCGGCACGATGACGTCTTCGGCGCTCACTTCAGCACCGCGCCGCCATCGATCACGATGGTCTGCCCGTGGATGCCACGCGCCTGGTGGTCGCACAGCATCAACGTGGCGTGCGCGATCTCCGATGGTTCGATCATGCGCTTCTGCGGGCTCATCGACGCGAGCGAGCTGCGCGCCTCGTCGACCGAGCGACCTGTCTTCGCCGCGATGCGCGTGACCGCCTCCTCGACCATCTGCGTCTCGACCCAGCCCGGGCACAGCGCGTTGATCGTGACGCCCGTGCGCGCGAGGTCGATCGCGAGCGAGCGGGTCAACCCGACCATCGCGTGCTTCGCGGCGCAGTACGCCGCCGTGTAGCCGTACCCCGAGACGCCGGCGTTCGACGCGATGTTGATGACACGCCCCCAGCCCGCCTTGATCATCCCGGGCACGAGCGCGCGAGCGACGCGAAACGGCGCGGTCGCGTCGAGCTCCATGATCCGATCCCACAGCTCGTCGGTGGTCTTCTCGAGCGACGCGCTCTCGGCAGCACCGGCGTTGTTGACGAGCACGTCGACGTGGCCCACCGAGGCGAGTACCTCGTCGGTCGCGCGGCGGTCCATGAGGTCGAGCTTGATCGCGACGCCCGTGATCTCCTTCGCCACGGCATCGAGGTCGGGCTTGTTGCGGCCACACACCACGACCCGCGCTCCGGCGCCTGCGAGCGTGCGGGCGATCGCAGCGCCGATGCCGCGGCCGCCGCCCGTGACCAGCGCCAGCTTGCCGGCGAGGATTCCATCCATGGGCGCGACCTTACTTCCGCGCGCCCGGAGACGCTACCGGTGGGCGTCTCCGCGGGCGGGCGAAACCGTGTGGCGAACCGGGCCGCCACCGACGCTTTGTCGGTACAGTCGCGCCGTGAACGTCTCCGATCTGGACGCGACCGCGTGTGCCGAGCTCGTTCGCTCCGGCGAAGCCTCACCCCGCGAGCTCGTCGACCTCGCCATCGCGCGCATCGAGAAGCACAACGCCGAGCTGGGAGCCGTGATCGTCCCGCTGTACGATCAGGCGCGCGCCGATGCCGAGTCCGCACCGCCCGGCCCGTTCCGCGGCGTGCCGATCCTGATCAAGGACATCTGCGCCACCGTCGGCGGCGCGCTGCACACGCGCGGTCTCAAGCCGCTCAAGGACGCGCGCTACACGATCGCGGAGGACTCGCACCTCGTCGCGCAGCTCAAGCGCGCCGGGTTCATCGTCGTCGGCAAGACCAACACCTCCGAGCTCGGTATCCTGCCCTCGGCCGAGCCTCCCGCGTGGCCGCCCACGCGCAACCCGTACGACATCACGCGCTCCACCGGCGGCTCGAGCGGTGGCTCGGCGTGCGCCACCGCCGCCGGCATGGTGCCGATCGCGCACGCGAACGACGGCGGCGGTTCGATCCGCATCCCTGCCTCGTGCTGTGGCCTGTTCGGCCTCAAGCCCTCGCGCGGCCGCATCTCGTTCGCGCCGCACATCGGCGACGTCAACGGCGGACTGGTCAACGAGCACGTCGTGACGCGCTCGGTGCGCGACTCCGCCGCCGTCCTCGATGTCCTCGCCGGCATGCAGCCTGGCGATCCGTACACCGCGCCCACGCCGCTGCGCCCCTACACCGCCGAGCTGACCACGCCGACCGGCCGCCTACGCATCGGCTTCGAGACCCACCACTCCGCGCTCGACGGGAGCATCGTGGACTCGCACCCCGATTGCGTCGCCGCGGTGCACCACACGATCCAGCTGCTCGAGTCGTTCGGTCATCACGTCGAGCCCGCCTACCCCGCCGCGCTCCGCGATCCGGAATGGACACCGCGCTTCTTGACCCTCTGGGCCTGCGGCGTGACCACCGAGCTCGACGAGTGTTCGCGCGCGATCGGCCGCCCGATCAATTCGCACGAGGTCGAGCCGCTGACCTGGGCACTCGCCGAGCTCGGGCGGTTGATCTCGGGCCCGGCGTACGCGACCGCCTGGCGCTGGATCCAGAACAACACGCGCGAGTCGGCGAAGTTCTGGGGCGCCTATGACCTGCTGCTGACGCCAACCGTCGCCGAGCCGCCCGTTCCGCTCGGCACGTTCGCCTCGACGACCGACGATCCGCTCGCCGCGATCTTCCGCGCCGCGGACTTCACCCCCTTCACGCCGCCGTTCAACGCGACCGGCCAGCCCGCGTGCTCGCTGCCGCTCTATCACAACGCGGCGGGCCTCCCGATCGGTGTGCAGCTCGTCGCCGCGTACGGCCGCGAGGATCTACTGCTCCGCGTGTCCGCGCAGCTCGAAGCCGCGAACCCGTTCGAGCATCGCGCCACGCGCCACTGAGCGTCCGACAATGGGGTCCGACCCCATTACCGGACGGGCTCGACGAGCTGCGACTCCGCGAGCGCGACCTCTTCGGCGGTGCCGAGGCTGTCGAGCGCGGCGCGCAGCTTGTCGCGCGCGCGCGATAGCCGGCTGCGGACCGTGTTCTCAGGGATGTCGAGCACGGCGGCGAGCTCGCGCGTCGACAGGCCTTCGTAGTAGCTGAGCTCGAGCGCGATCTGGTCGTCGAGAGGGATCCGCGTCAGCGCGACCTTGAGCAGCTCGACGCGCTGGTGGCGATCGAGCTCGGTCGCCGGGCCGGGCGCGAGGTCCGCGAGCGACGACATCGCGAGATCCACCACGGGCGAGCGGGAGCGTGTGCGGAAGTGATCCGCGAGCCGGCGGCGGGCCACCGCGAACAGGTACGCGCGCACGTTGTCGCCCTCGATGCGGTCTCGGCCTTCCACGCACGCGAGGAACGTCTGGCTGATGAGGTCGGCTCCGTCGTCGCCGACCTTCGAGCGGAAGAACCGCGAGATTGCGGACCAGTGGCGGGTGACCAGCTCCTGACCGGCGCGCGCGTCGTTCGAACGCCAGGCGTCGAGCAGCTCCAGGTCCGTCACCGGCCTATAGTAAGCCCGTGCGAGACCTCGCCGACGAGCTGCTACAGGCCAAGGTCCGGGCCACGCTGTTCGGCGGGGATCACGCGCCCCGGCTCGGCCGCCTCGTGCTCCTCGATCGGATCGGCAGCGGCGCGATGGGCACCGTGTTCGCCGCGTACGACCCGACGCTCGACCGCAGGGTCGCGGTCAAGCTGATCGCCGCGGGCGCGGCGGATCACGAGCGCGTGCTCCGCGAGGCCCGCGCGCTCGGCAAGCTCGCCCATCCGAACGTCGTCGCCGTCCACGACGTCGGCGAGCTCGACGGCCAGATCTACATCGTGATGGAGCTCGTGGCCGGTGTGCCGCTCCGCACCTGGATCACCGGCGATCGCGAGTGGCGCGACGTGGTGCGCGTGATGGCGGAAGCCGCCGCCGGCCTCGCCGCCGCGCACCGCGCCGGCCTCGTGCACCGCGACGTCAAGCCCGACAACATCCTCGTCGGCGAGGACCGCACGCGCATCGTGGACTTCGGGCTCGCGCACGATCAGACCGGCGGCGACGACGGCAAGAGCGCGGGCACGCCGAGCTACATGGCGCCCGAGGTGCTCGACGAGCGCGCCGCCACCGCCGCGTCCGATCAATTCAGCTTCGGCGTCACCCTCTACGAGGCGCTCTACGGCGTGCGCCCGCACGAGGGCCGAACGCGCGACGAGCTGCGCGAGACCGCGAAGCTCGCGTCGTCGGCGCGCCCCGTGAAGTCAATGCCGCCGCCCGCCGACGCCGACGTCGCCCACGCCCCGACCGAGGACGCGACGCCGCGACCAACGCCGTCGCCCGTCGCCGCCACGACCGACGCGCGCTCGATACCGTCGGCCGGATCCGTCGCCGCCACCGATTCCGTCGCCGCCACCGATTCCGCCGCCGCCACCGAGTCCGCCACCGATTCCGCCGCCGCCACCGAGTCCGCCGCCGCCGCCGCCGAGTCCGCCGCCGCCACCTCGAGCGTGCTCGCTCGCGCCGCGACCTCGCTGACCCGCGCCCGCGCCGTGCGTTCTCCGCCACCGGCGTGGCTCCACGCGATCGTGGCGCGCGCGCTCGCCGCGGATCCGCTGCGCCGATTCCCGTCGATGGTCGAGCTGGCGGCGGCGCTCGGCCGCGATCGGCGGCGCCGGAACCGCGTGGTCGCGCTCGTGGCGGCGAGCCTCGTCGCCGGCGCGGCGCTTGGCGTGGTCGCGTAT
>JBBRED010000169.1:0-17449 GCA_038203335.1 Haliangiales bacterium | reverse complement strand
CGCAGGTCCTCCCCGATCTCGGCGGCGTGCAGTGGATCGCGGGAACACTGTCGGCGACCCGCACCGGCGTCGAGATCTCGGGCAGCGCCGCGTTCGCCGATCCGTACGCGGCCGCGAGGCTCGCCGTGGCGATTGCGATGGGACGCAAGCTGGCCACGACCCAGCTCTCGCCTGCCGTCGCCGCCGCCGCCGACAAGATCGCGTTGACCGCGATGGGCTCGACGATCCGGATCACGGCGACGTGGTCCGAGGCCGACCTCGCGGCGCTGCTCGCTAGTCTCTGAGGCGCTCGATCACGTCCGCGGCGACGCGGCGCGAGCCGAGCAGCGCGACGTGGCCGAGGTCGTCGTAGATGATCGTCTCGGCGCCCGGGACCAGCGCCTGGTTCGCGGCGGGTACGAGCGCATCGCCGCGCGACCAGATCGTGGTGATCTTCGTGTGCGCCGGCGGCGGCGATGCCGCGAGTCGCGTGACGAGCTTCGAGCCCGTGACGAGCTCGCGCCCCGGATGCCCGATGCCGATCCGCGACACGTCCGTTCCGCTATGCGGCGAGCCGAGCGTGATCAGGTGGCGCACCGCACCGTCACCACCGGCGAGCGTCACGTAGTAACGCGCGACCACGCCTCCCATCGAGTGTCCGATGATGTCCACGCTCTCGGCGCCGGTCTCGGCGCGGACGTGGTCGACGAACCATCCGAGCTGACGCGCGGCCGCGGCGGTCCGCCCCAGGCTCCAGTACTCGAAGCCGAGAACCGGGCCGATGCCGGCGCGCGCGAGCCGGTACGCGAGCGGCACGAAGTTGGCGCGGTTCATCGCATAGCCGTGCAGTACGATCACGGGTCGCGGACCGTGGACCTTCGCACCCGGGAGCCGCAGGAAGCCCGCCGGGCGCGCGACCGACAGCGCGGCCGAGATCCCCCACTCCTTGAGCGCCGCGCGGAACGGTCTGTTCCCCACGTCGCCCTTCGCGAGCGCACGCACGGCGTGCGGCAGGAGCGGGTACAGCCCGCTCATCATCATCACATGCGACACCGCCGCCACCCCGCCCCGCCAAACCAGGTGGCGAACCGAATGCCGGCGCTGCATCAGCTCGCGGACAGGCCAGGGACGTCGGACTCGATCTCGCTCGCAATGTCGTCAGGGATCGCGAGCTGCGCGCGGAGCTTCCCGAGGAGCTTCTTCTCGGTGTCGCTGAACACGTGGTCGACGACGGCCATCCGGCAGGCCGCCCGGTACACGCCGCGGCGCGACTCGGGGCTCATCGCGGTGAGGTACGTCTCCGGCAGCTCGACCTGGACGTCGAGGAAGCTGCTCGAGGTCTCGCGCTCCTCCGGAGTGAGGTCTGCAGTGCGGATCAGCCGGCGGAGGCCCTCGGCCTCGGGCTCGGCGAGGACACCGTCGGCCCACGCGACGGCGGCCCACATCCTGATGACACTCAAGAGCTGCGACTCGGCCATCCGCGGACCTTACTACAGAGCGAGGCTGAGACCGGTGCGCAGATTGATCAGCTTCGCCAGCGTCGGGCGGAGCTCGTCCCCGGTCTTCGGGGCGCGCCACGTCTGGGCCTCCCCCGTCGGGTCGAAGTGCCACGCGGTGGACACCGCCGCCATCCAGATCTGACGCGCGGCCCGGTGGGAATTGATGACGATCCGGGTGCCGTCCCGGAGGTCCAACCGGAGCACACCATCGCTCACCGACACCTCGACATCGTCGGGATCCACGTCCGCGAACGCGTCCTCCAGGTGCCTAAGCTCGTCCCGGGCGACACGGTCGAAGTCAGCCTCGTCCATGCGCGGCTCATACCACGATTTGGTACCATCGCCTTCGATGACGAGCCGACCGAGCCGCCCCCCTGGGGAGAGTGACGTCGACCTCGGCGAACCTGTCGAACGCGAGGGCCACGAGACGCTGCTCCCCTCGGTGCAGCGGTCCGTGCTCTCGGCGAAGAGCTTCGTGGCGGACGGCATCATGGTCGAGCACACCGACGTGCGCGATCTGCCGCTGCGCGGCGATGTCGAGATCGACGACTCGTGGGACGGCCGCACGCGCGGCGCGAAGCCGAACGACCTGATCGGCGGTCGCTACATCGTGGAGGGGCAGCTCGGCCGCGGCGGCATGGGCCGCGTGCTGCGCGTTCGCCACTCCGCGCTCGGCAAGCCGTTCGCGCTGAAGATCATCAAGACCCGGATCGCGTCGAACCCCAAGATCCGCGAGATGTTCTATCGCGAGGCGCGGCTCGCCTCCGCGCTCACCCACGACAACATCTGCTCGATCGTCGACTTCGGTCAGGACGACCAGTTCGGGTTGTTCATGGTCATGGAGCTGCTCGACGGCATGACCGTGCACGCGAAGCTGAAGCAGAGCGGCAAGCTCTCGCCGAAGATCGCGTGCGACGTGATGTGGCAGGTCGCGGATGCCGTGCGGTTCATCCACAGCCGGACGATCGTCCACGGCGACATCAAGACCGAGAACATCTTCATGGTGAAGACCACCATGCAGCGCCGGCTCATCAAGCTGCTCGACTTCGGTCTCGCGCGCGCCGACCTCGGTCGTACCGAGGGCATGGATGGCACGCCCGAGTACATCGCACCGGAGCGCGTCGATGGGGCACCGGCCTCGCCCGCGACCGATATCTACGCGCTCGGCATCGTGTTCTTCGAGCTGCTGACCGCGCGCCTGCCGTTCCAGGGTCACCTCAAGGACGTGCTCAAGCACCACAAGGAGACGCCGGTGCCCGCGCCGTCGACCCTCGTCGAGAACCCGCTCGACGAGCGCGCCGACGAGCTGATCGCGCGCGCGACCGCGAAGGATCCGGCGAAGCGCCACCCCGACGTCGCGTCGTTCATGTACGAGCTGCGCGCCCTGATGACCATGCTCGGCATGGACGGCGCCGGGCGCCGCCGCGCGCTCGCCCCCGAGCAGACGCGCGAGCGTCGCGACCTCGACCACCGCGTCAAGGCGGGTGCCGAGGTGTTCAACTCGATCGCGATCCCGATGGCGTCGTGCGATCCGCAGGGCAAGGTCCGCGTCGCGAACTCGGCGTTCCTCGAGTTCCTCGGCTGCGCGGGCGATGCCGGCGGCCTCCAGCTTCGTGACTCCGCTCTCCCCGAGGTCTACCCGACCCTGTTCGAGGATCTCGAGGAGTGCGCCGCGACCCGCCGCCCGGTGAAGCGCGTGATCTACCTGAACGAGGGCGGCGACCGGGTCGTCGAGGCCGCGATCGTCCTGCGCCCCGCGCCGAACGCCGCCGAGGTCACCGCCGGTGAGATCTTCCTCGTGTTGCATCCGCTCCGTGCGCTGCTGAGCTGACGAGCGCGAGAGCACGATTCAGCGCAGGTTGGCACGAGCAGTCGCGCGGTTACGCGGGCACGCGATGTGCTCGATCAGAAGCCTCAACTTGGAGGCACTGTCATGATTCGCACCACGCTCTGGACTGCATTGCTCTCGGTCTCGCTGCTCTCGGCAACTGCGTGCAAGAAGAAGGACGGCGACACCGAAGCCGCCAAGGACAAGGTCGAGAAGGCGCAGGAGAATCTGCGGGACGAGCAAAAGGACGTCAAGGACGAGATGAAGGACGTCCACGACCAGAACAAGGACGTCGCCGCGGCGAAGGTCGATCTCGCTCAGGCGCGCGCGGATCTTCAGAAGGCGGTCGAGGAGCGCATCGCGAAGCTCGACGCGAAGATCGACCAGCTCGAGAAGAAGGGCGACGAGAAGTCCAAGCAGATGGCCGCCGACTTCCGCGCTCGCCGCGACGCCGCGAAGACCAAGCTCGGCATGATGGCCGACCGCACCGAGGCGAACTGGAACGAGTTCAAGTCCGACGTCAGCTCGTCGTGGGACCAGCTCGAGAAGGACGTCGACTCCGCGATCTAGCGACGAAGGCGGACGATCGTTTGTACGCTCGCGCCCCGCGCGATCGTCAGCGTTCCGCCACCATCGAACACGAGCGTACCGTCGCCGGAGACGGTGACGGCCGACCATTGGGCGTCGCTCGTCACCGTCACGGGCGCGCCGTTGAACGTGGCCGTGGCGGGCGTGCCCGATCCGGGCCGTCCCGACCACGTCCAGTTCGCGGTGCCGATCGGCCCGTCGTGGTCGTTCCACAGCGCGTGCTGGGGGTTCGCGGCGGTTCCGCCGTAGAGCCAGACCGCGCGCGCGCTGCCGGCGACCGCGGCGGTGCCGAGCGCCGGCGCGGGTAGCGGCGTGTCGACGCCATCGGGGTAGAGCACGAGCATCGTGCCCTCGGGGACGTACACGGGGATCTCCGTACGAGAGGCCGTGGCGGTGATCGCGCCGCCCTGCACCGCGGCTCCGGTGAGCAGCGGGAACCAGCGCCCGGGCGGCAACGTGATCGCGCGCGACGTGGCGCCTTGCACCTGGACGGGCGCGACGAGCATGCGATCGCCGAGGAGGTACTCGTCGATCGCGCTCCACGCCCACTCCTCGCCGGGATACGCGAGCGCGATCATGCGCACCAGGGGCAGGCCATCGCGCTCGAAGCTGCCGGCGGAGCCCCACAGGTATGCGGCGAGCTGCATGTGCAGCCGCGCGTACCGGCGAAGGTGCGCGGTCGACGCGGCGTCCTGCTCCCACTGCCAGTTCTGCCGCGCGCTGCGCCCGTGGTGCGTGCGCATCACCGGGTTGAACGCGCCGAACGCGACCCACCGGTAGTAGAGCTCCTCGGAGGTCGGCATCGTGCCCTGGCTCATGTAGCCCGCGACGTCGCTGCCGAAGTACGGGAAGCCGGCGAGGCCGAGGTTGATGCCCATCGGAATCACGCTCGGCAGGCCATCGCCCTCGGAGAAGTCGGTCTGTTGATCGCCGGGCCAGATGATCTGGGCGTACTTCTGCGAGTGGATCCACGCCGAGCGCATGAAGAACAACGAGCCCGCGACCGGCTTCAGCAGCTCGGAGGTGAACTTCGCCCAGTCGACCGGATAGCGGTTGTGGACGCGGAGAGCATCCTCGCCCGAGGCGAGCACCGCGTCGGTCGGCGCCCACTCCGCGAAGTCCGCCATCCAGCCATCGGACCCGAGGGTGATCGCCTGCCCCATCACGCCCTTCGCCCACGTCACCGCGGCCGGGTTCGTGAGATCGAGGAGCTTCGAGCCACCGAACGTGATGCCGGTGAACGAGTGCGGCCCGCCCGCGGCGTCCTTGTACGTGTAGCCGCCCGCGATCGCCTCGGCGAGCACGTCACTTTTGTCGTCGATGAACGTGTTGTGATATGTGAGCACCGCGTAGCCCTGCCCGTGCAGATCCGACGCGAGCGCCTCGAAGTCGGGATACAGCGTGCGGTCGACGCGCCAGTCCTCGTCGAGCGCGTAGCCCGTCGAGGTATCGCCGCCGCCGCGCCAGTCCTCGGCCCAGATCGCGGAGGCCGGGATCCCCTGCGCGCGCAGCTTCGCCGCGATCCGGCGCACGTTCGCCGAGCCGTAGATCGCATCGACCCACGGCGCGAACGCCGAGAGCGGCGGCCGTGCGACCTTGCCGACCCACGCGATCATCGCGCCGAGCGCGAGCGCGGGATCCGCCGGATCGCCGACGAACACCTGAAGGTCGAGCTTGCCCTCCCACGCCTCGAACCGCGATGCGTCGGCGTGCTGCTCGCTGCCGAGCGCGAACACCGCGGGCGCCGTGGTGTCGACCGCGATCGCATAGCCCTTCGACGACAGCACCATCGGCATCGGCGTGTGCGTGGAGTGCTTGCGGCCGGTGAGGAACCACAGGCCCGAGTAGTTCTCGTCGGGATCGGGGAACTTGCCGATGCCATCCTCCTGCACGAACAGCGGCACGCGCTCGCCGCGGTGGTCGACATCGAACGACTGGCCGCCGAGACCGACGAGGTGCTCGTCGGCGGGACACGGCGTGGCGATCTGGACGCGGTCGGCATCGGTCTCGAGCTCGATGCGCACGTGGCTCGCGTCCGCGATCGTCAGCGTCCCCGTTCCGACCGTGTCGCCCCCCGAGAGCAACGTGAACGTGGCGCCGCTCTCGGTCGCCGTGACATCGGCGAGCTTGCCGATCGGCCGCCACACCTCGGAGTCGGTCTTCTCGGTGATCTTGTAGGAGCCGAACATCATCTCGATGGTGTCGGCCCGCGATCCGATCGCGGCGAATCCGTGCGGGGCGTCGTGCTTGTCCTTGCCCTTTCCGTCGCCCGCGTTCGTCCGCCACACCTCGGTGCCATCGACCAGCAGTGTGATCTGCGCGGGCGAGGAATCGATCCGCGCGGTCAACCTTCCCGACGACACCTCGACGGGAGGCGGCGCATCGTCACCGCACGCGGCGACGAGGACCATCACGAGACTGAGGCGGTGCATCTTCACAGCTCGACGGTACGCTTCACGGTCGTTCCGCCGGCCCGCCCGCGCCAGAGACCGGGTCAGTGCGCGGTCGCGGCACGCCGGTGCCGTTCTCCACAGCCGGCGGCATGTCGACTCAGAACCCGACGGCGAGGCCCAGCGACAGATCCGCGCCGATACCCGTGTTGACCTTGGTCGTGCCGATCTTGTCGACGATCGCGATGCCGGCGAGCGCGGAGAAGTCGGCGACGAACGCGACCTTACCTCCGAGCTTCTTGATGAAACCGACGCCGGCGCCGACGAGCAGCGGGCCCTGGGCGACGATGTCGGTGTCCATGCCCGCGGTGTTGGTCGTGAGCTTGATCGTGTTGCGCATCACACCGCCACCGATCTGCCCCATGACGCGCACACCCTCGCCCGATTCGGACAGGGCGAACCGCACGCGGAGCAGACCGCCGGGGGCGATGGTGGAGTGGCCCTCGGAGCCCTCCGCGTTGACGTTGGCGCCGATCGGGAGGCCGATGCGACCGGCGATGCCGACCGAGAGCTTCGCGCTGACCTGGTAGGCCAGCTCGGGGAGCAGGACCACGTACGAGTTACCGACGCAGCACTGCTGCACCATGCTGCCGCCCTCGGTGCTGCCGCGGACATAGCCGAAGCCGGTGCCGGCTGCGAGGGTGATCATCACCTTCGGGCGCTTGCCGCCGGCGACCACGCCGCCGGAGATCTCTCCGGTGGGGCCCTCGACCTTGGGGCCGCCCTTGCCGGTGATCGGATCCTCGTTGTCGTCCTTGGTGCCGACGACCTTCTTCACCGGAGCGGTGAGCTCGAGGATGTTCGGCGAGCCCGACGAGCCCTTCGCGGCGATCGCCTTGTTGTTCCCGTCGAGCGCAGCCACGTAGTAGTGGATCAGCGAGCCCTTCATCGCGGTCGCCGGGATGGCGCCGGTGAACTTGCACTCGCCCTGCTTGCCGAGCTTGACCTCGGTGAAGTCGGTGGCGCCCTCGACGCGATAGAACACGGAGACCTTCGCCGGGGTGATGTCTCCGCCGACCAGCGCCTCGATCGGCTGCGGTGCGGCGCTCGGTGCGGTGTCGATGATCGTGTGCTGCAGCCCCTTCACGGTGGTGCAGTCGACGCTGTCGGCGATGGGCTCGGTGGGGCCGACCTCGGGCCCCTTGCCGCCGGACTTCGCCTCCTCGAGCATCTTCGTCAGCTCGGGGCTCTTGTACGCGGCGTCGAGCTGGATCTTCGGATCGATCTGCACCGCCGAGATGAACGCGACCTTCGCGCCCTCGACGTCACCACCCGCGAACGCTGCCAGCCCGAGGTCGAGGTAGACCTTCGCGGTGACAGGATCCTTGTCGAGCTTCGCCTTCTTCGCCGATGCGAGCGCCTGATTGAGCAGCTTCTTCGCTGCGTCGTAGTCCATCAGGTCGTAGTTCTCCATCGCCTCCTTGCTCTTGGAGGAGATGTCGCCCTTCGGATCGGCATGAACCGACGAAGCAGCGACGAGCACGGCGGCAATTACCCACGCGCGGGTTCCCATGCCGCTTCTATACCGCGGTCACCCCAGGATCGGTAAGGATTCCCGCTCCCGGAGGGCTACTTGGCCGTAATCACGAACTCGACGCGCCGGTTCTGCGACCGGCCGTCGGCGGTCCGGTTGTCGGCGATCGGGACGTTCTCGCCGTAGCCCTTGGCGGTCATCCGGTCGGCCGTAACACCCCGTCCCGTGAGGTAGGTCCGCACCGCTTCCGCGCGCTTCTGGGACAGCTTCAGGTTGAACGCATCGTTCGCCTGGCTGTCGGTGTGGCCCTGAACCTCGACCTTGATCTTCGGGTTGTCCTTCAGCGCTTGCGCGACCTCGTTGAGCAGGTTGAACGAGACCGCCTTGATCTTCGCCTTGTTGGTATCGAAGTACACGGTCTGCTTGATCTCGATCTTCTGCTCGGTGACGACGACGTTGACGTACTTCTTCGGGCAGCCATCGGGCGGCACACCCGGTTCGTTCGGGCACTTGTCATCCTTGTCGGGGATGCCGTCCTTGTCGTTGTCGAGGTCGGGGCAGCCGTCGTCGTCCTCGAAGCCGTCCTTGTCCTCGGGCTCCATCGGGCAGGCATCGATCTTGTCGGTGATGCCGTCCTTGTCGTTGTCGGGGTCCGGGCAGCCGTCGTCGTCCTCGAAGCCGTCGCGGTCCTCGGGATCGAGCGGGCAGTTGTCGATCTTGTCGGCGATGCCGTCGGAGTCGTTGTCGTCCTCCGGGCAGCCGTCGTCGTCCTGGTAGCCGTCCATGTCCTCGGGGACCCGCGGGCACTTGTCGACGTCATCGAGGATGCCGTCGCCATCGATGTCGCCGGGGCCTTTCTTCGGGGCCTTGTCGGTGCACTTGTCCCGCGGCGACTTCTCGATCGCGGCCTTCGCGTTGGTCTCGGCGATGCCGGCCAGGCGACGTGCATCGTGGTAGTTGCCCTCATCGAGCTCGTGCTGCGCGAAGTCGTTGTTCGACTCCGCCATCGCCAGCTCGACCGGAGCGCAGCGCTGCGCACCGTTGTCGCGCGCCGTGCCGATCAGGACATCGGTGGCCCCGGTCTGGGTGCGGACCTGCGAGCCCGCGCAGGCCCCGAGCGCACCCAGACAGATCGACAGGACCAGCGCGCGGATCACGGGGTCTCCTTCGCCGGGGCGACGCCGCCGTCATCCTTCGCCGGAGCCAGCGTCGTCGCCCGGCCGGGCTCGAGCGGGCGCTTCGACGGGTCCTTCGCGGCCTCGGCGGCCTCGACGATCGCCTTGTCGGCCGCTTCGCTCGCGAGCCGGCCAAACCGGTTCGCGGCCTGAAAGTCGGCGTGGGCGGCGAGCACCTTCGCCTGGTGGAGGTACTGCGTCGCGCGCGTCCAGTAGTACGGCGAGTACTTGTCGGCCTGCGCCGCATGCGCGGCGTCGACGGAGTCGGAGGCCTTGCGCGTCACCTCGTTGACGTATGCGATCGGGCCGCACGCTCCTAGCGCAAGGACGAACACGAGGCCGAGGCGGCGCGACATCGTCATGAGCTTATCACCGGGCCTGGACACGACGGCCATCGCTCCGAAGCTCGATCGCGACGTAGATCGCAGATCCGAGCATGGCGAGCAGGGAGACGACGAAGGCCCAGCCGAGCTGGACACTGAACACCGAGACTCCCTTGCCGGCCTGAAATCCCGTGTAGTCGGTGGCGGTGGCGATCCGCTTGACGCTGGCCACCACGAGCACGAGCAGCGCGAGGGTGAGCGCTGCACCGATGTAGAGCACCGCGTTCATGAAGCCGCGGCGGAGCAGCATCGCGGCCAGGTACCAGCCGCCGATCACGAGCACCGCGTGACCGGCCATCAGCGGCAGCACCGCGATCCCGGCGAGCTTCTTCGGATCGAACCAGTACATCCAGCTCCACGCCGGATGCACCGCATAGAAGTACAGCGCGATCGGGGCGACCACGGTGAACGCGTGGAGGGCCACCAGCTGGAAGGCCGGCGCCACGAAGGGTCCCTCGGCGCGCAACCGCTCCCGGGCGATCAGGGCAAACCCGATCCCGAACAGCAGATTCACCAGAGCAATGACCGGAATGGGTCGGACGGTAACATCAGCGGCGTTCGAGCGGGGGCGTCCGCGATCCCGTGTCGGGCTCTCGCTCTTCCGGCTGGCCGAGCATCGAGCTCGCCGCGGTGAAGTCCACGACCGCCGAGGGCTCGATCTCGCGCTCGGGCCCCGGCGTGGGCACATCGATCTCGCCCGCGACGAACGTTCCCTCGACGAGCGGCAGCGCTGGTGCCGCGGCGACCACGCCCTCGATCGGGGTGCCATCGTCACCCGCCCGGCTCGCGGCGGCCTCCGCCTCCGCCTCCGCCTCGGCCTCCGCGAGGACCGCATCGAGGTTGCGCGCCGCGGCCTTGACGTTCGTGACCACCCAGTCGTCCTGCCCGTCGCGCGGTCCCGGCGTAACCGGCGCGCGCTCCATCGTCTCGTCGACCTCGCGCGGCGGCGGGGGCGCGGCCACCGACTCCGAGCTGATGTGACTGCCGGTGCCGTCGTCGTCGAGCGGCAGCACGCTCGAGACCGCGGTGTCGACCTTGTCGGCGACCGGGGACTCCTCGAACACGGTGGCCTCGAAGTCGTCGTCGGCGAGCACCACCACGCGCGGCGCCTCGTCGTCATCCTCGCCGAGCTGATCTGCGAACCGCTCCGCGAGCACGTTGTAGGCGTTGCGCAGCGCGCGCCGGGCCGCGCTCGCGGTGAAGTCCTTACGCACGCGCTGGTAGGCATTCGCCGCGAGCTTCTCGCGCAGCGCGGGCTCGCCGAGCAGGCGCAGCACCTTGCGCGCGAGATCGATCGGATCGCCCGGCTCGAACAGCAGCGCCTCCTGGTTGTTCTCGACGACCTGCAGGATGGTGTCGCGGCGCGGCGCCACGATCGCGGTCCGGCACGCCATGTACTCGAGGAGCTTCGTCGGATACACCACCGTGGGGTTCGGCGTCAGATCCGCGGCGGCCGGCACCACGCAGACCGTGGCGGTGGCGAGCAGCGTGGGCAGCTGGTCGTGATCGACCGGCCCGAGCACGTCGACCTTGTCCTGGAGCCCGAGCTCGCGGATGCCGTCGGCGAGCGCCTGATCGAACTTCGGCGCCATCGAGCCCGCGAGCACCAGGCGCGCATCGACCTCGCGCACGATCGCGGCCATGGCGCGGATCAGCACGCGCACGCCGCGGCCGGGATCGATGGAGCCGACGTACAGGATCCGCGGCGGACCGGACCGCGGCAGATCGTCCCAGTCGAACCGGTCGACGTCCACGCCGGGCGGCGACAGCATCACGCGCTCCGGGCGCCCGCGGCCCTGCAGCGCCTTGACCGCGGCCGGCGTCGGCGCGAGCACGAGATCCGCGGCGAGCAGGCACGCCTCCTCGTCGCGCCCGTACTGCGCGTCGAGGTCCGTATCGAACGTGGTCTCGCCGAGCGGCGAGCGCGTCAGGTCGTAGACCACCGCGTAGCCGAGCCGCGCGCGCGCCTCGAGGACGGGGATGCCGCTCCAGCTATCGCGGCAGTGGACGACGTCGTAGTCGGCGCCGTCGAGCTGGCGCTTGAGCGCGCGCTGGAACGCCTGGATCTGCGAGCGGAGGTCCGCTTCGTGGGACGGAACGCGCAGCACGCGCACCGAGCCCTGCCGTTCGACGTACGCCTGCTCGCCCTCACGCACGACTAACAAATCGACCGTGTGCAGCGGCGTCAGCGAACGGATGACGTGGCGGAGCTGGACACCGGCGCGCCGCGGCCCTGGCACCGCGGCGAAGCCAGTCAACAGCACGCGGGGCATGAAGCAATCGTCGAGCATCCCGGTAGATCGCGCAAGGAGCTTGTCGTCGGCTTGATATGGATCTCCGGCTGCGGTAGCTAGGGGGCGTGAATCGTCTAGTCGAGTATCTCCGACAACACATCATGATCGACTTCCAGGGTGATCTGAACGTGGGGAAGGTGCGGGAGCTTCTCGCAGGGGACGACAGCCGGGACGCGAAGCAACTGCTCGCGAAGTTGGTCGCCGAGAAGAAGGTCGAGGACATGATGCTCGTGCTGGCCGATTGCCTGCTCGAGCCCGTCCAGACCGCGCTGACCGACGATGTCATGCGCGAGCAGATTCGGATGTACTCGGAAAGCTGACGCAAGCCCCACGCAGGTGGGGCGCGCAGCAACGCAACGCGTTGCGAAGTTCGATCAAAGCCCCGATCTGCGTGCTAGCGTTCCCGACATGGGAACCCCGGTATCCGATAGCAAGACGCCCGTGTTCGTCGCGCTCGTCGCGGTCGCGATCGGCATCGTGATCGCTGCCGCGCAGGGAATCACCCACGGCTCGATCGCCGGCGGAATCATCGCAGCGCTCGGTGCCATCCCCGCATGCTTCGGCATGTGGAAGGGCATCCAGCAGGAGACCCAGGGCACGCTCGCGATGAGCGTGATGGCGGTGCTGCTCGCGCTCGGTGCGGGCGGCGTTCTGATCGTGCTGCGTGTCGTTCACTGGGTCGCGTGATGCAGCGCGCGGCGCTCGCGATCGTCCTCGCGCTCGGTGCCGTCGCATCGGCCGCGCCGAGCCCGGATCAGAAATTCGAGTACACCGGCACGGCGATGGGGACGGTGGTCAAGGTCTACATGTGGACCGATGACGAGCCGAAAGCGAAGGCCGGCGCCGACGCGGTGTTCGAGGAGATGAAGCGCCTCGATGGCGTGATGACCACGTGGACCGACTCGTCGGAGGTCTCGAAGGTGAACCTCGCGGCGGGCGACAAGCCGGTCGTGGTCTCCGACGAGACGTACGCGGTGATCGCGCGCGCGGTCGACGTGTCGAAGCGCACGAACGGCATCTTCGACATCACCGTCGGCTCGTTCAAGGGCCTGTGGAAGTTCGACCAGGACATGGACTACACGCTGCCGGATCCGGCCGACGTGAAGAAGCGCCTCGCGAACATCGGATGGAAGCATCTCAAGCTCGATCCGAAGGCGAAGACCGTGTTCATCGACAAGAAGGGCGTGTCGATCACGCTCGGTGGAATCGCGAAGGGCTACGCGGTCGACAAGTGCGTCGAGCTGTTGCGCAAGCAGGGCTTCGTGGACTTCATGGTGCAGGCCGGCGGAGACATGTACGTCGCCGGCAAGAAGGACACCGTGCCGTGGGTCGTGGGCATCCGCGATCCGCGCGGCGTCGAGGGCTCGATGTTCGCCGTGGCGCCGATCGAGGATCACTCGTTCTCGACCTCGGGCGACTACGAGCGCGGCTTCGTCAACAAGAAGGACGGCATCCGCTATCACCACATCCTCGATCCGAGGAACGGCTTTCCGGCGCACGCATCGCGCTCGGTGACCGTGCGCGCGCACGATGCGTTCACCGCGGACGCGTGGTCGAAGGTGCTGTTCATCCTCGGCTGGAAGGAATCGCTCAAGATCATCGCGCGAGAGAAGCTCACGGACTTCGAGGTCGTGTGGGTCGACGACAAGAACACGGTGCACATGACCAAGGACATCGAGAAGGTCCTGAAGGTGCTGAAGCAGCCAACCCCGGGGGCATGACATGGTGCGGTCGGCGATTGTTGGCGCGTTGCTGCTCGTCGGCGGTTGCGATGCGGTGTTCGGCACCGATGACAACCTAGATCCCCATTCGCATACGCTCGCGATCACGTTCGACGGCGAAGGCCAGGGCTGGGTGCAGGTCGAAGGGCCCGATGCCAGCTCGGTCGTGTGCACCGAGAGCTGCGAGGTCGAGATGGCGTGGCCGGCGGGCATGATGGATCCGCAGGTGGTCGTGCATGCGGGCTCGCCGCAGCAGCTCGTGTCCACGAGCTGCGGGCTCGAGACGATGACCAACCGCGCATGCACGCTTTCGGCGCGCGAGGACCTGGCTCTCAGCGTGCGGGTCGAGCGCGATCCGCACGAGGTGCTCACCGCGTTCTTCGACGAGGCGCCGGTCGGCGTCGCGTTCGTGCCCGGCGGCGATCTCGTCGTCGGTACCACCACCACGCTGCGGCGCATCGGGGCCGACGGCGCGCAGCGCTGGCAGATCCCGCGCGGCTATGCGCGGATGATCGCGACGACCGCGCAGCTCGTCTACGTCGGTCCACAGGTCGCCGCGTATCACCTCGACGGCACCCTCTCATGGCAGAGCGCAGAGACCGCGACCAGCCTGGCGGCGACGGCGATGGGCCCGGTGATCACCACGCAGGATGGCCGCGTGGTCGCGCTCGCGGCGGCCGATGGCGCGCAGCGATGGCAGAGCGGCGCGCTCGACGTCGATCTGATCGCGATCGATGGCACAGGCCGGATCGTCGCGGCACCGCTGGTCGACGGCGCGACGACGCTCTACCGGTTCGCCGCCGACGGCACTCCGCTGACGCCGAGCTGGTCGGCGACCAACGTCCGTGCGATCGGCTTCGATCCCGGCGATCGCCTGATCGTCTCGACCGTGACCCCCATGCCGACTGGCATCGGGAACCCCGCGGATCCGATCCTGGCGTATCTGCGGTTCGATGTGGCAGGCGCGTCGACCGTGCTCGCGAGCGCCCCTTCGGTCGGTCACACCGGCTTCGGGTTCGCGGGCGCGGCGACGTTCGGCTGGCGCGAGGTCAACGCACTCGGGCGACACCAGACCGCGTTCGCCGGCGCGACCCTGACCGCGTACGACGCGAGTGGTGCCGTCGGCTGGGAGCTACGCAAGGGCGTGGCGGCGCAGCTCTACGACTTCACGCCGGTCGTGTTCGATGCGGTGACCGTGCTCGGCGGCGCGTGCGACGGCGTCGGGCGCTGCGCGGTGATCGGCGACTATCAGGGCACGACCCCGAGCCACAACTGGCTCGAGGTGCTCAGCGTCCCGTAGAGCCGGGGATGGTCGTGATCTCGACGCAGTGCGCGGGATCGAGCCAGCGCGCCATCGCCGCGTCGACCGAGGCGGGCGTGACCGCGCGATAGCACGCGAGCTCGGGCGCGAGCGAATCGGGATCGTCGGCGTAGAGCACGCCGCGCTGCAGGAGCCTCGAGCGCGACACCAGCGTGGACATCGACCAGATCGTGCCGGCCTCGCGGCGCGTGACCGAGCGCTCGATCGCCTTCTCGTCGATGCCGCGCGCGCACTCCTCGTCGAGGATCGCGCGCACGGCGTCCGGATCGGCGCCGGTGCGGAGATCGACCGCGACGTGGGTCTCTCCGCCGAGCCGGCCGTTCGTGGTCCACGCGGAGACGCGCTGTGCGAGCTGGGTCTCGTAGACGAGGCGGCACCACAGGCGACCGGTGCCCACGGCCGACCACGCGGTGGTGAGCACGTCGAGCTCGGCATCGTGGTCGGCGAGCGCGGTCGGGCCGGTCCACGCACGGTGAACGCGAGCGAGCGCCGCGAACCGATCGACCACGTCCTCGCGGTGCGCAGCCGGCGGTGGCGCCACCGGGAGAGCGCGCGCCGGGCGCACCGAGGTGGGGAAGCTGCCGAACCAGCGATCGAGCTGCGCGTCGAGATCCTCGGGCACGTCGCCCGCGATCACGAGCGTGGCGTTCGCGGGCACGTACCAGGTCCGGTAGAACGCGAGGATGTCGTCGAACGTGGCGGCCTGGATGTCGTCGTGGCGGCCGATGGTGGTGTGGCGGAGCGGATGGCCCTCGGGGTAGAGCGCCGTGGCGAGCGCGAAGTGCTCGGCGCCATAGGCCACGTTCTCGTAGCGCTGGCGGCGCTCGGCGCGGACCACGGCCTGCTGGGCGACGAGGCGATCGTTATCGAACGCCGGGGCGAAGTAGCCCATGCGATCGCTCTCGATCCACAGCGCGAGGTCGAGGTGATTCGACGGCACGACCTCGTGGTACGCGGTTCGATCCGCGCTGGTCGATGCGTTCGCGTCGGTGGCGCCGGCCTTCTTCAGCACCTCGTAGTGATGGCCACCGAGGCGCTCGGGCGGGCTCTTGAACAGGTGCTCGAACAGGTGCGCGAGGCCCGTGCGATCCGGCCGCTCGTCGGAGCTGCCGACCTTGTACCAGACGCTCACCGCGATCTGCGGCACCGCGTGATCCTCGTGGATCACGACATCGAGCCCGCACGGCAGCGTACGCCGGCGCGCGACGAGGTGCGGAAGGCCATCGCTGAACATCACGGGCTCGCTCATGCGTCACGATCCTCGGTGCGCTGCAACGAGAGCGCGAGCTGGTAGAGCTGCCGGCGGGGCTTGCCGGTGACGATCACGAGACGCGCCGCCGCATCGCGTGGGCCGAGGCCCTCGGCGAGGAGCTTCTTGAGCTCGGCCTCGATGTCAACGACGGGTGGGGTCACGGTGCCGCCCTCCACGACGAGCGTGCACTCGCCGCGCGGCGCGACGTCGGCGTACTTCGCGGCGAGCTCGGCGAGCGTGCCGCGCACGTGCTCCTCGTGCAGCTTCGTCAGCTCGCGGCCGAGGCTCGCCCGCCTGCCCTCTCCGAGCGCCGCCGCGAGATCCGCGAGCGTGGCACCGACCCGATCGGGCGCCTCGTAGAAGATCATGGTCGCGCGCTCGTCGCGAAGGGTGCCGATCAGCTCCTGACGCGCGCCGGTCTCGCGCGGTGGGAAGCCGAGGAACAGGAAGCGATCGCTCGGCAGCCCCGAACCGACGAGCGCGGCGAGCGATGCCGATGGGCCCGGGATGACCTCGACCTTCGCGCCGCTGGTCACCGCCGCGGCCACGGCGCGCGCGCCCGGATCGGAGACGCCCGGCATGCCGGCCTCGCTGATCACGGCGACCTTCTGGCCCGACGCGAGCGCGGCCACGAGCTCCGTCGAACGTACGGCCTCGTTGCCCTCGAACAGCGACACGATGCGCCGGCCCGGGTTCACGGCGCCGTGGAGGTCGGCGTGCGCGAGCAGGACCTTCGCGGAGCGCGTGTCCTCGGCGGCGATCACGTCGGCCTCGCGCAGCACGCGCGCGGCGCGCAGCGACAGATCCTCGAGGTTGCCGATCGGCGTGCCCACCACGAACAGTGTCCCGCGACCTGCCTCAGTCACGGGTCATCGCATCGATGTCGACGGCGCTCCCGAGCTCGGCCTCGAGGTACTTCTTGAGCCGATCGAGCATGCGCTTCTCGAGCTGCCGCGCACGCTCGCGGCTGACGTTGTATCGGTCGCCGATCTCCTGGAGCGTGAGGGGATCCTCCGTGAGCCAGCGGTCGCGGAAGATGGTCTGCTCGCGGCCCTCGAGCGTGGAGGCGAACGCCTCGAGCTTCGCGCGGAGGAGCTGCGCGAACTCGCTCTGCGCGACGTTGCGATCGGGGCGGTCGTCGTCGTTCGGGATGTAGTCCATCCGCGTGCGTTCGCCGCCGTCATCCCCCGCGCCGAGCGGCGCATCGAGCGAGGCCTCGGGCGCGGCCAGCCGGCGCTCCATCTCGATGACCTCGCGCTCGTGGACGTCGAGCTTCTCGGCGAGCAGCGCGGTGGTCGGCTGGAACCCGAGTTGCTCGAGCTTCTCGCGCTCCTTGCGCAGGTTGAAGAACAGCTTGCGCTGCGCCTGCGTGGTGCCGATCTTCACGAGACGCCAGTTGTTGAGGATGAACTTGAGGATGTACGCGCGGATCCAGAACGCCGCGTAGCTCGAGAGCTTGACGCCGCGGTACGGGTCGAACTTCGA
>JBBRED010000168.1:0-17929 GCA_038203335.1 Haliangiales bacterium | reverse complement strand
CGCGGCGAGGACGGTGACGGCGAGGATCGAGCGCATGTCCTCCTTGTATCGCACTGCCGGGCAACCTAGCGGGTAGCGCCCGGGTCCAAGCGATGTTAAGGATCCGCCACGGGCCCAATTCCCAATGATCTCGAAGAACTTCCTCCACGCCGCCGTCGCCTGTGTCGCCCTCGCGTCATTCTCGTTGGGTGCGACGGCCTGCGGTAGCAAGAGTGGCGGCGGCGCGGTCGAGTACTCGGTCTCCGCGCAGAAGAACTACGACAAGGGCCTCAAGGAGCTCGACTCCAAGGACTGGATCGCCGCGTCGAAGTACTTCGGCTTCATCAAGAGCCGGTTCCCGTACTCGAAGTACGCGGTGCTCGCCGAGCTCCGGCTCGCCGATGCCGAGTTCGGCGCCGAGCAGTACCTCGAGGCGATCGACAGCTATCGCCTGTTCATCAAGTTTCACCCGACCCACGAGATGGTCGCGAACGGCTACTCCACGTTCCGCATCGGCGAGGCGTACTTCCGCCAGCTGCCCGACGACTTCTGGCTGTTCCCTCCGTCGTTCGAGAAGGACCAGTCCTCGACCGAGGACGCCGCGAACGAGCTGAAGACGTTCCTCGACAAGTACGCGGACTCCCCCTATCGCGCGAAGGCGAAGGAGATCCTCGTGAAGGTCGGCAAGCGCCTCGCCGATCACGAGTGGTACGTCGCTCGCTACTACTGGGACCGCGGAAAGCCGATGGGCACCGTGATCCGCCTGCGCCGCCTGCTCGAGCGCTACCGCGGCGTCGGCTACGACGAGGAGGCCCTCTGGCTCCTCGGGCGCGCCTACGTGGCCGTGTCGATGAACGACCGTGCACGCGGTGCGTGGTCCGAGCTCGTCGAGAAGTTCCCGAAGAGCGACCGCGCCGGCGACGCCAAGTCCGCCCTCGGTGGCCTCGCGCCTGCGGCCAAGCAGTAGCTCGCGGAACCGTAGTACGCTGGGGCATGACCGCTGACCGCGTCGAGCAGCTGATCGCGCTCGGTCGCGAGCACTACAACGCCAGCGAGTACGAGCAGGCCGAGCCGTTCCTCGCCGAGGCGGCCGCGGCGCGGCCCTCGTTCCCTGACCTCTACAACATGCTGGGCGTCATCTATCACGCGCAGGGCCGGTTCCAGGACGCCGAGGAGGCGTTCGAGAACGCGCTCCGCCTGAACCCGCGCTACACCGAAGCCGCCCTCAACCTCTCGGTCACCTACAACGATCGCGGCAAGTACGACAAGGCGCGCGAGGTCTACACCCGGGCCGTCTCCGCATCGGTCGGCCAGCCGAACGCGCTCGACCGCTTCGCGCGCGGCAAGCTCGCCAACATGCACGCCGACCTCGGCCGCGCCTACACCGACCTCGCCATGTTCGACGAGGCCGTGCGCGAGTACGTCAAGGCCCTCGACCTGTGCCCCGAGTTCGCCGACCTCCGCGTCCAGCTCGGCAACGTCTACCGCGACCAGGGCGTCTATCACGCCGCCGTCGCCGAGTTCGAGCACGCGAAGCGCCTGCGCCCCGACTTCATCCCCGCGCGCATCCACCTCGGTGTCACCCTGTTCTCGCTCGGCCGCAGAAGCGACGCGCTCGCCGAGTGGGAGCACGTCCTCAAGATCGATCCGGCGAACAAGAGCGCGAAGCTCTACATCCGCATGGTCAACGACGAGAACGGCCCGCGCCCGGGCTCCGCCCTACCCCGCGGATAGGCGCGAATTCGTCGACGAGCCGCGCCGACATCTACTCGCCGGCGGCGGCTTCCTCGGCCTTCATCTTCGCCTTCATCGCCGCGGAGACCTCGAGGACAAACGCGTAGTCGTTGATCGGCTGCGCGAGCACCTCGCTCGCATCGGTGTCGAGCACGGGGCGCACCGACACGACCTGCGCGATGCCGCGGCGCTTGATGCGGCCGACGATCGCGGAGTCATGGCAGTGACCGTTGCCGGCGAGGATCACGATGCGGCCCGTCGGGTTCGCGGTCAGCCACTTCGCCGCGCCGTCGGCCATCGACTCGTCCCAGATCACCTGCACCGAGTAGATCTGATCGGCCGACGGCATCGCGGGCATCTCGTGCGGCGACTCGGCGGCGGCATCGCCCTCGGGCTTCTTCGAGTGCGCGGCGCTGCCGCCCATCGAATCCATCAGCGCGTCAAACCACGCGCGGTGCTTCGCGTCCTTGAGATCGAGCTCGGGAATCTGCGCGCGCTCTTCGGGCGTCAGCGCCTCGAGGCCCTTGTGCGAGACCTTCTTCGTCAGCTCGCGCGCGGCGTTGAGCGCGAGCAGCTGCGCCCCGGCCGCGACCGCGGCGTCGAGCGTGGGGCCGTAAAAACCGAAGTCGAAGTTCCAGCGCTCCTCCCATCCGGTGCGTGACTGCAGCGCCGCCGCGTCGATGCGCTTCGCGGCGTAATCGTCGAGCACGCCCTGGAACGGGCGCTGCACCATCTCGAGGCCGAGCGCGAACCGCTCGTTCGCGGGCTTCGCGGCGGTGAGGTGCTTCACGATCTCGAGCTGCGCCCAGTGGTGGTGCGGGTCCGAGTGGTCCTCGCCGACGCACACCGCGCGCGCCTGGCCGAGCTGCGCATAGAACTGCGCCGTATCGATCTGACGACCGGTGCGCGCGTCGACGATCTGGTACGGCAGCGCCGCCGCTTCGATGCCACCGCTCGGGACCTTGGTCGCCGGCTTGGGCGAGCGCGGCGAGCCGCCGTAGCGCCCGGCGCAACCGGCGAGCACGACGGCGAGGGCACACAGCACGCGATGCGTGGGCATGGCTAGACTCTACCGGAGGTTCGCCGGATAACGTACGCACACGTGACCGAGCTGCCCTACCTCACCACGGACCTCCCCGGCACCGGTGGCGTGCTGCGCGCACGGGACGAGGACTTCCTCGTCGACGAGGAGCCCGCGTACCTGCCGAGCGGCACGGGCGACCACGTCTACGTGCGGATCGAGAAGCGCGGCCTGACCACGCGGCACGCGGTGCAGCAGATCGCGCGCGCGCTCGGCGTCAACGACCGCGACATCGGCGTGGCGGGCATGAAGGATCGCCACGCCGTGACCCGGCAGTGGATCAGCCTCCCGCCGCCGACGACGGTGGAGGCCGCGCAGGCGATCAGCGTTCCCGATCTGACGGTGCTCGAGGTCAGCCGCCACGGCAACAAGCTGCGCACCGGGCACGTTCGCGCGAATCGCTTCGTGCTCCGCGTCACCGGCGCGGAGGCGGGCGCGGCCCTCCGCGCGCAGGCGATCCTCGCGCGGCTCGCCGAGGCGCCGGGCGCACCGAACTGGTACGGCGAACAGCGCTTCGGCCGCGATGGCGACAACGCCGTGAAGGGCCGCGAGCTGGTGAGCGGCGCGCGGCGGTTCGGTCGCGATCGCAAGCTCGATCGGCTGTTCGTCTCGGCGCTGCAGAGCGAGCTGTTCAACCAGTGGCTGACCGCGCGCATGGCAGACGGGCTGTATCGCCGCGTGCTCGCGGGCGACGTGCTGAAGAAGCGCGCGGGCGGCATGTTCGTGTGCGAGGACGCCGCGACCGATGAAGCGCGGCTCGTCGCCGGCGAGCTCGTGCTGACCGGGCCGATGTTCGGCGAGAAGATGCGGCGACCGGCCGAGGGCTCCCCGGCGGCGGAGCGCGAGGCGGCGATCCTGGTCGCGAGCGGGCTCGCCGATGGTGCGTTCGGGAACGTGCGCGCGCTCGCCGAGGGCACCCGGCGCGAGGCGACGATCGAGGTCGCCGAGGCGAGCGTCACGGCAGGCGCCGACGGTGGGACCTTCGAGGTCGCGTTTGCGTTGCCTGGAGGCGCCTACGCGACGGCGGTGATGCGGGAAGTGATGAAGACCGCGCCCCAGCGGGTCGACGACACCCCCGAAGGTGCGTAACACTTCCCGGCGATGGATCTGGCGAGCGCGTTTGTCGATTTCGCCCAGCTCGGCGCGAACTGGGTGCTCTGGCTCCTGATCGGGCTGTCGGTGATCTCGGTGGGGGTGATGATCGATCGCGGACTGTGGTTCCGCGGTCGCGACACCGATACCGAGGTGTTCAACCGCGAGCTCCGCGGCGCGTTCGAGCGCGACGAGATCGAGCGCCTGCAGACGAAGTACAAGGGCGATCCGTCGATCGCGGTCCAGGTCGCGTTGCGCGGACTCGCCGAGCGCGGCCGCGGCCCCGAGTCGATGGCGGAGGCGATGCACAGCGAGCGCGCGCGCTGGCGGCGCGGCGCCGACAAGAACTTGATGATCCTCGGCACGCTCGGCAACAACGTCCCGTTCATCGGCCTGTTCGGTACGGTGCTCGGCGTGATCAGCGCGTTCCAGAACCTGACGCAGAAGACCACCGAGGCCGAGGCGCAGACCCTGCGCGCGATCGCCGAGGCGCTGGTCGCCACCGCCGTTGGCCTGATGGTCGCGATCCCCGCGGTCATCGCGTTCAACTACTTCACGCGGAAGCTCAAGGTCGTGATGGGCGGCGCGGATGAAGTCGCGCATTCGGTGCTGTCGCTCGTGCATGGCCAGGAGCACGGCGACCTCTCGCCCGCGCCGGCGAAGGCGAAGGACGACTGATGGCCGGCAGCCTGTATCAGGATGGCGACGACGAGGGCATCACGAGCATCAATGTGACGCCGTTCGTCGACGTGGTGCTCGTCATCCTCGTCGTGTTCATCGTGACGGCGAAGCTGATCGTCGCGCGCGGTGTGGAGATCGACAAGCCGAAGGCGGCGACCGGCGGCGAGGTCCAGAGCACGCTGCGCGTGTCGGTGACCGACAAGGGCGACCTCTACGTCAACGGCGACAAGTACCCCGACGACGTCTCCGCGGTCGCGCGCATCAAGCAGATCGCGGCGACCACCTCGAAGCCGAAGGCGATCATCGCGGGCAGCCGCGCAGGCGCGTACGGCAACGTGATGCACGCGATCGATCTCGTGCAGCAGGCCGGCGTCACGGCGATCGCGCTCGAGAACGAACGTCCCTGACGCCCTCCGCCCGGGGATCCCGAGGTCCGCGCTCCGGCGACACCACCACGTTCGACAGGGGTCAGAGCGGCGGCGCGTTCGACGTCGAGGGAACGGCAACCTTCGGCCCGGCGTGCGGTCAGGTCACGGCCAACCGAGAATGATCTGCTAGGGTAACCGCGGTGGCTGTGCGCTGGGACTCTCCGTTCGTGCTCGCCACCGCAGGTACGCTGGCCGTACATCTCCTGCTGATCACGGCAGGCGATGCATTCGTGGTCTACAACCCACCGAAGCACGTACCGCCGGCGCCGCATATCGAGATGGTCGAGGTCGAGGTGCCGCCGGTGATCAAGGAGCCGCCGCCTCCACTGCCGGAGGTGAAGCAGCCGGATCCGGTGGTGCCGGATCCGCCGGCGGTGCAGAAGACCGTGGCCCGGACGCAGGTCCGACAGCAGACCCGCGCCGCCCTGCCGCCCCCGACCACCGAACCGCTACCGACCACCGAGGCGCCGACGGGTGGCGAGCAGGTGGTGCAGATGGACAGCGCGATGCCGGGGACCACCGGCGTCGGCGTGCTCGCCGGTAAGAGAAGCTCGGAGAAGGTCGGCCGCGGCGGGACCGGTGGGGGCACCGGCGCCGGCTCGGGCGCGGGCACCGAGGACGGGCCACCGAAGCCCACGTCCGTGGCCACGATCAAGAAGCGGGCGATGCCGAAGGGCGACTACGGATACTTCAAGGCCGGCAAGGACTACCCGCCCGAGGCGCGGCAGCTCGGGATCGAGGGCAAGATCCTGGTCCGGCTCATCGTCGACGACACCGGAAAGGTGCGCGCGACCACGCTCGTGTCGAAGCTCGGCCATGGCCTCGACGAGCTCGCTCTGACGCGCGCGAAGGACCTCGAGTTCGAGCCCGCGATCGACACCGACAACCACCCCGTGTCGTCGGTGGTCGTGTGGACGTTCGATATGACGTTACCGAAGTAGATCGCTATCCGAGCCCTACCCCAGGGGGTTTCGGTCCCGTCGACAACGAGCGTACAATGAGCGCAATGCGCAATCCTTGGGGGATGGGCGCTGCGCTGGCACTCGCGATCATCGCGAATTCCAGCCCAGCGTCTGCCGATCCACCGTTCGACACGGCGATCGACGTTCAAACGTTCAACTACGCGATCGGTCCGAAGACCTTCTTCACGGTGAGTGACGGTGACGTCGCCGCGCCGAAGCAGCTCGCGGTCGATGCGCTGGTCACGTACCTGACGAAGCCGTTCACCGTCTACAACTACGATCCGGCGAACCCCGACGTCGTCGGCAGCGAACGCACGCAGGTCGTGAAGTCGCTGACGGCGATGCAGATCACCGCCGCGTACGGCGTGAACGAGAAGCTGCAGGTCGGCGCGAACCTCCCGATCATCTTTCAGCTCGCAGGCGATGGCCTGATGGCCTCGACCGGTCGCCCCGCGCCGAACGGACTCAGCGTCACCGGCCTCGGCGACATCATGATCGAGGGCAAGTACCGGCTGTACAAGAAGGACGCGCTCAAGATCGCCGGTGTCGTCGGGCTGACCCTGCCGACCTCGTTCGGCAGCGATGACTCGCAGTTCATCGGCGACAACCTGCCCACGCTGCAGGGCCGCATGGCGCTGCAGTACGACGTCGGCAAGCTCTCGTTCGGAGCGAACGGCGGCATTCTTCTCCGCAAGCCGCGCGAGATCTACGACAGCACGATCGGTCCGCAGCTCACGTGGGGCGCCGCCGCGGCGATCCGCATCACCGACCGGTTCTCGATCATCGGCGAGAGCTACGGCCGTACCGGCATCCCCGACTTCTCGCTCGATGCGAGCCCGCTCGAGGCCGAAGGCGGCCTCCGCCTGTACGCGACCAGCTCGGTCGCGGTGGTGCTCGGCGGCGGCGCCGGTCTCGTGAAGGGCGTCGGCTCTCCGAAGTCGCGGTTCTTCCTCTCCGTGGGCTACGCGCCCGACGTGCGCGACTCCGACGGCGATGGCATCCAGAACGCGCGCGACAAGTGCCCGCTGATCCCGGAGGACAAGGACGGATACCAGGACGACGACGGCTGCCCCGACGACGACAACGACGGCGATCGCCGCCCCGATGCGACCGACAAATGCCCCGACGTCGCCGAGGATCTCGACGGCTTCGACGATGACGACGGCTGCCCGGAGCTCGACAACGATGGCGATGGCATCGAGGATCTCGCCGACAAGTGCCCCGTCGACGCCGAGGACGGCAAGCCGCCCTATCCGAAGGACGGCTGCCCCGCGAACAAGCGCGACTCCGATGGGGATGGGATCATGGACTCGGTCGACCTCTGCCCCACCGAGGAAGAGGACCTCGACGGCTTCGAGGACGGCGATGGCTGCCCCGAGCTCGATAACGACGCCGACGGGATCCCCGACGCGACCGACAAGTGCCCGCTGTGCCCCGAGGACAAGGATGGCTTCGAGGACGCGGATGGCTGCCCCGAGCTCGACAACGACAAGGACGGCGTCCCCGACAACAAGGACGTCTGCCCGGCCGAGCCCGAGACCATCAACGGCTTCAAGGACGACGACGGATGCCCGGATAGTGGTGGCGCGATCATCGCGAAGGTCGATGGCGATCGCCTCGTGATCGAGCGCATGCCCACCATGAAGGGCGCCGGGCTCTCCGTGCAGGGCGCGATGATCATCGACCAGATCGCGAGGCTCATGATCCTCCACAACGAGGTCACGAAGTGGCTGCTCGCGATGTCGCAGCCGGCGCAGGCCGATGCACAGAAGCTCGCCGATGCGGTGAAGGCGCGCCTGATCGCGAAGGGCGTTCCCGAGGAGCGGCTGCAGATCGTCGGTGCGCAGGGTTCGCCAAAGATCGGCGGTGTGGTCCAGGAGCGTACCGAGGACGCCGTGGGGGTGTGCCCGGAGAGCATGCGCGTGAAGGAGCGGCCCGAGGCGATGAAGGCCGGAGCCAAGCCGGTCGCGGAGATCAAGGCCACGCCGGTGCCCGAGCCCGAGCCCGAGGTCGAGATGGGTCCGTCCGACAAGGACGGCGATGACATCGCCGACGCCGACGACAAGTGCCCGGATCAGCCGGAGACCAAGAACAGCTACCAGGACGAGGACGGCTGCCCCGACACGATTCCGGCGGCGCTGAAGAAGTTCTCCGGCTCGGTGCAGGGCGTGAACTTCAAGAGCGGCAAGGCCGACATCCTGCCGCAGTCGCTGCGCGTCCTCGACGGCGCGGCGAAGGCGTTCGCGGAGTTCCCGGACCTCAAGGTCGAGATCCAGGGCCACACCGACGACGTTCCGCCGGGCAAGGGCGGCGCGTTCGCCGACAACGTGTCGCTCTCGCAGGCACGCGCGGACGCGGTGAAGACGTACCTCGTCGGCAAGGGCATCGATGGCGCGCGGCTGACCGCGAAGGGCTACGGCGACTCGATGCCGATCCTCTCGCCGGGCGGCCTCAAGGGCGGCAAACTGAACGTGGCCCGCACGAAGAACCGGCGCGTCGAGTTCAAGCTCGCGCAGTAATCGACGCTTGCAGCTTCCTGCTTGACCGGCGTGCGCACGATCCGTAGAACGGTGCGCATGCTGGGCACGCGTCTCCTCGCCACTGTGTCGACCCGCCGCGGTTGATCGGTCGAGCTGCGCTCGAGCTGATCTGCCGCACGCAGATCATCTGGCTCGAGGAGCGCTCGTGTCTCGCAAGAATCTTTCGCGCACCGTCATCGAAGGCGGTCGCTACCATCGCAATCAGTTCGCACGGAATCACTCGCACCGCGTCGAGCGCGCCACCACGCGCGCGTGGCTCGATACCGCACGCGCGGACCTCGACCAGGCCGAGTACTCGGCGCCACCGGCTCGTCCTCGCGTCGGAAAGATGTTCTACGACAAGCTCGGCCCGGCGATGCGCTGGATCAACAGCCAGGTCGGCCGACCGTGGAACACGGTGTACTCGGAGCTGTGCGCGACGTTCGATCGGCGCACCATCGCTGGTGCGCACGTGGTCGACTCGCACATGCTGGACTCGGTCTGGCGCGGAGATCTCTCGTCGCGCGCCGGGCGCAGGCGCTTCTTCGTCGACGCGCACGGCATCCTCCGGCGCGACTGGATGTATGGGCGCTCGTGGCGCAAGCAGCGCGAAGAGCTGATCGCATGGACCGGCGGCCGCCGTGCGGCGAACACGCCGACGGGCTGGTGGTGGTTCCGCGTCGTGCTGGGGAGCCCTCGCTGCGGCGTGACCTCGTGCCGGCTGAGGCACCACTGCGCCTACGGCGTACGGCACCACGTGTCCAGCCTCGTTCCGGACCGAGCGCTCACCGAGGGCGAGCTGCGCCGACTCGCGCGCGTCCCCAAAGATCTGCTGTCGCAGTTCCTCGTCCGGTAATGGGGTCCGTGAAATGGGGTCCGACCCCATTTGCCGGACAAGAGCGGCGTCCGGATAATGGGGTCGGACCCTATTCGAAGATCTGACGGTCGCGACCGTCGAACGCGACGGCGGTGTCAGCTTCCAGACATTGCCACCATGGATCTCCGCGGAGTTCCGCGTGGTCCGCGGCGTGCAACCTCGCGCACGGATGCGATGGACCGTGGTGTGTGTGCTCGCCCTGGCGAGCGGGTGCATGGAGGAGGAGACGCCCGACTGGATGCCGCCCGAGCCCGATGCGCTGCCGCAGCTGCTGCGGACCCGCCGGATGGCCGGCGAGCTGCCGGTCGTGGGCATCGATTCGGACCGCGCGGGCGGGCTGTGGATCGCGTACAGCCTGCGCACCGGCGACTTCTACGCGGATGCCGACCTGCGGCTCGTCCACGTGAACGCAGCGGGGACGAAGCTCGCCGAGCTGCGGATCAACGACGAGCACATCAACGCGATGGGCATCGCGTTCGATGGCACCGCGCTGTGGCTGAACTTCGCGAACCGGATCGACGATCCGTACGTGCGCGCGATCGACGCGACGACCGGCGCCGAGCTCCATCACTGGCCGGTCGAGGGCGGCGTCTCGGATCTCGAGGTCGATGACGCGCGGGGAGAGCTGGTGCTCTCGAGCACGTTCGACCGGGTGGTCGCGATCGACCTGGCGACCGGCGTCGAGACGCGCCGTCTGCAGCTGCGCCCGGAGCACGTGGGGTGGCAGGGCGAGCAGAGCGCGCTCGCCCTGACGCCGGATGGCTCGATGTGGATCGCGTCGCGGTTCTGGGATCACCTCGAGGTGCGCGATCCGACCGGCACGCCGATCGCGACGTACACGACCGACCTCGGCAGCGACCACCACACGACGGACTACTCGCTGTTCATCGCGTGGGACGCGCAGCGCGGCGAGGTGATCGCGGCCGACGAGAATCAGATCAGCTGGCTCGCACTCCGAGGAGAGACGCCATGAGGACGCTCGCGCTAGGACTTCTGCTCGTCGGCGCGTGCGTGACGGAGCCGACCAGCTCGGATATCCCGGGCGATCTGTCGGGCCAGTTCGAGCTGACGACCGTCCGCAGTATGCGCGGCGAGCTTCCGATCGCGGGCATCGACTCCGACGGCGCGGGCGGGCTGTGGATCGCGTACAGCTTGAAGACCGGGGACTACTACGCGAACGACGACGTACGCGTGGTGCACATGGACGCGGCCTGGAACAAGGTCACGGAATTCCGGTTCCACGACGAGTTCGCCGACGTCATTGGCCTCGCGTTCGACGGCACGTCGATCTGGCTGAACCACAGCGGCGGCAATAACTACATGCGCAAGATCGACTCGACGACCGGCGAGGTGATCGGCTCGTTCGCGACGGAGACCGGCGTGGTCGATCTGGATGTCCATGACGGCGAGCTGCGAATGTCGGTGCTGTGGGATCAGGTCGTGGGGCTGGATGCGCGGACCGGCGGCGAGAGCTGGCGTGCGAAGAACTACCTCGAAAGCGGCGGATCGCAACGTGGGATCGCCTCGATGGACGACCGGCGCGTGTGGGTGGCCACACTCTCGAACCAGATCTACCTCCTCGACCCCAAGGGCCACACCCTCGGCGCCGGCACGCACCACCTGCTCGACGGCGACTCGTGGACCAGCGACGTCGGAATGTTCCTCGCGTGGGACGGACGCTACGTCATCGCCGTCGCCGACAACGAGATCTCGTGGCTCGAGCCGAAGTGACCTCACGACGGCGGCATGCCGCGCTCCCGCGAAGTGTTGGCGAGTGTCGCGGCAGTCGCGGGTGTCTCAGCGCGTGGCGGTAGCCTGCGGGGCCGTGCCCGGCGGCGGCGCGATCGTGACCTTGATCGTGCGGCTGCCGTCGCTCGTCTTGACGTGCAGCCTCGTGGTGCCCGGTGCCTTGCCGACCACGACGAACGCCGCGGCGGTGGTCTGGTTACTCGGCGCGTACATCGGGCCCGCGCTCGGCTGCAGCACACCGAACGATGCATCGTGCACCTCGGCGATCGCCGGATCATCCGAGGTGACATGCAGCTTCCCGCACGGACCACCATGCGTGCAGGTCACCGCGATCGCGATGCCGCGCGAGAGCTCGAGCCGGTAGCTCTTGACGCCCCAGAACCCCTCGATGGCGTCGAGGCGCGCGGCGCGTCCCGGCGGGGCGAGTGACTGCGCAGACAGCGTGGGGTTGCAGCCGGCGGCGGTGGCGAGCGCGAGCGCGCAGAGCGCCGCGCGGATCATGGAACCACCTCCACGTCGACCGACGTCTCGATCCCGCCGAGCGCGACCGTGATCTTCGCCGTCCCCGGCGCGCGTGCCTTGAGGCGTCGCCGATCCGAGGAGCCATCACGCAGGATCGCGAGCGGGCCATCCGCGCTCACGGTCCACGTCGCGTCGCTCTCGCCGGCGAGCCGCTGCGTGTGGTTCCACAGCGCGGGCACCAGCGTGATGTCCTCGCCCACGGCGAGGCCGATCGCACCGCCGATCCGATCGCCATCGCGCCGCATCAGCGTGATGTTCGTGATCGGCGCGACCCACAGGTGCTGGAAGTCGACGACCGCGCCGTCCTCCGTGGAGATCAGCACGGCGCTCGCGCCCGGCTGCTTCGCCACCAGCGCGCCTTCCTCGACGGCGAGCACGCTCGAATCCGCGGTCTGCAGGATCAGATTCGGTGTGGCGCTGCCGGAGATCTCGGCGGTGACGTCGGGGTGAAAGCGCGTGCCGATCGCGAGCGGTTGCAACGGATGCCGGCGCGAGCACGCGGCGTCATCGGCGGCGCACTGCCCGACGATGGTTGCCTGGTGCATCGCTCCGCCCATCGCGCATGCGGTGAGAGGGAGGACGAGAACGAGTTGCTTCATGCACGGTCGAACGAGCCGCGCCGCGTCGGCTTACATGCAACCATCCTTGCGGTAGGCTAGACACCGATGCGCGCTGTCTTCCTCGCGATCCTCGCGCTCACGGGCTGTGATCGCGGCCACCCGCAGGACCAGGCGGTGCCAGCTCCTGCCACCACGTCGAAGCCCGCCGCGACGCCGACGTTCATCGATATCCGAGCGACCTATCGGACGAAGCTCGTCAAGCACGGGCCGTCGCCACAGCCGTACGAGAACGAGCCTCCACCGACGGGAGTGGAGAAGGTGACCTATCCCTCGGCCGACCTCCAGCTAGCCGCCTGGTACGCCCACCCGGCGTCGGACCGCCCGGTCCCGGCGCTGATCTATCTGCACGGCGGCTTCGCGTTCAGTGCGGACGACTTCGAGGTCACACGACCGTTCCTGAATGCCGGCTTCGCCGTGATGACGCCGATGCTCCGCGGTGAGAACGGCAACCCCGGTGAGTTCGAGCTCTACTACGGCGAGCTCGATGACGCGCGCGCAGCGGTCCGCTGGGTCCGTGCGCGTCCGGAAATCGATCCGAAGCACCTCTACGTGTTCGGTCACAGTGCCGGTGGAGTCCTGGCGGCGATGCTCGCGTTCTATCCGGTCAACGGCGTGCGACTGACCGGAAGCAGCGGCGGGCTCTACGGCACCGATTCCTTCAACGGCCTCGAGCCGTTCGATCCGACGGACGCGCTGGAGAAGGCGCTGCGCGCCCCGGCCCTGAACGCCGACCAGTTCCTCATCGCTCACGTTGGATTCATCGGGATCGACGACGCATCCGTGCAAGAATCGGCCGAGATGGCGCGCGATCTCTCGGAGCGCGGGCACCGCCTGTTGAGGGTCGTCAGGGTCGAGGGCGACCACCAATCGTCGCTCGCCCCATCGCTCCAGAGGTTTCTCGGTCTGGCCCGCGTCAGCGCGACGTCGAAGGAACCATGATGCGCAGGGTCCTGTTCGCCGTGCTCGCAGTGGCGAGCTGTGATCGCGGCCGCGCGAGAGAGAACGCGCCGGCTCCGCCGCCCGCGCCGCCTGCGGTCGCACCGGTCACTCCGGGTATCGCGTGCACGCTCGCGCCCGTGCCGCTGCGGTCTCCGATGCCGAGGCGGCTGGTCGCGATCGGCGACATCCACGGCGACCTCGCGGCGGCGCGCTCGGCGCTCAAGGCGGCGGGCGCGATCGACGACAAGGATGCGTGGATCGGCGGGGCGCTCGTGATCGTGCAGACCGGCGATGTGCTCGATCGCGGCGATGACGAGAAGGCGATCTTCGATCTGTTGTTCAAGCTCGAGGGCGAGGCGAAGGCGGCGGGTGGCGCGGTGATCCTGCTGATCGGCAATCACGAGCTGATGAACGCCGCTGGCGACTTTCGCTACGTCACGCGCGGCGGCGCGCACGACTTCAGCGATCACCGCGTGGAAGCGCTGCGCCCCGGTGGCGAGTACGCGAAGAAGATCGCGCAGCACAACGTGGTGGCGATCGTCGGCGACACGGTGTTCGCGCACGGCGGCGTGGTCGGCCCGTGGGCCTCGATGGTCGACGAGGTCAACCGCGCCTCGCGGTGCTGGCTCGATGGCCAGGCCGGCGGCGCGACCGATCCGCCGCCCTCGCTCTCCTCCGACGAGAGCCCGGTGTGGACGCGCGCCGCGGGCATGCCCACCGCCGACTGCGCGGTGCTCGCAGAATCGATGAGCCACCTCGGCGTCAAGCGCATGGTCGTGGGGCACACGGTCCAGGAGACCGGCATCAACGCCCTGTGCAACGACACCGTGTGGCGCATCGACGTGGGCCTCGCGAAGCTCTACGGCGGGCCGATCGAGGTCCTCGAGCTCACGCCCGACGCGCCACCAAGAGTGCTGCGCGGCGTCCGGTAAATGGGGTCGGACCCCATTTCACGGACGTCAACGCTGTCCGGTAAATGGGGTCGGACCCATTCACGGGGTCGGGCCGGCGTCCTCTTCCGCGTCGTCTTCATTGTCGGAGGTCTCGCGTATAGCCGTGCTGGGGGAGGCTCTCTTTGCCGATTGGAGACCTATGGCCAGACCGTTGCGTTCGTTCGTGCCCCGCGCGATTTACCACGTGATCCCTCGCTTCGTCGGAGGCGAGTGGTTCATCCGCTCGAACGAGGAGCGCGAGGTGTATCTGAAGCTCCTTGGCCGCGGCCTCGCTGGATCAAGCTGGTCATGTCTCGCGTATGCGATCATGAGCAGCCACATTCATCTCGCCATGGAAGCGGGTAAGGGCAAGATCGCCGACTGGCTGCGAGAGCCACATACGCAGTTCGCCGAGTGGATCAACCAGCGAAGCGATCGCAAAGGTGCCGTGTTCATACGCGGCCCCAAGGCGCCTCGGATCGCGCCTGACGGCGTGGCACGTCTCATCGGCTACATCCATCGCAACCCGGTGCGCGCCGGTGTTGTCGACGATCCTCGCAATACGGACTGGACGAGCCATCGCGCGTATACCGGCATAGCCAAGGCGCCCTGGTGGCTCGATATGGAACGCGGTCTCGACCTCGCAGGGTTCGCCACGCCCGATGCGATGAGCGCATGGATCCGGGAGACCGACATCGATCGCCAGCAGCTTCGAGATGCGCTGTTCAAGAAGCCGCGCCCAGTCGGGCGCCCCCGCTGGCTCTCCGGAACACCGGAGCATGTCGCGAGACCGCCGCGTTAGGGAGGCGCGTTCGCGACGAGGCCGACGACGACCGTGATGTTGTCGTCGCCGCCGCGGCCGTTCGCGAGCTCGATCAGGGTCGACGGCAGCTTGCGGTACCAGGTCATGGCGACGATCCGCTCGAGCTCGCCGTGCTCGATGTAGTTCGACATGCCGTCGCTGCACAGCACAAAACAGTCGCCGGCCGAGACCGGCACGCTCTTGACGTCGGCGTCGATGTCGCGCTCGAAGCCGATCGACTTCGTGATCACGTGGCGGAACTTGCTGCTCTTCGCCTCGGCCTCACTGATCGATCCCGAGCGCAGCTGCTCCGCGATCCACGAGTGGTCGTCGGTGAGCTGCCGCAGCTGCCCGTCGCGGAACATGTAGCAGCGTGAATCGCCGGCGTGCACGAGGTGCGCGCGCCCCTGGTGTACGAGCACGGCGGTGAGCGTGGTGCCCATGCCGCGCAGCTCGGGCTTGATCCACGCGGCCTCGAAGATCTCGGTGCTCGCGCGGCGAACCACACCGCGCATCAGCTCGAGCGCAGGCGAGAAGACCTGAAGTTCGCCGGCGCGGAGCGTGGGCTCGAAGCCGAGGTTCGGTGTGGGAGGCACCGCGGCGAATCGCGGGATGGTGTGCGCGTGGCCCGCGTCGGGATCCACGGCGTCCATCTCCTCGGTCGTGCGCATGGTCTGGCGGATCTGATCCGCGAGCGCGCGCTCGAAGTTTCCGCGCGCGTCCGAGAGCTCGCGCCCGAGATGCTCGACGGCCATGCGGCTCGCGGTGGCACCACCCTGGTGACCACCCATGCCATCGGCCACGGCGAGGACACCGGTCTCGGTGTCGACGAGGTAGCTATCCTCGTTCCGCTCGCGCTTTCGTCCAGGGTCCGACTGCCCCCACGCCCACAATCTCATCGCTAGTACTCCGCGCTCCGTTCGCTGAGATTGCCGTCCTCGCAGCGCAGCAGCTTCCCCTTGCCCTCGACCTTGGTGAGGATGTTCACGGGCCGCGTCCAGACGCGGCTCGCGTTGCGCAGCGTATCGCGCGCCTGCCCGGCGTCGAGATCCGGTCCCTCGTGGATGTGGCGGAGCAGCAACTCACTCTTGTTCTCGAAGTTGCCGTCCTCGACGATGATCACCGGCTGACCGCGGTTGGTCAGCTGCTTCAGCATCTGGTCTTTCACCTTCTTGAAGTCGCGGCTCATGATCTCCCAGTTGCCGCTGCGCTCGGAGAATCCAAACGAGTAGTACTTCTGCTCGATGCAGAACTCGAGCGTGAAGAACTCGTCGATGAACGTGATGTCGTTGTAGAGCTTGCGGACCTCGAAGATCCGGCTGCGGCCAAGGCCGGTGCGCCGGTCCCAGTTCCGCTTCTGATCCATCGAGTCACACTCGTCCCACTCCTTGCCGAACTGACCCTTGTTCCACCGCTCTTCGATGTTCCGGAACAGCTCGACGCCGAGCTTGTAGGGATTGAGCCGGCCGGGCGAGGTGGCGAGCACACCGGCGTTCGCATCGGCGTAGTCCACGACCTCGGCGGCGGTCAGCGCCTTCTCCGTGAGGATGCGCGAGTGCCAGTACGAGGCCCAGCCCTCGTTCATGATCTTCGTCATCGCCTGCGGCGCGAAGTAGTACGCCTCGTCGCGCACGACCTCGAGTACGTCGCGCTGCCAGGGCTCGAGCGGTGCATGCTCGATGAGGAACGCGAGCACGTCGCGCTGCGGATGCTCCGGGAACCGGCGCTTCTGCTTCTTCGCTTCCTCGTCCTTCTTCTTCTTCTGTGCCTCGAGGTACTCGGGCGGGTTGATGAAGGTGTCCATGTACCCCTTCGCCCGCAGCTTGCCGACCGCGTTGGAGTCCTCCCCACCGAGCTCGTCGGGGAGCACCGCCTTCGGCTTCGCCGTGCGCGCGATGTACGCGGACATCGGATCGATCAGGTTCTCGAGCGACAGGCAGACGTCGATGTAGTCCTCGACGACGTCCTGGCCCTGGCGTTCCATGTGGCGCCGCACGCGCGCCGCGTGGTTCGCCATACCGTCGATCATCTTCCGATTGGTCTTCGAGAAGAAGTAGTTGTTCTTGAAGAAGTCCACGTGCGCGCAGACGTGCGCCATCACGAGCTTCTGATCGGTCAGCGAGTTTCCCTCGAGCAGGTACGCGTACGCGGGGTTGGTGTTGATCACCATCTCGTAGATCTTGGACAGGCCCCACTCGTAGCTCTTCGAGAGCTGCTCGTAGTCCATGCCGAACCGCCAGTGCGGATACCGCGTGGGGAACCCGCCGTACGCGGCGACCTCGTTCATCGTCTTGTAGTCGAGGACCTCGTAGAGGATCGGGAAGAAGTCGAGCCCATACCCCTTGGCATAGCCCTCGAGCTCCTCCTGCATGTCGCGCAGGTACGCCGGGAACCGCTTGATCGACATCTCCTAGCGGCCCTTCCCGAGGAACTCTTTGATCGAGTCCATGATCGCGTCCTTGCCCTTGATCTCCGAGGTCACCACACGCTCGTCCTCGTCGAAGTGCTCGGTCAGATCCTTGATGAACTGACCCGAGCCGTACGGCGACTCGACCTGGCCATACGAGAATAGATTCACGTGCGGCAGCACGTCCTTCTTGAGCAGCTCGACGCAGGTGTGCGTGTCGTCCACCGACCAGTTGTCACCATCGGAGAAGTGGAACGGGTAGATGTTCCACAACGTCGACGGATACTCGTCCTCGATCATCTTCGCGCACAGCTTGTACGCCGAGCTGATCATCGTGCCACCCGACTCGCGCGTGGAGAAGAACGTGGCGCGATCGACTTCCTTCGCCATCGCGTCGTGGATGATGTAGCGGCTGACGATGCCGTGGTACTGCGAGCGCAGCCAGGTATCGATCCAGAAGCTCTCGATCCGGACGATCTCCTTCTGCTCGTCACCCATCGAGCCCGACACGTCCATCATGTAAATGATGACCGCGTTCACTTGCGGCTCGTTGACTACTTTCCACGTGCGATAACGGCGATCCTCTTTGTAGGGAATGATGATCG
>JBBRED010000167.1:0-17948 GCA_038203335.1 Haliangiales bacterium | reverse complement strand
CCGGCGACCGCGCGGTTCGCGCCGCACGACAACGTGATCATCGGCAACGTCGCGCTGTACGGCGCCACCGCTGGCGATCTGTTTGCTTCGGGCCTCGCCGGCGAGCGGTTCGCGGTGCGCAACTCGGGTGCGCGCGCCGTCGTCGAGGGCGTCGGCGACCACGGGTGCGAGTACATGACCGGCGGGGTGGTCGTGGTGCTCGGCCCGGTCGGCCGCAACTTCGCCGCCGGCATGAGCGGCGGCACGGCGTACGTCTATGATCCCACGTCGTCGCTGCGCGCGCGCACGAACCTCGAGATGGTCGAGCTCGAGAGCGTGGTCGACGAGAGCGACATGTGGCTCGTCCACTCGTTGATCGAGGCGCACGTGCGGTTCACCGGCAGCCCGCTCGGTCGCCGCGTGCTCGATAACTGGGAGCACCTGGTCGCGCGGTTCGTCAAGGTGATGCCGACCGACTACAAGCGCGTGCTGCAGGCGCGCCGCGCGGCCGCACGTCGGCCCCCGGGCCTCACGCTCGTCGGCGGAGGCAAGTCGTAATGGGTAAGCCGACCGGGTTCGTCGAGTGGCAGCGGCTCCTGCCGAAGAAGCGGTCGGTCGCCGATCGCGTGAAGGACTGGCGCGAGGTCGAGGGCCCGCACGGTCCGCTCGAGGACGACATGATCCGCGCGCAGGCGGGCCGGTGCATGGACTGCGGCGTGCCGTTCTGCACGCAGGGCTGCCCGCTCGGGAACCCGATCCCCGACTTCTCCGACCTCGTGTTCAAGGAGCGCTGGCGCGACGCGCACAAGCGGCTCGCCGCCACCAACGACTTCCCCGAGTTCACCGGACGTCTGTGCCCCGCGCCATGCGAGGGCTCGTGCGTGCTCGGCATCGACAACGCGCCGGTGACGATCGAGGCGATCGAGAAGGAGATCGCGGAGCACGCGTTCGGCGCGGGGTGGATCGTCCCGCAGCCGCCGCGGGTGCGCACCGGCAAGCGGATCGCGATCGTCGGCTCGGGCCCAGCGGGCCTCGCCGCGGCGAACCAGCTCAACCGCGCCGGTCACACCGCGATCGTGTTCGAGGCGGCGGCGCGCCCGGGTGGGCTGCTCCGCTACGGCATCCCGGACTTCAAGATGGAGAAGTCGGTGATCGATCGCCGCCTCGCGATCCTCGAGGCGGAGGGCGTGGAGTTTCGCTGCGGCGTGCGCGTCGGCGAGGCCCCGACGTGGTCGCAGCTGCGCGCCGACCACGACGCCGTGGTGATCGCGACCGGCGCGACGCGCGCTCGCGACCTCGATGTGCCCGGCCGTGATCTTGCGGGCGTGCTGATCGCGATGGACTACCTGACGGCGCAGAACCAGGTGGTCGGTGCCGAGCTGCCGACCACGCCGCACGACGTGCGCGGCAAGCGCGTGGTCATCCTCGGCGGCGGCGATACCGGCTCCGATTGCCTCGGCACCGCGCACCGTCAGGGCGCCGCGGAGGTCACGCAGATCGAGCTGATGCCCGCCCCGCCCGCCGAGCGCGGTGCGGCGAACCCGTGGCCGTCGTGGCCGCTCGTGTTCCGCACGTCGAGCTCGCAGGAGGAAGGCGGCGAGCGCACGTTTGCATTCCGCACCACGCGCCTCGAGGGCGAGGCCGGCGCGCTGACCGCGCTCGTGGGCGAGCGGATCGACGCCCCGGGAACCGAGGTCCGGATCCCGATCGAGATAATGATCCTCGCGCTCGGCTTCACCGGCCCCGAGACCGGCGATCTCGTCGCCCAGCTCGGCGTTGCTCTCGACGCGCGCGGCAACATCGCCGTCGACGCCGCCTACGCGACCAGCGTCCCCGGGGTGTACGCCGCCGGCGATGCGCACCGCGGTGCATCGCTGATCGTGTGGGCGATCGCCGAGGGTCGCGAGCTCGCGCGCTGCATCGATGCCCAGCTCCGCGCGGCGCCGTCGCTCCTGCCCGCCCGCGGTCAGGACCAGCCGTTCCGGTGACCGGCGTGAGGTTCTACATTCACGAGGATGACTGGGGTCGGGTCTCGCTCGAGCCCGAGGAGAACCGGTTCGATCGCACGCGCGTCGCCGCCGAGGTGCAGGCGTTCGGCGAGGCGCACCGCGCACCGGGCGGCATCGGCTGGACGGATCTGATGGTGGTGCCGCCACCGCCGCTCGACGTCACGACTCGCGGCATCACGCTCGTCGCGCTACGCGCGCTGCTCCCGCCCACCGCGTTCGCGTGCACCGAGGTGACCACCGGGTACTCGTCGTACGTCGAGCCGGTGACGAATGGTTTCGCGTTTCGCTGCTCGACCGAGCCGTACTGGGATGTGGTCTATGGCTGCGCCCGAGACGGCATCGTGACGCAGCTCAATCTCACCTTCGGCACGACGGCGATCGCGGACCTCCTGCACCGTGTCGGCACCGCCCACCGGCTGATCCTGTGCGATCTCGGCCGCGACGGCGTTCTCGACCTCTCCGACCGCCCCGCGATCGATCGCTACCTCGCCGCCGACGACGAGTGATACGATGGAGGAATGGGGCGCGCGCTGCTCGTGATGACCTCGCTCGCGGGCTGCTATAGCCCGTCGGTCCAGGTCGGCGCGGCATGCAGCGCGAGCGGAGCATGTCCCACCGGGCAGCACTGCTACAGCGGCACCTGCTGGGCCCAGCCACCCGGAGGGGACGATGACGCGGCGATCGATGTGCCGGTCGACGTCGCGGACGTCGGCAACGACGCCGCCGTCGATGCCCCGGCCGACGCGTTCGTGTCTCCGGTCTGGCTCGGCGTGACGGCGATCCCCGGCGTCAACAGCAACGGCTCCGAAAGCGATCCGTCTCTGTCGCCCGACCAGCTCACGATCGTGTTCCAGCGCAACAGCGACCTCTACATCGGCACGCGCGCGACGAAGGCCGCGGCGTTCACGGTGGCGCCGTTGGCCGTGCTCAACACGGGATCGACCGAGGCATCGCCGGAGCTCACCGGCAATGGCACCGCGATCTACTTCACCTCGGATCGCCTCGTCGCCGGCAGCGCTGACGTCTATCGCTCCGTGCTCTCCGGTGGCGTGTGGCAGTCGCCGATGCTCGAGGTCAACCTCTCCGATCTCACGGCCAACGACGGTGACGTCGCGATCTCGCCCGATGGCCTGACCGCGTTCGTCGCGCGCGGCGCGACTCTGTTCAAGGCAACGCGCGCCACCACGGCCAGTGCGTGGGGCACGCCCGCGACCACCGGCACCGCGTGGGGACCGTCCGCGGCGGCGCCGGCGATCAACGCGGCCGGCGACGTCTATCTCCACGCGCGCAATCCGCGCGATCTCTACGTGAGCCGCATGTCGGGCGCGAGCTACCCGGCCCCGACCGCGATCGGCGAGCTCGATGGCGCGACCCGGGATGCCGCGCCGTACGTCTCCGCCGACGACCTCTACATCTGGTTCGAGCGCGACGGAGATCTGTTCGAGGCGCACCGGTAAGCCGAACAGTCTCTGGCGGTTGGCGTGTGACAGGATTGCCGGTTGACCCCACCGGCAGCTCTGTTAGAACGGCCCCCCTCATGAAGTTCCTGGCCTGCGTTTCGATGACTCTCGCGATGACCGGCTGCCTCGCCCAGGGCGGCTCCGATGACAGTGAGTCCACCGAGCAGGATGTCACCACGACCTACGTCGACATCCTCGACTTCGAGAAGACCGATCAGGGCCAGTGGTACGACACGATTCACGCGCTCAACGATCAGTTCAACCAGGAGTGCGGGGACACCTACTGCGAGGGCGACTGGTCGAACCTGGTCCCGCTGACGTTCGCGTGCTCGGTGTCGAGCAAGGCGGGCAGCGTGAAGGACTGCGTGTACACGTTCGCCGCGGCGCAGGTCGATGTCGATCCGCGCAACGCCGCGATCGTGGTCGATGCGCCGGTGTTCAAGTGCTCGATCAAGATGAAGACCACCGCGGTGAAGCTGGAGAAGCTCCTGTCGACCGCGAGCGACAAGCTGCGCACGCCGCTGCCGGGCGCCCCCGCCGGCGCGACCACGATCGGCGAGCAGCTCAGCGACTGCTTCGATCACCCGATCGGCGCGATGCCGGGTGGGTTCTCGACGACGGGCACCGAGAAGTACGTCTCGGCGCGCGACTACTACAAGAGCTCCGCCGGCATGGACCGGTGGTACGCGACCACCAAGGCGCTCGTCGATGGCTTCGATCGCGTCTGCGGCGACACGTTCTGCGGCAGCGACTACGGCGACCTCCAGGCGATGGACTTCACCTGCGCGATCACCAAGTCGAGCGGCAACGTGAAGACCTGCATGTGGACGTTCGGCGGCAGCTACCACGTCACGCCGGAGCACGGCGGTCTGCTCGATGTCACGGCGCAGACGTTCGAGTGCCCGGTCGACGTCGATGGCTCGCTCTCGAAGCTGATGGATACGCTCACCGCGCCGCAGGTGCCCGGCCAGCCGACGCCGATCCACCGCCCGCTCCCCGGCAAAACGACGAGCGCGTACGACGCGCTCCTCGGCTGTCTGCCCTGATCAGCGCTTCGTGATCGTCACGCGAACGCCGCTCTTGGGCAGCGGTCCGAGACCACCACCTCCCGGCGATGCATCCTGTGCCGGATACGCGATGTCGTAGTTGCGCACGAACCACGCGAAGAACGCAGGCATGAGGAGCTGGATCAGCGCCTCGCCCGCACAGCGGTGACCGTCGGGAGCGCCACCTCCCTGCGGCACGAACGCGCTCTTCGGTAGAGCCGCGTGCGCGGCGTCGCCGAGCCGCTCGCCCTTGTAGCTCGTGGGATCCTGGAACGTGGTGCCGTCCTGAAGCGTCGCCCAGATCGCGCCCGCGCCCTTCCAGCCGGCGCGGATCCCGTAGCCCTCGTGCTCGAGGTCCTTCTTCGCCACGCCGATGAACGTGACCGGTGCGATCGGATACGCACGGAGCACCTCGCGCGAGCACGACCGCGCGAGATCGAGCGAACGCACCTCGGGTAGCGTGGGCACCGCGCCCGCGGCGAGCTTCGCATCGGCCTCGGCGCGCAGCTTCGCGGCGAGCTCCGGGTGCTCGCCGAGCACCGTGAGGATCCACGCGAACGCCGCGGTGATGCCGCCGTGCGCCGCGAAGAAGAAGTGGAGCATCTCGATCTCGAGCTCCTCCGTCGACAGCTTCTCGCCGACGGGACCGCGCGCACCCTTGAGGACACCGAGCGCAGTGCCGGCGCCATCGTTCGCCGCGATCTGCGCCTTCAGATACGTGCGCAGCCGATCACGCGCCTTGATCGCCTTGCCGTACGCGGTGAACGGGAGGTTCACGGGCGGCGCGAACGTGCCCTTGTTCATGATCGTGAAGTCGGCCGCGCCCGAGACGTTGCTGGTCGCCGGGTCGCTCGCGGCGAACAGCACGTCGGCGATGTCGAACCCGAGCTGCGAGAGATCACCCGCGATCTGCGTCTCGCCGGCGGCGACCCACTTGGCCGTGAACCGCTGGATGACCTCGAACATCCCGGGCAGGTAGCCGTCCATCGCCTGATCGGTGAACGCGGTCAGCAGCAGGCGCTTGCGCTTCTTGTGCCGCTCGCCGTCGAGGAAGGGCACCGCATCCGGGTGCAGCAACTCCTGCATGAACTTCGGCGAGCCGTTCTCGCGGGTGAAGTTCGCCTCGTCCATGAAGAACGAGAACGCCTTGTGGCCGGCGAAGAACACCACCGTGTCGGAGAGGATCTTGGTCTTCCAGACGTTGCCGTGCTGCTTCGTGCGCGACAGCGTGAACGTGAACGGATCCTTCAAGAACTTGAGAGCCTCGCCGACGAACGGCGCCCCCATAGAGCCCGGCGGCTGCTGCGTCATCACCACCATCGTACGACCGAACGCGTCACGGAGATCGCGACCGCGGTGCCTTTTCAGGGCTGGAGCACGACCTTGCCGAACGCCTCGCGACGCTCGAGGATCTGGTGCGCCTCGGCGGCGCGCGCGAGCGGGAGCACCTGATGCACGACGGGCACGAGCCGCCCGGCGGCGACATGGCCGAGCACCGCGAGCAGATCCGCCTTGCTGCCCATCGTCGAGCCGAGCACCTCGACCTGGCGGAAGAAGATGTGGCGCAGATCGATCGCGGGATGAAAGCCGGCGGTCGCGCCGCACGTCACGATGCGGCCGCCGGCGCGCACCGCGCGCAGCGAGGCCGCGAACACCTCGCCGCCGACGTGCTCGATCACGGCGTCGACACCGCGCTTGCCGGTCTGTGCGCGGCACTCCGCGACGAAGTCACCGGTCGTGTAGTTCACGAGGACGTCGGCGCCGAGCGCCTTCGCGCGCGCGAGCTTGTCGTCCGTGCTCGCGGTGGCGATCACGCGCGCCCCGTAGAGCTTCGCGATCTGGATCGCGGCGACGCCGATGCCCGAACCGGCGCCCTGCACGAGCACCGTGTCACCGGGTGCGACGCGCGCCTTGTGCACCACCATCTGCCACGCGGTGAGAAACGGCAGGATCGACGAGGCCGCCTGGGCCCAATCGAGGCGCTCGGGATACGGCGCGAGGTTGACCTCGGGCACGCAGAGCGCCTCGCAATAGCCGCCGTTCGCGTGCTCCCCGAGGATCTTGTAGTAGCGGCACAGGTTGTCGTGGCCGCCGAGGCACTGCGCGCATACGCCGCACGACAGCCCGGGCTGCACGCACACCTTCGTGCCGACCGCGGCGGTGGCACCGGGCCCCACCGCGTCGACGGTCCCCACGATGTCAGCGCCGAGGATGTGCGGGTAGTGCAGCTTGAACGCGGGACCGCCCTTGCGCACCCACAGATCGAGGTGATTGAGCGCAACCGCGGCGACCCTCACTCGAACCTGACCGGGACCGGGCTCCGGGAGCGGAAGATCCGCCGACTCGAGGACCTCGGGACCACCGTGGGCGCGGAGCACGATCGCATGCATGGGCGGCATGATAGAACGCGCCCATGCAAGTCGTCGCCGTACCGTGCCTCAAGGACAACTTCGCGTACCTCCTGGTCGATGGAGATCGCGCGGTCTGCGTCGATCCCAGCGAAGCCGCACCCATCGAGGCCGCGCTCGCCGCGAACGGGCTCACGCTCGGCGCGATCTGGGCCACGCATCACCACTGGGATCACACCGGCGGCATCGCGGATCTCGTCGCCGCGCATCCCGGCATCGAGGTCGTGATCGGTACCGCCGACGCCGACAAGGTCAAGCACATCACCCGCACGGTCGAAGATGGCGATGATGTCTCGTTCGGCACGCTACGCGCGAAGGTGATCCACAACCCGGGTCACACGCTCGGCGCCGTGACGTTCGTGGTCGAGGGCTGCGCGTTCACCGGCGACACCCTGTTCTGCGGCGGCTGCGGCCGCGTGTTCGAAGGCGACGCAGCGATGATGCACACGTCTCTCATGCGCCTCGCAGCGTTGCCCGCTGACACGAAGGTCTACTGCGGCCACGAGTACACCGTGTCGAACCTCAAGTTCGCGGCCGCGGTCGAACCATCCAACGCCGCGGTGACCAACCGTGCGAGCAACATCACGACGCCCTCGGTGCCGTCGACGATGGGCGAGGAGGTCGCGACCAACCCGTTTCTGCGGGCTTCCGAGCCGAGTGTGGTGGACGCCGCACGCGAGCGCGGCGCCAACCCAGATCCGGTGAGTGTGTTCGCCGCGATCCGCGAGTGGAAGAACAACTACAAGTAGGGCTCCGCTCCCGTGTTGCGGTGTGTTTCGCGACCGCAACAAATGGTACTCGCACGGGGCCTAGAACGCCGCGAAGTCGTAGCCAGCTGACGCGACGAGGCCGACCACGTCGTTCGCATCGGGCGAGAACAGGCCCGCGCGGAAATCGAGCGCGCCCTTGCGATAGCCGGCCATGAGCGTGAAGCCGAGCTCGCTGTCGGATGCCGACATGCTTCCGAACGGCGTCTCGACGGTACCGAACGCGAGCGTCAGACCGAGCTCGCCCGCGAGGTACATGCCGCCGCCGCCGACCGGGAGCCGATAGCCCGCGTAGATCGGCACGAAGGTCAGGCTCGCGGCACGGTCCGTGTTCATCGCGTGAAAGATCACGCCCGCACGGCCGGTGATGAAGCCCGGTCCCGCCGGCGCCTCGAACCGCCCGAGGATCCCGAGGCCGAGCGTGGCCGCGTGCGCGTAGTCGCCGACCGGCAGCACGGCCATGGCGTCGACGCCGAGCGTCTTCGGCGGTGATGCGGCGGCGCGGATCGCCTCGTCGGCGGATGCCGTGACTGCGACCAGACTGGTGAGCGCGAAGGCGATGGTGGTGAGCTTCATATCCACCCGTTGTACGCACCGCGCACGCACCGGCCGACATCAGGCCGACATCAGGCGCGCGGAAGCCGCAGCACGAACGCCGCGCCGCCCGACGAGCCCGGGCGATAGTCGAGATCGCCGCCCATCGCGCGGGCGAGCGACTTCGAGAGGGCGAGGCCGAGGCCGAGGCCGGCGGGGCCGTCGCTGTTCACTCCGCGCGCGAACGGCGTGAACAGCTTCGTGCGCGTTTTCTCGGTGACGCCTGGGCCGTGATCGGAGATCACGACCTCGACCGCATCGCCGGCGGGTCGCGCCGCGAGCTCGATCGTGCGGTCCTCCGAGTCGCGGCCGTACTTCTCGGCGTTGTCGAGCAGGTTGCCGACGATCCGGGCGAGCGCGTCGCGATCGAACTTCGCCGTCAGCTCGGGCGTGACATCGAGGGCAAGCGCGGCACCGGCGCGGTCGAGCGCGGGCTCGGCGCGCTCGGCGAGCGAACGCAGCTCGGCATCGAGCGAGCCCACGCTGGGATCCACCGAGAGGTTGCCGCGCTCGAGCTGGGAGAACCCGAGCACGTTCGAGACCACGCGGCCGAGCCGGGCGGCCTCCTCGCTCATGCGCTTCGCGTAGTCGCGCGTCTTCTGCGGATCGCCGAGGCCGTCCGCGATCATGTCGCCGTAGAGCTGGAGCCCGGCGAGGGGCGTGCGCAGCTCGTGCGCGGCGGCCGCGGCGAACTGGCTGCGCTCTCGAGCGAGCCGCTCGGCGCGCGCGACGAGCATGACCACGAGGCCGGCGGCGAGCGCGGCGATCACCCCGAGCAGGATGAAGCGGAGGAGGAACGCGGTGGCCAGGCGCGTCGCGCTCTCGGCCGCCTCGGCGAGCGCCCGCGGGTTCGGGGTCGCCGCGAGGTGCCAGCCCGGCGCGACCTCCATGGTGCTGTTGTCGCCGACCACGAGCTCGGCGACAATCTCACCGGCGCGCGCCGCGAGCCACGACGACAGCGCGCTGCGATCCACGACGAAGCCCTGCGCGAACGTGCCATCGGGCGTCTCGACATCGCGCACGGCGACCAGCGCGGGCTTGCCGTCGAACCCGAGCGTGCGCCACTCGAGCGGCGCGACCGTGATCGTCACGGCCTTCGGCGATGGCGCTGGCGTGGAGACGCGCGCGCGCGGCTTCGGCGGCGTGACCTTCGGTCGATCGGTGATGCCATCGGCCGTCGGTGGGCCCTCCGGGACGTTCGCGGCGGTGGTCGTCGTCGATGGCGACGTTGCGGACGCCGGCTGCGGGTTTCCCGTGCCGGGTCGCAGCGTGGTTCCGCGCTCCGCGTTGCCGTCGCTGGTCGGCACACTCTCGAGGTTGCCCGACCCATCGCGGCGCAGTCCCGGCGCGTTGCGGTACTGCTGGTAGATCGTGTTCGAGTTCCAGTTCTGCACATAGCTGTTCTCGTCGATGTGGAACACCTGCGGCTCCGCCTGCGGCGTCACGCGCTCGGTCTCGCCCTTGACCTGCGGCTGCTTCACCTCCTGGCGCGGGGGCGTCAGACGCGGCGGCTTCGGGACAACCACCGTCGCGTCGGCCACGAGTACGTGCTCGGTCCGCGGCGGCGCGAGCGCCACGAGGCTCTTGCCCACCTCCGAGCGGAACCGCTGGTTGCTGGCGAGCGACCTTGGCTCCGAGAGATCGGGCACCTCGTCGTTGATGGTCGGCGTGGTCGCGCGGCCGGTGTCGTCGAGCTGGAAGTAGCCGAGCACGAGGCTCTCGGTCGGAGCGCTCGCGAGCGGCGACGGCGTCACGCCCACGCTGCCGGTCGCGCGCGGATCGTGCATCAGGTTCTGGTAGTGAAAGTACGGGCGCTCCACCTCGCGCGTCATCAGCTGCGCGAGCTCCGTGCGCAGCTCGTGCGCGAGCTCCGCGCCGCGCGCCTCGGCATCGCGCTGTGGCCCGGCCTCCTCCGCCTGCTGGCGCGCGCGAACTTCGGCCCAGCCCGAGACGAACCACGCGATCAGCAGCACCGCGAGCGCCGCCGCCAGCAAGCCGGCCGCGTACCAGGTGCGCGCGACCTTCATCGCGTCAGCCTCCACGCGTAGCCCGCGCCCTTGACCGAGACGATCAGCGTCGGCTTCGCCGGATCGAGCTCGACCTTCTTGCGGAGCACGGCGATCGCCATGTCCACCGCACGCGTCTGAAGATCACCGCGCTGACCGAACACCTGCTCGAGCAACTCGGCGCGAGTGACCACGCGCTCCTGGTGGCGGAACAGCCAGCGCACGATGCCGACCTCGCGCGGCGTCAGCGTGGTGCGCACGTCGCCGCGCACCACGACCATGCGCGCGAGATCGATGGTCGCGCCATCGACCTGCACCTCGTCGAGCGACTCGCCCTGCGGCGTGCGGCGGCCGAGCACGCGTACGCGCGCGAGCAACTCGCGGGCCGAGAACGGCTTCGTGACGTAGTCATCGGCGCCTTCCATCAGGCCGCGTACCTTGTCGTCCTCCGAGCCGCGCGCCGTCAGCATCAGGATCGGCGTCCCCGGGCGCGCCGCGCGGAGCCGTCGGCACACCTCCATGCCATCGAGGCGCGGCATCATGAGGTCGAGCACCACCACGTCGAACGGGTCGCGCAGGCCGGCCTCGAGCCCCATCACGCCATCGCTCGCCGGGGTGACCTCGTGGCCATCGCCGGTCAACAGATCGACGATGCCATCGCGCAGGGCGGCTTCGTCTTCGACCACGAGGATGCGCACGCCTCCATCGTGCCACGGCACCGTGTAAGGGGGACGTAAGGCCGGCAGATCGCTTGCGTCATGGCAAGATGGGGCATGGTGGTGGCCGAGGTCGAGCGCGTGCTCCGCGAGGGAGCCGCGGCCCTGCCCACGCTCGTGGTCGATGGCGAAGCCATGCGCCGGCTGCTCGTGGACCGTCTCGAGGGCGAGGCTGCACCTCATGGGCTCGACTCCGACGAGCTCTACCTCGCGTGCGCGTGCGCGCTCGCAGAGCCGGCGGCGCTCGAGGCGTTCGAGGCACGGTACTTCGCCGTGATCCCCGCGGCGCTCTCGCGACTCGCGCTGGCGCACAACGAGATCTCGGAGGTCGAGCAACAACTGCGCGTACGCCTGTTCGTCGCCGAGGTGGGATGCGTCCCGCGCATCGTCTCGTATGCGGGCCGTGGCCAGCTCGGTGGTCTCGTTCGGGTCGCGGCGCTTCGCCTCGGGCTGAACCTCCTGAAGGACCGCGACCGCCTCCAGGGCAGGATGGAGGACCTCGAGGACGTGGCCATGGTCGCCGACGATCCGGCATTCGCGCAGCTCAAGGTGCAGCACCGCGCGGCGTTCAAGGGCGCGTTCGAGGAAGCGATCGCCGCCCTGCCCGCGCGCCAGCGAAGCCTGCTGGGGCTCGCGATCGTGAAGGGCCTCGGAGTCGATCGGATCGGCGCGATCTACGGTGTCCATCGCGCCACGGCGGCGCGCTGGGTCATCGGGGCTCGGCACGACCACGCGCGCGCCGTCAGGCGGGCGCTGCAGGCGCGGCTCCAGGTCCCCGACGACGAGCTCGGCGATCTCGTTCCTCTCGTCGCATCGCAGCTCGAGCTCAGCCTGGAGAGGATCCTGTCCTCGAGGTCCGCATGAGCGCGTGCCTCGACGATCAGGTGATCGCCGCGATGATCGGCGGGACGATCTCGAGGGAGGAACGAGCGAACGCGACCACGCACCTCGACACCTGCGATTCGTGTCGCGAGCTGGTGGCCGTGGCGGCGCTGGCGCGGCCCACTGTGAACGAGAAGCCGCGCTCGGGAGTCGGGGTGCCCGGGTTGCCGAAGGCGGCAGGTCCCAGCGCCGGCCCGCGCTACCTCGACCACGAGGAGATCGCGCGCGGAGGCATGGGACGAGTCGTCGACGCGACCGACACCGTGCTCGGCCGCAAGGTCGCGCTCAAGGAAGCCCTCACGACCGATCCGGAGGCCCTGCGCCGGTTCGCGCGCGAGATCCGGCTCACCGCGCGCCTCGAACATCCGTCGATCGTCCCCATCTACGACACGGGCTTCTCCGCCGATGGCTCGCCGTTCTACGTCATGCGCAAGGTCTCGGGACGTCCGCTTGAGGACCTCGTGGCCGCCGCGGACACCGTTGACGAGCGCCTCGCGCTCCTCCCGCACGTCGTGGCCGCCGCGAACGCGATCGCACACGCCCACCAGCGCGCCATCGTCCATCGCGACCTCAAGCCCTCGAACATCCTGGTCGGAGATCTGGGCGAGACGATCGTGATCGACTGGGGGCTCGCGAAGGTGATCGACGAGCCCGATGACGACGCTCCGTCCGCCACGACGCACGACGCCGCCGACTCGCTCCGTACGCGGGTCGGGACGGTCTTCGGCACGCCCGGCTTCATGTCTCCCGAGCAGCTCCGCGGAGAGGCGGTTGACGAGCGAAGCGACGTCTACGCGCTCGGCGCCACGCTGTACTACGTGCTCGCGCGGCGGCCGCCGCACGCGGGCACCTCGGGGACCGAGATGATGGGCGCCGCGATCAAAGGGCCTCCTCAGCCGATCGTCGACCTCGTCAGTGGGGTTCCGCCTGCGCTCGCCGCGATCGTCGACAAGGCTCTCGCCTACGACGATCGCGTGAGGTACCCGAACGCGGGCGAGCTCGTCGCGGACCTGCAGCGCTTCCTGACCGGCCAGCTCGTCGCGTGCCACCACTACACGCGCCGCGAGCGCCTCGTCCGGTTCGTGCGGCGCCATCGCGTCGCCGTCGGTGCGATCACGGCTGCCTCCATCGTGGTCGCGGTCGTCATCGGGTTCTCGCTCGCGCGCGTGATCGAGGCGCACGCGCGAACGAACGCGGCACTCGCGGTCGCGCTCGACGAGCGTGACGCCGCCGATGTAGCGCGCGAGCGTGCCACCGCGCGCGGAGACGAGCTGCTACTCGCTCAGGCGAGGATGCTCGTCGACACCAATCCGACCGGTGCCCTTGCGATGATCAAGCCGCTCGCGGCGTCGCCGCTCCACTGGCGCGCCGCCCGGGACATCGGCGCCGCCGCGCGATCGGCCGGCGCAGCGTGGGGGCTACCGGCGCCGGTGAGAGTGACGGCGCTCGAGATCAGCCCGGATGGTACCTCGGCGCTCACGTCCGGAACGGATGGCTCGCTCCGCATCTACGACCTGCTGACGCACGCCACCCGGGTGCTCGTCACCTCCGGGCCGAACACGCACGCGACGTTCGCCGGCAACGCCCGCATCATCACGTGGCGCGAGGGTGAGCTCCAATCGCTCGACGTTGCCGCGGGTACGTCGGTCCGGCTCGTGCCGAACGCCGCCATCGAGGACGCGGTCGCGACGACGACCGATGTGCTCTGGATCGATCGCGACGGGGCGCTCTGGCGCACCGGCGTTGACCTCGGTCCGCCGCACCGGATCGCACTCGCGGGGTCCCCCTGGAGTCTCTCCGTGTCGCCCGATCAACGGTGGCTGGCGGTGCTTGGCCGGGAACGACTGGATGTGGTCGAGCTCGGCACCGAGCGCGTCTCTCCGATCGGCGAAGGTCAAGCTGGTGACGTCGCGTGGGATCCCGTGATCCCCGCGCTCTCGGCGGTCGTCGGTGGGGCCGTCGTCGATGTCTCTCTCGACGGTGTCCCGAGGGTCGTGCAGAGCTTCTCGAGCCGCGTTCCGGCGGGCCTCGCGCGCTTCGGCGATCGGAGGTTCTATATCGGGATGAGCCCACAGGGGATCATGGAGCGGAGTCCGAGCACGACGCGCTATCGCGCGCCGGGCGGAGGTCGCATGCGGCTCGCGCTCGCTCGTCGCGATGTCGTGGTCTCCATGGAAGACCGCGGCGAGCTGCGGTTGATCGCCGGCGACCTCGTGGTCGAGCTCCATGCGCCGATCGTGAGCTTCCTCCACCTCGCCACGTCGCCGCTCGGTCACTTCATCGTGGCGGCCGGCGACGGCCGAATGCTGATCTGGGACCTCGACCAGCTGATTCCGCGATCGATCGCGGTGCCGCCGATGTTCGGATTCGACACGCTCGATCGCGACCAGGTCCTCGTCCGAGCGACGGCACCTCCGTGGATGTGGATCGATCTCGGGACGGGCCAGTCGACGCCGCTTCCCGGAATCTCGGACATCACGGCGGTCGTCGTCACGGGGCCCGATCCGGATCTCTTGATGATCGTGCAAGACGACGTTGCCCACGTGTTCCACCGCGGTGGCCGACCACCAATCACCCTGGACGGCCCTGCCCAGTACGCGCTCCTGCTCCCCGGCTCCCGGGTCCTCGTTGCCAGCCCCTCCGGCCAGATCACCCTCACCGACCTCGAGACGGGCACGGCGGGGGTCCTCGGCGAGCATGCATCCCCGCCGGTCTACGTGGGCTGGGCGGCGACGTGGGCGACCGTGCTGTTCGACGATGGATTCATCTGGCGGCGAGACGTCGCAGGACAGGTCAGCTCCACGCTCTCGCTCGGACGCGATCGTCGGGGCGGCCTCGCGGTGGAGCTCCTGCCCAACGGGAACATGGTGATCGCTGACGGGAGCGCGATCGGCCTCTGGTACGCCGACGGTCGTCGCGTTCATCGAGCGACGCTCCCCACGCCGATCGCGGCCGTTCAGGCCATCAGCGACCAGCTCGTCCTCGTGACCACCGAGGATCGAGCCGGCTATCGGGTGGATCTCGAGAACCAGGACGACGTCATCAGCGTGCTCCCGCCCGGTACCACGGTCTCCTCGGTCTCCGCACGGGCGCAGCTGGCGCTCGTCCAGAGCGCCGGCCAGACCGATGTGGTCGACCTGGCCGGCGGCATGCGCTGGCGACTCGGCCCGAGCCGGAGGGCCGAGAGCACGAGTCTCTCGCAGGATGCATCGCGCATCGTTCAGATGCTCGCGCAGGACCGACTCGGGGTTTCGTCGTTGCGACTTCCCGATCGGGCGGCCGAGGTCCCCGCATGGCTCGAGACCATCACCAATGCGACCGCGGACCACGGGCCTGCCAGCGTCACCTGGCGAGATTGACCAGCTCGGACGATTTCGTGCGACGGCCGCCCGGACGCGTGGTTAACGGGACATGAGCATCCTCCCGCGCCTCCTCATCACGCTCCTCACCGCTTGCACCGGTCAGTTCGCCGCTGGCGCCGGCGGCCCCGCTGGCGCCGCCGGCCCCTCCGGCACCTCTGGCAACGACCCGTCAGGTGGACCGGAGGCGACCACCTACTACGCTCCCCCGCCGGGGTCCGCGAACGTCCCGCCGCCCGCGGGAGAGCAGGCTGCGTTCGGAACGACCGTGGCCGAGCAGAACGCCGTCACGAGGACCGAGACCGAGCTCGCGGAGATCGAAGCGCTCGTCCGCGAGAAGTGCGGCGTGCCTGCCTTCCATGTCTCGGTAGCCTGGACCGACTACCTGTCACTCAACGACGCCGACTTCGAAGGCCGCTCGCGCGACAACGTCTACGGCTGCCCGACGTCGCAGATCGGCGACTCGCTTCGCCAGCTCGCAAGCACGTGTGGTGACTCGGCGATCCTCCGCGGGTCGGTCCAGCGCAAGCTCGCGTCTGTTATCGGGCACCCGCGCGTGGGCCCCGTCAGCGCGAAACGACCGTCGCACGTGTTCACGCTCGAGAAGGGCGTGCTCCACGTGCAGTACCACTTCTGCACCTCGAACACGTCCAGCGACGAGATGCAGAAGGTGTTCTGATCCTCGCTCGCGTCGAATCCCGGTGATCGGCGACGAGGGGCAAATGGCTGCGGTCGCGCCCTCAGCGGGCGCCTGGACGCTGGCGTATACTTTCGCGCGATGCACCGAGCTACCCGGATCGCGCTTGCGACGATCGTCCTCGGCTCCGGGGTCGCGGCCGCCGACGCGACGCAGCTGGGCCTGTTCTTTGGCCCGCGCGTCTACAGCGATGACTCGCGGCTCGGCTACATCGAGGACAACCCGGCGCACCCCTCGCTCGATAACGGCATCGAGTTCGGCGTTCGCGTCGCGCGCCCGTTCCTGCCGTGGTTGGTCCCCGAGATCGAGCTCGGCCTGGCGCCGACCGGCACCAAGGAGATCCGCGCGATGGGCGGCAGCACCGCGCCGGCCACCGACGTGTTCTGGCTGAACCCGCGCGTACAGCTCCGGTTCGAGCTGCTGCCCGGCCGACGCCTCCAGCCGTTCCTCGTCGTCGGCGGTGGAGCGCCGATCGCGCTGTCGTCCGCGCGCAAGACGTTCAACAGCGGCATCCTCGGCGACGGCTACCTCGGCGGCGGCGTGCGGTTCGACACCGGCAAGCGCTTCGGCGTGCGGCTCGATGGCCGCGTGTCGATGCTCCCGGGCATCGACCGGTACATCGCCGTCGAATTCGATTTCTCCGTCGGCATCGAGCTCCAGCTCGGCGCGCCCCGTGCGAAGGCGAAGGAGCAGCTGCCCGACGAGCTGGTCTCCGATCGCGATCAGGACGGCATCCCCGACGGCAAGGACAAGTGCCCCGATCGCGAAGAGGATGCCGATGGCTTCGAGGACCTCGACGGTTGTCCCGACATCGACAACGACCTCGACAAGGTGCTCGACATCGCGGACCGCTGCCCGAACGTGCCCGAGCAGTACAACGGCTTCGAGGACGACGACGGCTGCCCCGATACGCTACCGCCCGAGGTCGAGGCGCTGAAGGGCACGGTCGAGGGCCTGCTCTACGCCGAAGGCGAGACCGCCGTGCGCGACTCCGCGATGGCGAACCTCAAGAAGATCGCGAAGACCATGACCGACAACCCGTCGATCAAGGTCGTGCTGATCGGCCACACCGACACCGTCGAGGCGAAGCAGTTCGCACAGACCGGCAAGGACGCGCCGCCGCCGGATCTCGAGCAGCTCGCGATGGATCTCTCGCTCGCGCGCGCGGAGGCGGTGAAGCAGGCGCTGGTCGGCATCGGTATCGCCGGCCCGCGGGTCAACGTCGAGGGCAAGGGCGCCGAGGATCCGGTCGCCGAGAACGACAAGCCGAAGGGCCGGCTCGCGAACCGCCGCGTCGAGATCAAGCTGTACGTACCGCCGCGGTGACTACTTCTTGCGACCGAGCAGACCGCGCTTGCCGCTGACGTCCTCGCCGAGCTCGGTCGCGAGCTCGCGCAGCAGCGCCTCCTGCTTGCCGGAGAGCTTCTTCGGGATCTCGACCTTGAACTGCACGACGTGGTCGCCGCGTCCGGACTCACCGACGCGCGGGATGCCCTGGCCGCGGCGCACGAACACGTCGCCCGGCTGCGTCCCCGGCTTGAGCTCGATGGTCGCGGAGCCGGCGCAGTTGTCGTCGAGCGTGTAGATCTCGAGCTCGCCGCCGAGCGCCGCCTTCACGAAGCTGACAGGCATCTCGGTGAGCACGTCGTCGCCCTCGCGGCGGAACCGCTCGTCGCCCTGCACGTGCAGCACGACATAGAGGTGACCGGTGGTGCCGCCCGGTGCGGTCTCGCCCTTGTTCGCGAGCCGAAGCGTCTGACCATCGTCGACGCCGGCGGGCACGGTGACGGTGAGCGTGGAGCTCTCGGCCTTCGTGCCGCGACCACGGCAGTCCTCGCACGGATCCTTGATCGCCTTGCCCGCACCACGGCAGTGGGGACACGCGGTCTGCACCATGAAGAAGCCCTGCGAGTGCACGACCTGGCCCTTGCCCGCACAGGTGGTGCAGACCTCGGGCTTGCTGCCCGGCTTCGCGCCCGTCGCATTGCACGAGCCGCACGCGACCTGACGGCTGACCTTCACGTC
>JBBRED010000166.1:0-18051 GCA_038203335.1 Haliangiales bacterium | reverse complement strand
CGCCTCGAAACCGTGCGCTCTCCATCGACGGAGATGCTCCCTAACACGTGCCTCGCTCGACGACCTGGTGCGCACGGTCCTCGACGACTTTTCGTGGACGCTCACGCCGATCGCGTAGAAACCCGGAGCGGACTTCCGATCCCGAGTACTAGCGCGCCGCTCAGATCTCCATGATCTCTTTCTCTTTGGCCTTCGCGATGTCGTCGATCGACGCGATGTACTTGTCGGTCAGATCCTGGATGCGCTTCTCGCCGTCTTTGCGCTGATCCTCGGTGATCTGCTTGTCCTTCTCGGCGTCCTTGATCATGTCCATGGCGTCGCGGCGGGCCGAGCGCACGGCCACGCGGGCCTCCTCGGTCTGCTTGTTGACGACCTTCGCGAGCTCCTTGCGGCGCTCCTGGGTCAGCGGCGGAATCGGCAGGCGCACGAGCTCCGAGTCAGAGACCGGGTTGATCCCGAGGTCGCTCGCGCGGATCGCCTTGTCGATGATGGGGAGCATGGTCTTCTCCCACGGCTTCACGGTGATCAGGCGCGCGTCGACGACCTGCACGGTCGCGACCTGATTCACCGGCGTAGGCGTGCCGTAGTAATCGACCTTGATCCCGTCGAGCATCGCGGTGTTCGCGCGGCCCGTGCGGATCTTCGTCAGCTCACGCTTGAACGAGTCGATGGCCTTCTTCATGCCATCTTCGGAGTCGGTAACGATGTCGTTGATCATGGGGTCCTCGTCGGCATCCTGGTCAGGCGTACTCGGTTTTTTCCACGTCGCGAACAACCCGGGTGCAGATCGCCTCGCCTGCGAGGACGAGCCCGATATTTCCCGGGGTGGTCATGTTGAAGACGATGATCGGCATCTCGTTGTCACGGCACAGCGCGAACGCGGTGGCATCCATGACGTTGAGGTCGTTGCGGAGGGCGTCGGTGAAGGTCACCGTCGCGTAGCGCTTCGCGTCGGCGTGCTTCTTCGGATCCTTGTCGTAGATGCCGTCGACCTTGGTGGCCTTGAGCAGGATGTCGGCGCCGATCTCCATCGCGCGCAGTGCGGCGGCGGTGTCGGTGGTGAAGAATGGATTTCCGGTGCCGGCGCCGAAGATCACGACGCGGCCCTTCTCGAGGTGGCGAATCGCGCGGCGGCGGATGTATGGCTCGGCGAGCTGCGACATCGGGATCGCGGACTGCACGCGCGTGGGCACGCCGTTGCGCTCGATCGCCTCCTGAAGGGAGACCGCGTTCATCACCGTGGCGAGCATGCCGACGTAGTCGCCGGTGGCGCGCTCCATCCCGCGCGCCTGCGCGCCGCGGAAGATGTTGCCGGCGCCGACCACGATCGCGACCTCGGTGCCCGTCTTGGCCACATCGGCGATCGCCTTCGCGACGCCCGACAGGACCTCGGGGTGGATCCCGAAGCTCTGGTCACCCATCAGCGCCTCGCCCGAGATCTTCAGCAGGATGCGCTTGTACGCGGGCGTTCGGGGGGACGACATGACCGACGGACATTACACCTTTTTGCTCGTGCCATACTCGCGGCTGCATGGGTGGTAGGCCGGATGATGAGGCCAAGGCTCCGACGCTCGCGGCCGCGTTGACGGCGCCGAGCGAACGCGCGTCGCGCCCCGTGATCTCCACGCTCCGCGAGGGCGACGAGATCGGTCGCTATCAGCTCGTGGCGCGCATCGGCGCGGGTGCGATGGGCGTGGTCTGGGCCGCGCACGATCCTCAGCTCGATCGCAAGGTGGCGATCAAGCTCGTGCACCCGAACCTCGCGCGGTCTCCCGAGGCCGCGGCCCGGCTGCTCCGCGAGGCCCGTGCGATGGCGAAGCTGTCGCATCGCGCTGTGGTGACCGTGCACGACGCCGGCGATGTCGATGGCCAGCTGTTCCTCGCGATGGAGCTCGTCCCCGGGACAAACCTCGGCGCGATGGTGCGCGGGCGCACACCGGCGGAGCTCGCGCACTGGCAGCGCTGGCTCGATCTGATCCTCGATGCGGGGCGCGGGCTCGCGGCGGCCCATCGCAGCGGCGTGCTGCACCGCGACTTCAAGCCCTACAACGTGCTCGTCGACGAGGCCGGGCGCGTGTGCGTCGGCGATTTCGGCCTCGCCACGCTCGGCGAGGAGTCGTACGCCGCCGCGACCCTGCGCTGGGAGCCCGGCCGCGCGTTCGATCTGACCACGACGGGCGCGCTGCTCGGCACTCCCGCGTACATGGGGCCACAGCAGCTGCGCGGGCTCTCCATCGACGCGCGCGCTGATCAGTTCGCGTACTGCGTTGCCGCGTGGGAGCTGCTCTACGGCGACCGGCCGTTCACCGTGACCTCGACGGGCCTCGAGGCGATTCCCGAGCTCCTCGACCTGATCGATGCGGGGCCGCCGCCCCCGCCCGTGGACTCGCGCGTCCCCGCCGCGGTCTGCGAGGTCCTGCGCCGCGGGCTCGCCGTGGATCCCGATCAGCGATGGCCCACGATGGATGCGCTGATCGCGAACCTCGAGCGCGCCGGGCACCGTCCCGCGACCGAGCACCGCGAGGGGCCGCGATCGCGCACGCACGTGTACCTCGGCATCGCCGTGCTCGCCGTGGCGACGGCCGCGATCGCGGTGGTGATCGCGGTGCGCGGGACATCGCCATCGGGGCCCGCCGCGGTCGCACCGGCCCCGCCTCGCCAGACCGATGCGCAGCGCCTGTTCACCGTACCGATGCGCACGGGCATGGCGATCTCGAAGGACGGCAAACGGATCGCTCTCGGGTCCAATCGCCTCGAGGTGCGCAGCCTCGATAGCTCCGACATGTGGAGCACCGCGCTTCCCGCGAAATCGGATGTCTCGTACCTCGAGCTCGACGGCGACGAGCTGCGCTTCGGGTTGCTCGGCAGCGCCGCAATGGGCATCTGGCACTACACCAAGGGACCCGAGATCGAGACGGCCGGTGTCCTCAGCGGGCGCTGGTACGGCCGCACCGCGCTCGGCGAGCTCGTCTACCAGCGGATCGACGGCGACCTGCGGATCTTCGACGGCGAGCGCCCGATCACGCACTGGTCGGTTGGCTCGGAGCCCGACGTCACGTCGGTATCGCCGAACGGCAAGCGCGTGGCGTGGCTCGAGACCACCCGGTTCACCGGCCGCATCGTCGTCCGCGACCTCGATACGGAGACGCAGGTGACGAGCGAGGTGCTCGACGCACCGACCGCGCTCGCCTGGCTCGACGATCGCACGCTCGCGTACGCCATGGGCACGCTGGAGAAGCCGCGCATCCGCAGCACGGAGGTCACGGCCGCCGGGTTCTCCGCGCCGACGGACATCTACGGCTCCGATGTCGGCTGGTACGGCGGCCTGCGCGCGCATGGGCGCACCCTGTACGTGATCGAGATGCACCCGGCCACGCGCGCGCGTGTCGTCGAGCGCACCCCCGAAGGGCGCTCCGCTCACGATCTCGACAACTCCACCGCGGGTGCGGCGCTCGCGTGGAGCGGCGACACCGAGTTCCTGACCTGGAATCGCGATACCCACCGCGTGGATCGCCGGACCGACGAGAGCGTCGACGTCACGAAGCTCGTCGTCGAGGGCGAGCCCGCGAACGCCACCACCGCGGGCGATGCGCTGATCGTGTCGCTGCGTGGCAACGAAGGCCGACGCGTCGTGGCGATGTCACTCGCCGACGGTCATCCGCTGTGGCGCCACGACGATCGAAAGACCCTCGCGGTCCGGTGCGCGAACGATCGCACCTCGCCGTGCTACGCGATCCGCAGCACCGACGGCAAGGAGCAACTCGTCACCCTCGATCCGCGCACCGGAGAGCTCGGCACCACCGCGCTGTACACCGGCAAGATCGAGGACGTCGCGGTCAACGCGGACGGCACGCGCCTGTTGATCGCGCCGAAGATGACCGAGGTCACCGAGATCGATCCCACCGGCAAGGTGATCGCCGACTACAAGACCACGCTGACCAACATCCGCAGCCTCGCGTACGATCCGCAGGGCGGCATCCTGATCGGCGGCACGCTGGCGCGGAACAACTTCCAGGTCGGCCGCGTCGCCGGCGTGGGCGCGAAGTTCGAGATCCTCAGCCAAGCCGACGACGACATCCTCTCGCTGGTTCGCCCGTCGCGCGATGGATCGCGCATCCTCGTCCTCGCGCGCAGCTTTGCGCCCGAGGTGTGGCGGCTCCAGCCGGCCGCGCCCTAACCGCCGAACAGCTTCCCGAGCCGCTCGAGGATGCCGTGCTTCGGCTCCGACGACGCGGTCATCTCCTTGGTGGTGAACTTCTTCGCCTGCTTGATCAGCGCGGCGAGCTCGTCGGCATCGAACCACACGCCGTGCGACGGGCAGCGATCGAGGTGCACGCTGCCGAGGTCCACCGTCTGCATCTCCGCCCGGCACTCCGCGCACGGGCGCGGCTTGTCCTGACGGTTCTGCCACGGCAGGTCGACGAGCGTGGACGCGCGCTGCTCGAGGATGGCGACCAGCACATCCTCGGCGATCCACGCGCCCTCACATAACCGGCAACGGAACGTGCGACCGGCCTCCTCGAGAGGGGCATCGCAAACGGGGCAGGTCAGATCCATGCCCCGGAGCGTGACACGTCAATAGGCCTTCGCCCAGACCACGCGCTTCGCACTTGGCTCACCGGTGAACGGGCACGTGCCCGGCTCGCCCGGCGCGAGCGGGATGCAGCGAACGGTGACCTTGAGATCATCCTTGATCTTCGTCTCGAGCGCCGGGTCACCGTTGAAGTGCGTCATCGCGAAGCCGCCGTGGATCGGCGTGGGGTCGTTCGGCTTCTTCTTCGGCGGATCGGCGAAGTACGCGTAGAACTCGTCCTTCGTATCGATCTGCTTCGTGTGCTCCGTACGGTACGCGAGCGCGCGCGCGTACAGCGCGTCCTGGATCTCCTGCAACAGCGTGCCGATGGTGCTGATCACGTCCGCGCGCGCGAGCCCGACCTTCTCCTTCGGAGACTTGTCCCGCCGGCCCATGAACACGCTGTCCTTCTCGATGTCGCGCGGGCCGATCTCGAGGCGGATCGGCGCGCCCTTCTTGATCCACTGCCACGCCTTGTCGCCGCCGCGCATGTCGCGACCGTCGACGTGCACGCGCACGCGCTGGCCACCGAACTGCTGCGCCTCGAGGTCCTTCTCGAGTTGCTTGCAGTACGCCATCACGCGGTCGCGATCCTCGGGCTTCTGGATCACCGGGATGATGACGACCTGCTCGGGCGCGAGCCGCGGCGGGCACACCATGCCGTCGTCATCCGAGTGCGTCATGATCATCGCGCCGATGAGCCGCGTCGACACGCCCCACGACGTGGTCCACGCGTGCACTTCCTCGCCCTGGTCGTTCTGGAACTTGATGCCGCTCGCCTTCGAGAAGTTCTGGCCGAGGAAGTGCGACGTGCCCGCCTGCAGCGCCTTGCGGTCCTGCATCATCGCCTCGATACAGAACGTCTGCACCGCGCCAGGGAACCGCTCGCCCGCCGTCTTCTCGCCCTGGATCACCGGCATCGCCATGTAGTTCTCGGCGAACTCGGCGTAGACGCCGAGCATCTTCATCGTCTCCTCGACGGCTTCCTCGCTCGTGGCGTGCGCCGTGTGGCCTTCCTGCCACAGGAACTCCGCGGTGCGCAGGAACAACCGTGTGCGCATCTCCCAGCGCACGACGTTCGCCCACTGGTTGATGAGCAGCGGGAGGTCGCGATAGCTCTTCACCCACTTCGCGAACGACGCGCCGATGATCGTCTCCGAGGTCGGGCGCACCACGAGCGGCTCCGCGAGCTCGCTCTTCGGATCCGGCACCAGCTTGCCGTCCTTGGCCACGAGACGAGAGTGCGTCACCACCGCGCACTCCTTCGCGAACCCCTCGACGTGCGAGGCCTCCTTCTCGAGGTAGCTGAGCGGGATGAACAGCGGGAAGTACGCGTTGACGTGCCCGGTGTCCTTGAACATCGCGTCGAGCGCGCGCTGGATGTTCTCCCACAGCGCGTAGCCCCACGGCTTGATGACCATGCAGCCCTTGACGTCCGAGTTCTCGGCGAGGTCCGCGGCCTCGATGACTTTCAGGTACCACGCCGGATAGTCGTCGGCGCGGGTCGGGGTGATCGCGGTCTGGGGCTTGGCGTTGGCGTTACTCACGGCGCCGAAGGCATACCGCAATCTCCGGGGCACGTCTCGGCCGTCTCGCCCGACGAGCACGCGAAGTCTCCGCACCACTCGTGGCGCGGCGTCTGGTCGCACTGCACCGTGCAATCGGGATCGTCGCAACCCGCCAGACCGTCGCGATCCAGATCGAGCCTCTGGGTGCAGTCCTCGACCGGGCCTGGACCGCTCCACTGGAGACGAAACATCGCGAGCCTCGACGTGGCGCCATACTCTAGCGTCCGCGCGATCACGATGCCGTTACCGTCGGGCGCCGGAACCGCGGACGACGGCGTGGATCCGATCAACCGGTCCGGCGGCGCGCCCGAGATCAGGAGCGGCTCCCACGAATCGTGCAGTCGATCCCACTCCCAGACGTCCGTCGGCGTGATCGCGGAGGTGGTCGTTCCGCCGACGAGAACGAGGCGCGCGCGCGCGGCATCCCAGGCGATCGATGCGCTCGCGCGCGCCATCGGGCCGGCGAGCGGTGCGAGCTCGGTCCATTCGCTGGTCGCCGGATCCCACGACCACGTATCGTTCGCCACGACCACCGCGAAGCTGTTGATCCCGCCCAGCACGCCGCCGAACAGCAGCAGCTTCTTCGCGATCGGATCATAGCCGAGCGCGTGCTCGGTGCGCGTGCGCGGTCCACCGCCGCGGTCGGCCCAGGTACCGCCGGGCTGCTGCACCAGAACGCGCACGGGGGGCATGGCGCCCGACACCGCGGCCCCGACGATCGCGACGCCCGTTCCCGGGACGAACGCGAGCTGCGACGTGCGCAGCGCGGGAACGGCCATCGTGTCCACGCTCCATGCGGCTCCGTCCCAGGTCCCGCTTTTCGGATCCTGGACCACGACCGTTGCCCGACGAGCCTCGTCGAACGCGGCCACGCCCTGCCCGGCAGCGAGCAACGGATAGCTCTGCGATACGAGCTTCCACTCGGCCCCCACCAGCTCCCAGACTTCCTTACTCACCCCGGTCCCGTCCCCGAACACCTCGACGCGCCGCCGGTGCGCGTCGAGCGCCACCGTCATGCCCTCGCGCGCGGAGGGAGCGAGCGCCGCGGGCGGTGCGCTCCAGGCGGTGCCGTTCCACGAGAACGAGGCGGCGACCGCTCCGATCCCGGGGACCATTCCCCCGAGGAGGAACGGTCCGGTCATATCTGTTGTCGCGGCCGCGTCGTAGGTTCGATCGGGCAGCGCGCTCACGGGACGCGTCTGCCACTGCGTGCCGTTCCACTCCCACTGCACGAGCGCGCCGCCGGTGTCTCCGGTCCAGAGCACGGTCCGCGTCGTCGGATCGAACGCGAGCGTGATGAACTCGCCGTGGGGAGGCCCACTGGTCGCGGCGCGCGACCACGCGGTCCCGTCGAAGCGCCAGGTCACCACGCCGCTGGCCTCGCCGAGGAGGAGGACTTCGCCACGCGCCGGGTCGAACACCATCGCGTGCTCCGACATCGCCGGCGGCTTCGGCCCCGCGACCTGCGTCCAGTCCGTGCCGTCCCACGTCCACGTGTCATCGAGGGCAACGTCCCCCGCGCCCGTTCCTCCGAACATGACGACGACGCCGCGGATCGCATCGAACGCCATCGCCTGCCCCGACCGTGGGGGCGGCGCATGCGCGGGAGCGCGAGGCGTCCAGCGCGCTCCGTCCCATTCCCAGGTCTCCGCGGTCAGCTTCCCGTTCTGCCCGAAGCCGCCGAACATCACGACATAGCGGCGCGCGCCGTCGTACGCCATCGAATGACCTGTGCGCGCCGAGGGGCCCCCGCCCGCCGGCCGGACGAACTGCCAGTGCGTGCCGATGCGAAGCCACGTCTCTGCCTGCGGCCCTTCACGATCGCCGCCGAACATGACGATCGTGTCTCGCGCGACGTCGTAGGCCATCGCGTGCGCATGGATCGGCGGGACCGGACCGGGGGCCTCGACCGTCCACGTCGAGACCTCGTTCGTGCAGCTACTGCTGCAGCCATCGTGGCTCTTGCGATTGCCGTCGTCGCACTGCTCGGGATGCTGGAACACCGGGTCGTCGATGTGTCCGTTGCCGCACCCCACGGGGAGGCACCCGCCGCCGTAGCACGTGCCCGACATCTCATCGCACAGCGTGCCGTCGGCGATGCCCTGACACTCGGTGTCGTCGGCGCGCGCGCAGAACGTTCCGCCGGTGGGCGAGTACGTGACGCAAACCGAATCCTCCGGGCACAGTGCGTCACCGCACTGCGTGACGTGGCTTCGAACGCAACCACCGAGGAGCGCGAGCCCGATGACAAGCCAGGGCGTAGCGCTCACGCCACCAGCATCTCACATCGCTGTCACGGGCAGGCGTCGGCGTAGGACTTCACGAGGCCCTCGCCGTCGAACTCGTTGTCGAAGAACCACTTGCCGTCGGAGAGGAAGCCGATCTTGGCGACCGTGTCGGTCTTCGCGCCGTCGGCCTGCGCCTTGGCCCAGACCTTGGCGAGCGAGCACCTCGGCACCGGGCGCAGCGGCCACCTGCAGTTCGAATCGATCGGGCTCATGTCGCGCACGCGGACCTCGACCTCTTTCGCGCCGACGGTGACCTCGACGTAGCAGTTGATGTCGACCTCGACGTTGCGCGGAACGTCGGTCGGCCGCGCCGAGTGGCTCGGCGAGCGGAACACGTAGCTCGAGTCGTCGTCGGACTTGGTGAGGTCGGCGAGGCCGGTCGGATGCACGTAGTAGACGTCGAGGCGCGCGAAGCCGGCGTCGGGGAAGATCGAACGCGCGAGCGCGAGGGCTTTCGGCGCGTACGCGACGGCGTCGAACTTCGTCGGATCGTAGTCGATGGGACGGGTGAGCTTCGTCGGCGCTGGGCCCTGCGTCGGGGGGCCGCCGCCGATCACGACGTTCGAGCCGACCGAGACCCCGGGGCCGATGTGCACGCCGTGATCCGCGGCGCTGCCTCCGCCGATGATCGTCGGCGTGCCGCCACCGGCGATCGACGGTGGTGGCGCCGCCGGGGTCAGGCCTCGATTCGGGGATGCAGGCGTCGGTGTCGCGGGCGCCGTCGCGACCACCTTCGCCGGCGTTCCGATCATCGGCGGTGTGTTCGGGGCCGGCGGTGCCGGCGGTGCCGGCGTGGGGACCGTCGGCGTCGGGGACGTGTTCGCGACGGTCGCCGCGGCGCCCTCCTCCGACGCGGCGCCTCCACGCGAGATCGCGATCAGCGCGACGCCACCGACGACGGCGATCGCCGCGGCGACCGCGATCCATGTCCCGGTGCGCCGCGTCGCGATCGTATCGGCGCCCGGCGGGGGACCGGGGATCGGCGTCGCCACGCGCGTCGGCGCCTTGCCGATCTCCGGAGGCGTCGGTTGCAGCGACCGCTCCATCGACGGCCGGCCCGTCATCATCCCCTGCCGCGACGACAGCGGCCGCCACTGCTCGGCCGGAAGCCCCGTCGCCGCGTGGTTCATCGCCTGCGTCATCGCGCTCGCCGTCTGGAACCGGTCCCTCGGATCCTTCGCGAGCGCCTGCAGGATCACGTCCTCCATCGCGGGCGGCAGATCTGGTCGCAGCGAGCTCGGCCGCGGCGGCGCGATCTCGAGGTGCGCGCGCATGAGGTCGTACAGCGTCTCGCCGACGAACGGGACCTGCCCCGTCACCGACTCGAACAGGACGATGCCCGCCGCGTAGATGTCGGTACGCGCATCCACGTTCGCCGAACCGCTGATCTGCTCGGGCGCCATGTACGCCGGCGTGCCGAGCAGCGCGCCCGTGCGCGTGCGCGGCGACAGCGCGTTCGACAGCCCGGGCGCGAGCTTCGCGATGCCGAAGTCGAGCACCTTCGCGTGCCCCTCGGCCGTGATCAGGATGTTGTCGGGCTTGAGATCGCGATGAACGATGCCGAGCTCGTGGGCCGCGCCGAGGGCGGAGAGCACCTCGGTCATCACCTGCACCACCCCGCCGACCGGCGCGCGCTGCGCACCGCGCACGACCGCCGCGAGCGTGTTGCCCTCGATGAACTCCATCACGATGTACGGGCGTCCATCCGGCAGCTGCGCCAGATCCATCACGCTCACGATGTTCTCGTGGCGGATCAGATTCACCGCCTTCGCCTCCGCGAAGAACCGCTCGAGCAGCTCCGGGTTGCGCGCGCACTGGTCGGAGAGGATCTTGATCGCGACGCGGCTGCCGATCGCCGGCTGCACTGCGACGTAGACCTGGCCCATGCCGCCCTCGCCGATCATCCGCGCGAGCCGGTACCGCCCGATCTCCGTGCCGAGGATCGGATCGCTTGTCTCGGGCAACGGCTGACCGTCCTCGGAGCAGAACCCTCCGTGGTCGTAGCGCTGCCCGCACGAGCCGCAAACGAACATCACATCGAGGCTAGCACGCAGTCGCCTGGACAATCGTCGACGGTCGAGCGTGACCGACCTCGCAACTCGAGTCGCCGTGGCCCACGTGCGGCCAGCACACGTCTATGATGCGCAGGTGATCCGGGTGGGAGCTGTCACGTTCATCGCGCTCGCGTGCGCGTCCTGCGTTTCGTCGGGAACCGCCCAGTGCCCCGACATGCGGCTGTGCAGTGACGGCACGAGCTGTGTGCGGGTGCCGGACGGCACGTATCAATGCGCCTCCGACGACCAGCTCGCCGCCTGCAAGCAGGTCGACGAGGGCGCCGCGTGCACCGTGGATGCAGCGCACGGCACGTGCTTCGGCGGTGGCTGCATCATCGCCGCCTGTGGCGACGGCGTGCAGGATGTCGATCACATCCTCGAAGCATGTGACGACGGCAACCGGATGGCCGGCGACGGCTGCTCCGCCGACTGCACCTCCGCCGAGACCTGCGGCAACGGCGTCACCGATCTCGCCGTCGGTGAGGAGTGCGACGACGCCCTCCCGACGCTCTCCGGCGACGGCTGCACGAGCACGTGCCTCCGCGAGTTCCGGCTGTGGCGCAATGTGACGCCGCGGTCGCCGGGAGGACGCATCGGCTACGCGGTGGTCACCGATCCGATGCGCAGCGTCGTGATGATCGGCGGCGGCATCGTCTCGAACGACGGCTCGTCCACGACGCCGACCGCCGCGTTCAACGATACGTGGCGCTGGGACGGGTCCACCTGGATCGAGACCGATCCGCTGGCGCTACCGGAGCGCCGCATGAACGCGGCCGCGGCCTACGATGCGCGCCGCAAGCGCGTGGTGATGTTCGGCGGCCTCTCGCAGGGCAGCGCGTTCACGGACGACACGTTCGAGTGGGACGGTCTGACCTGGACGAAGCGCGTGGTGAACGCAAGGCCGCTCCCGCGGGCCGCCGCGTCGATGGCGTGCACCGCAACCGAGTGCCTGATGTTCGGCGGCACGACGGCCGGCGGACTCACCGCCGAGACCTGGGGGTGGAATGGCGCCGCTTGGACCAACAAGCAGCTGGCGAACAAGCCGTCCCCGCGCAGCGGCGCCGCGATGGCCTATCACGCGAAGAACGACGCCATCGTGCTGTATGGCGGCACCGATGCGAACGGCCTCAGGCTCACGGACATCTGGACGTTCGCCGGCGGCACGTGGACGCAGAAGGGCGTCAACCTCACGTCGTCGCTGAACGTCTCGCTCGCGTACGATCCGGTCCGCGAGCAGATCGTCCTCGTCGAGGATGCTACGACCTCGGTCCTCGTCACGCCGCCCAGCGGCCTGTGGTCGTGGTCGCGCATCACGGATCAACCGCCCTTGATCACCGGCGCACGCATCGCGTGGGATCTCGCGAGCGGGCAGCTGCTCGCCATCGGCCAGCTGGCCTCCAGCACCAGCTTCGGGATGGCCACGTTGTCGGGCAGCACCTGGTCGCCGGCATCCGCGAAGCAACCGATCAGTGCGTCGAACCGAACTCCGGCCGCGTTCGATCCGCGGCGCAGCACCACGGTCGTTCTCGACACGGCGAACGGTACGTTCGAGTGGACGGGACGTGGCTGGGTGTTCCGCGGTCCCCCCACCGTGAACGCGCGCGACGGCGTGATGCTCGTCAATCACCCCGCGTGCGGTGTGACGCTGAGCTTCGGCGGCGGCGCCCCGACCACCATGGGCACGAAGTCGAACGACCTGTACCGGTTCCCGGATCCCATCACGAAGGCGCAATGGACACCGATCGCGCCCAGCGCACCGCCCTCGCCCAGGACGCGCGTCGCGATGACCTACGATCCGGTACGCAACGTGGTGGTGCTGTTCGGCGGATACAGCGGCTCCGCGCCCGTCGACGACACCTGGGAGCTGTCGACGGCCGACTGCATGACCTGGACATGGACCCGGCGCACGCCGAGCGGCCCGGTGCCGGCTCCGCGCTTCGACGCGCAGCTCGCCTTCGATCCGGTTCGGCAGGTCAGCGTGCTGTTCGGTGGTCAGTCCGCGACGAGCATGAACCTGGGTGACACGTGGGAGTGGAACGGCACCGCGTGGACGCAGCGGACGCCGATCGTGTCACCGCCGGCGCGGTTCGGTCACGGCATGGCGCTCGAGCCGCGACGCCAGCGGATCGTGATGTTCGGCGGCACCGCCGACGCCGACGGCGACGACACCTGGGAGTGGGATGGTGCGGGCATGGGCACGTGGACGCAGCTCGGTCCGGCGGTGGTGCCGACGCAGCGCAGGGGCATGGGCTTCGCGCCGGACATCACGGGCGCGTTGATCTCCATCAACGGCGCGGGCGGCGGCAACGGGATCGTCGCCGTCGAGCGCCTGACGTCGGAGCTGACGACGAACCTCCCCGACGCGTGTCGGGTCCCGACGCTCGATAGCGACCACGACGGCGCCATGGGCTGCGCGGATCCCGACTGCTGGAACCGTTGCTCACCCGCGTGCCCGCCCGGAGCATCGTGCTCCGTCGGGCCGCGCTGTGGCGATGCGATCTGCGATCCTGCCGAGGACTACCAGTGGTGCCCCGCGGACTGCCCCGCACCGCCTCCCTAGATCAGGACGGAGCGAGACCGGCCTGAGCGGCCACTTCAGCGGCGAAGTCGCCCTTCTTCTTCTCGAGACCCTCGCCGAGCTCGAAGCGCGTGAACCGGCGGATCTTGATGTTCTCGCCGATCTTCGCGACCAGCTCCTGCTGGATCTGCTCGATCGTCTTGTCGGGGTTCTTCACGAACGGCTGATCGAGGAGACAGATCTCCTTCATCCACTTCGTGATCTGACCCTCGACCATCTTCTGCGCGATCGCCTCGGGCTTCCCGCTCTCCTTCGCCTTCGCGACGAGCACGGTCTTCTCCGCCTCGATCACATCGGCCGACACCTCGTCCTTGCGGACGAACTGCGGCGCGGTCGCGGCGATCTGCATCGCCACGTCGCGGGTGAACGCGACGAAGTCCTCGTTGCGCGCGACGAAGTCGGTCTCGCAGTTGATCTCGACGAGGACGCCGATGCGGCCGCCGCCGTGGATGTACGAGACGACCGAGCCTTCGGTGGCCTCACGACCCGCCTTCTTCGCCGCCTTGGAGAGGCCCTTGGCGCGGAGGTAGTCGATCGCCTTGTCCATATCGCCGGCAACTTCCACGAGCGCCTTCTTGCAGTCGCTCATGCCAGCGCCGGTGCGCTCGCGCAGATCTTTGATGAGAATTGCGGTGACTTCCGCCATGACTACTTCTCCGCGTCCGGGGAGGCCGAGGCCTCGGGGTTGAACATGCTGCCGCCCGTCGACATCTCGACGCGCGGACCATCACCGCCCGACGAGACATGGATGACGCGCTCGCCCTCGTCCTGGCGCTCCTGGCCACGAGTACGAGCCGTCTCCTTGTAGAGCTTGGTGCCGAGCACGGCGGCGTCGGCGATGCGGCTGGCGAACAGCTTGATCGCGCGGATCGCGTCGTCGTTGCCGGGGATGACGTAGTCGATCTTGTCCGGATCGCAGTTCGTATCCGTGATCGCGACGATCGGGATCTCGAGCTTGCGAGCCTCGTCGATCGCGATGTGCTCCTTGTGGGGATCGATGACGAACAGCATGCCCGGGAGCTTGCTCATCGTCTTGATGCCGCCGAGCGACTTCAGGAGCTTGTCGCGGTCGCGGCGGATCATCACCTGCTCGCGCTTCGTGAGCGCGAACAGCGTGCCGTCCTCTTCCATCTTCTCGAGGCCGCGGAGGCGCTCGAGCGAGCCCTTCACGGTCTTGAAGTTGGTGAGCGTGCCACCGAGCCAGCGCTGGGTGACGTAGTGCTGACCCGAGCGGCCGGCCTCTTCCACGATCACGTCCTGCGCCTGCTTCTTGGTGCCGACGAACATGATGGTGTCGCCCTTGGCGGTCGTATCGACGACGGCCTGGAACGCCTGCCGGAACAGCTTCACCGTGTGCTGCAGGTCGATGATGTGGATGCCGTTGCGGGCGCCGAAGATGAACTGCTTCATCTTGGGGTTCCACCGACCCGTGTTGTGTCCGAAGTGCACGCCCGCTTCGAGCAGCGCTCGCATGCTGATCGGGTTCTGCGCCGTCGCTTCTGCCATCGTTTCCATGTCAATCCTTGCGTTGGTAGCCACCTGCATCGTCATCGCCGTCGGAAACCTCCGGGGGAGGCCACGCCCGAGTAGCTCGGATGCAGTGCGTAGTTCCTCGAATTATTCGAGGACGCGCCGATCTAGCACGGGCCCTTCGCCGACGGCAACGCCTCGCAGTCTGTTGGACAACTGCGCCGTTAGCGCAGAACCTGGGCTATCCGGTCGCAGTCGACGGCTACCCCACCGTTAACCCACGGAAATCGCTGGTGTGTCGCCAGGGCACACCACGTGAAAGGGCCATGGAGTCATGAGGATCCAACTGCTCGTGGCGTCGATCGTGTTCGGTTTCGGCTGCCAGACCGCGGTGCCGCCGGCTGGCGGAGCGGACGGCGGGGACGGCATCGCGCTGACCGCGGCGACCCCGGAGCGCGTCACCGGTTCCTACATCGATCCGACCGGCATCGGCGTCAACTTCGACTCGGCGCGCGTGGGCGACACGCTGTTCTTCGACCTGACGACCCGCACCGGCGCGAAGCTCGTGCACGCGGAGACCGTGGGCGACACCTACGTGTTCAGCTACATGGGCGGTCGGCTGACGCTGACGATCGACAAGTCGTGGGTCGCCGCGGTGCAGGCCGAGCCCGATGGCGGACCGGCCTCGCAGGACGAGACCGCGATGCACTGGGTTGGCGACATGACGGTGCTCGACGAGATGCTCTCGGTCCCGGAGGTGAAGCTGTTCCCGTGGATGTCACGCGCGCTCGGCGCGCAGGGCTTCACCGGCTCCGCCTATCCGGCCACGCTCGCGCTCCACAAGATGGCGCGGCAGAGCGCGGATGCGCTCGACATCCAGGTGCCGTCTCTCGACGTGGCTCCCGAGAACGACAACGCGTACTGCTCGCGACCGACGGCGAACGAGTGCTACGGCATGTGCGGCAACGGCTGCAGCTGCTGGTCGTGGGTGTGCGGCGACTGCTGCTACCACGGTGGCTGCGCGAAGCACGACAGCTGGTGCCGTTCGGGCCAGTGGTACTACTGCTACAACATCACCGCCGTCATCGCGCTGTTCGGCTGTTAGTCTCGACGCGTGCTCCTCGCCCTCGCCGCGAGCATGATCACGGGCGGCACGCCGGCGAGCGATCCGGCGGTGGTCGCGCTCGTGCGCGCCGATCAGCTCGTGTGCAGCGGCACCGTGATCGCGCCGCACGTGATCCTCACCGCCGCGCACTGCGTGACCCCGCTGCCGGTGATCGTCCTCGGTGACACGCTCGCCGGGGAGCGTCGCACCGTGGTCGCCGCGGTCGTGGCGCCCGGGTTCGATCCCCTGACGCTCGAGCACGATGTCGCGCTGCTCGTGGTCGCCGATCCGCTCGGCGTCGCGCCGGTGCCGACCGCGACGAGCCTCGGTGCGCTGGCCGTCGGCGCGACGATCCGGATCGTCGGCTACGGCGCCACCGTGGTTGGTGATGCAACGCCCCCCGCGCGGCGATCGGGGACGTCGCGGATCGATGCGATCGACGACGCGCTTCACTCGAGTGCGGCACCGGAGCAGACCTGCGAGGGCGACTCGGGCGGACCGGCGCTGTTCGATGGCCGCGTGGTCGGCATCGCCTCGTCGGGAGATGCCGCGTGCACGATGTACGCGAATCACACGCGCGTGGATCTGCACGCGGATCTGATCGCGGAGGTCATCGCGCGCGCGACCGAGCGCACCTCCGCCGCGGGCGAGCGGTGCCTGTTCGATCTGCAGTGCGCCGACGGTGCGTGCCTGCCCGCGCTCGACGAGCCGAGGTGGTCGTTCTGCGCGCCCTCGTGCGCACAGGCCGCGTGCCCCGACGGACTCGCGTGCGTGGACGAGCGGTGCCGCAATCCCCGGCCGAGCCCCGGCGCGGAAGGCGCGGCATGCACGACCGATGGCGACTGCGCCGGAGCGCTGTGTCTCGCGCCGAGTGGAGGCGACGACCGGGTGTGCACCCTGCGCTGCTTCAGCGATCTCCCGGGATTCACCTGCCCTGCCGCCGAACGCTGCACCGCTGCGAGCGACGATGGCGAGGCCTGCTTCGCTCCGCACGACGACGGTGGCTGCCACGCGACGCGCGACGGCGGTGGCGCGCTGGTGCTAGGTGCGGTCGCGATGGTGATGCGGCGCCGGCGTCGAGCGTCCGCGAACGATAAGCGCTAGGTTCTCGCCATGCGCAGCCTCGTACTGATCGCCCTCGCCGCGTGTTCGTCGGCGCCGGTTCACACGGTCCCTGCGCCCCCGGCGACGGGGGTCGATCCGGTTGCCTCTCCGGGCGTGATCCCGGTGCCGGACCCCGGCCCGCCGGGCCTCACGTTGCCGGGGAACGTCGCGCCGATCACGTACCGTGTCGACCTGTCGATCGATCCCACGGCCGCCCGCGCCGGCGGCAAGGTCGAGATCGACGCGCAGATCGTGAAGCCGACCTGGGTCGTGTGGCTGAACGCGACCGATCTCGAGATCAAGGGCGCCACGCTCGATGGCAAGCCCGCGCACGTGATCCCCGGCGGCGACGACTACATGGGCTTCGCCCTCGATCGCGAGCTGCCGACAGGTCCGATCAAGATCGCCGTGGAGTTCTCGGCCGCGATCGATCCCGCGAAGTCGCGCGGCATCTACGCGGAGAAGGAGGGTGCGGAGACCTACGTCTACACGTTCTTCGAGGCGACCGATGCACGGCGCGCATTCCCGTGCTTCGACGAGCCCGCGTACAAGGTGCCGTGGCAGATGACGTTCCACGTCAAGGCCACCGACGTCGCGCTGGGCAACGCCGCCGTCGTCAAGGAGACGCCCGAGAGCAACGGCATGAAGCGCGTCGAGCTGGCGGTGTCGAAGCCGATGCCGAGCTATCTCGTCGCGTTCGTCGTCGGGCCATTCGAGGTGATCGACGGCGGTACGACCGGGCGGGTGAAGACGCCGATCCGCTTCATCGTCCCGAAGGGCCGCGCTGGCGAGCTCGGCTATGCGAAGGAGGTCACGCCGCGCGTGGTCGCCGCGCTCGAGGACTACTTCGGCATGGACTACCCGTTCGGCAAGCTCGATGTCGCCGTGGTGCCGCGCTACTGGGGCACGATGGAGCACCCCGGCATCGTCGCGATGGGACAACCGCTGACGCTGATCCGTCCTGATCAGGCGACACGCGAGCGCAAGGAGGGCTACACGAACATCCTCGCCCACGAGCTCTCGCACTACTGGTTCGGCGACTACGTGACGATGAAGTGGTGGGACGACACGTGGCTCAACGAGGCGCTCGGCGAGTGGATGGATCTGATCATCACCAATGCGGCCGAGCCGACGTGGAAGGTGATGGTCGATCGGGTGCGGCGTGGCGTGTCGGCGATGACCTATGACGAGGCGCTCAGCACGAAGGCGATCCGCCAGCCGGTGACCACGCGCGAACAGATCCAGTCATCGTTCGATGGCGCGATCACGTACCTCAAGGGCTCGACGGTGCTCTACATGTTCGAGCAGTAC
>JBBRED010000165.1:0-18060 GCA_038203335.1 Haliangiales bacterium | reverse complement strand
ACCGTCAAGTTCACTCCGGCCATCTGCACGAGCGGCACCCCGCCCGCGCCGACCTGCCCGGTCAATGACGTCGACCTCACCGACCTCGGCCTTGCCGGCGCCAAGCTCCACTTCGTGGCGCAGGCCCTCGGCTCGGGTCTTTACCTGAACCAGCTCAGCGTGATCGCCGGTGCCGATGGCATCTACATGGAGCATCCGCTGTTCGCCTCGTGGCCGACCGATGGCTCCGAGACCAAGTTCGACACGATCGACCGGTTCTACAACGTGAAGCTCAACGAGATGCCGAACGCGACCGCCCAGCTCGGCGGCGGCACGGCGGCGTTCATCGGCTTCAACGCGACCGACAAGATCTCGATCAGCTTCAAGGCGCTGAAGGCGTTCCAGCCTGACGCCGGTGGCGGCACGGGCGGCGGCGAGACCGGCGGCTGCAAGGTGCTCGCATCCTTCAAGACCAACGCGCTGCCGCTGTTCACCACGAATGTCGGTGTGAACCCGTGCCTGTCGTGCCACGGCGGTCAGAACGGCAACGCGACGTCGGCGATGAACATCACCGGCATCAACGCGGCCGATGACGCCACGATTCTCAACGCGTGCAACCAGGTCAAGACGCGCATCAACACCACGGCGCCCGACCAGAGCGGCGTGTTCCTCGCGGTCGACCCCGCGAACGCGAACCACCCGGTGAAGTTCGGTACCGCCGCGCAGTTCAATACGTTCAAGAACGGTCCGCCAGGGACCGGAATTCTCGGTTGGATCAATGCAGAGAAAGTTGCCCCTTAAGGAGCCATGATGAAGACGCTCACTCTATTGCTCGTGGCCGCGACCTCCTTCGCGGTCCCAGCGTGCACCAGCGAAGACCCCGGTTCCGGCGGCGGTGATGACACCGGCTCCGGCTCGGGATCAGGCAGCGGTGACCAGTGGGACCAGATCCTTGGCTCTCGCGAGTACGACTACGGCGCCGCGCTGAAGACGGCCGCGCTGCGGTTGACCGGTGATCTCCCGACGATGGACGAGGTCGTCGCGATCCAGAACGCCCCCGACCTCGCGGCCAAGAAGGTCGCGTACGAGACGAAGATCCGGGACTACATGTCCCGCCCGACCTTCACGCGCCAGATGATGTTGTTCTGGCGCGATACCTTCAAGATGGGTGAGACCGTCGAGATGGACGCCGCTCCGGCGTTCGCCGCGCAGATCTCCGTCGAGAACCGCAGCTACCTCGAGCTGTTCACGGCGACCACCGGGAACTGCCCGACGGTCGACGCCGGCTTGACCACGATCACCGGCGCGAACTGCGCTGGTACCGGCCCGCAGGCCGGCGTGATCACCAACAGCGGCGCGATGAAGCAGTTCTTCTCGAACTTCGCCTTCCGCCGCGTGCGCTGGGTGCAGGAGACCTTCGACTGCGCGAAGTTCCCCGTCGAGATCGCTCCGGCCCCGACGGACGTCGGCGGCGCGGCTCCGTACATCGGCGTGTGGCCGTTCCAGAGCATCTCCGGCCTGTCGACCGGCCGCGTGAACTTCCAGGACGTCAGTGCTGTCGTCTGCGCGAACTGCCACCAGTCGCTCAACCACATCGCGCCGCTGTTCGCGAACTACGACATCATGGGCGTCTACAAGACGACCATCGCGGTTCCGACCCCGCTCGACAACTCTCCGCTCGCGCAGCTCACCGACTACCTGCCCGCCGGCGAGACCACCGCGTGGCGCTACCAGAAGCCCGCGGCTGACCTCCCGTCGCTCGGCGCCGTGATGGCGCAGGACCCGGCCGTCCAGGCCTGCGGTGTTGCCCGCATCTGGAACTGGGCCCTCGGCAAGACGGACATCGTCGACACCCTCCAGGAAGTTCCGACGGCGACGATCGAGACGCAGGTCGCGAACTTTGCCGCGAACGGCTTCAAGATGAAGGACCTCATCTTCGCCGTTTACACCGCCGATGACTTCGTCAAGTTCTGAGGAGAACGACCATGAAGAGCGCAATCAAACTAACGATCCTGGTCGCCTCCCTCGGATTCGCATCGGCTTGCACCGATGACTCCGTGGACGATGGTGCACCGCCGCCCTCTGGCTCCACCTCCGGCGGCGAAGACACCACGTTCGATCACATGAACGATGGCATCTCGCCCTGGGATCTCCTCGACCGCCTGCAGAAGGAAGGTCCGCCGAGCTTCACCTCGCACATGCACAGCTGCTCGAAGGTCCGCTACGCGACCCTCGGACGCGTGCTGACCTCGCTCGGTGTCACGCAGATCGGCGCGGCGAACGCGCCCGCGCTGTCGGCGGCCGACCTCTACAACAACGGCGACAACGCGATGGGCGCGTCGAACTACGCGAACCGCATCCGCGAGAACATCGGCATCTCGACCTCGGGCGCCTCGCGCGAGTTCGACATCTTCGCCGCCGCTGCTCCGCAGATCATCGCCGCGATTCCGACCCTCGACCGCTGCAAGATTGGCGGCGCGACCGGAGCTCCGGCATCGCTGTTCAACGCGCAGAACCAGTGCGAGGCGAGCGGTATCACGTGCCTCATCGGCGTCCCCGCCGAAGCGGCGCACCTCGACCTCTGCAACATCACCATCGCGCGCGCCTCGACCCCAGCGGTCGGACAGCGCCTTGCCGTCGCGGCCCTTCTGGCCGCGGCCTACACCTGCGAGTAGAGAGGAACACTGACCATGGCCAAGTCCAAAACGACTCAGCGTGACGAGCAGCGTCAGCTCACGCGTCGCGCCCTGATCAAGTGGAGCGTCGCCGCGGGTGCCGCTCTCGGTGTGACTCGCGCGAAGGTGTTCGACATCCTCGAGGGCTCGGCGGGCAGCGACCTCGCCTTCGCCGCCGCCGACAACGCGTTCACGCGCTCGGTGCACATCGTCGCCGGTAACGGTGGCCTCGCCTGGTTCGGTCTACTGTGGCCGCAGGTCGATATCGCGATGGCCGGCAACGCGAACTTCGCGTGGCACAAGCCGGGCATGGCGACGCTCGTTCCAGGCACCGCCAAGCCGCTCGCGATCGGACCCGATACGCCGTGGGCGAACCTCCCCGCCGGCCGTCAGGTCACGGTGTTCACGTGCGGCGCGAACGAGACGCACACGAACCAGCCGCAGTCGGTCGTCGGTCTCAACGGCGCGAACATCTTCTCGGTGGCGAGCGCACTGCAGTCTGCGAACCCTTCGGTCATCCCCGCGGTGACCATCGGCGACGTCGACTTCGGCACGGCCCCGGGTGGTGCGCGTCCCGCGAACGTCAACAACGGCGATGGCATCGTCGGCCTGTTCAACAGCGCCGCGTCGCGCGCTGGCGGCCTGCTCTCGGTGACCGCGGATGCAGACCTCTACAAGGCTCACTACGACGCCTTCATCCAGCTCAACCGCGCCGCCAACCGCTCGACCACGAAGACCGCCTACACGACGGCCGCCGGCGCCGCGCAGTTCCTCGGCAAGAACCTCGCCGCACAGCTGCAGATCGTGCCGGCCGACCTCACGCGCTACGGCATCAACGGCAACACGCGTGCGAACGTCGCCGCGATCGGCCGCGCCTTCATCGTCGCGGTGAAGGCATTCAAGATGGGCCTGACGAACTCGGTCACCCTGCCCGCCATGCGCGACGATCCGCACGGCGCGTTCGACGGTGGCGACGTCAACACCATCCCCGCACAGCTCAAGGGCGTGTTCGATGGCTTCATGGGTGACCTCGTGGCGACCACGGATGACAACACGCTGAAGTCGCTCGCCGACGACACCGTGATCACCATCCACGGCGACACCACGAAGAATCCGTTGCAGAAGGGTGGCTGGCCGGACGGTACGCCGGGCAACACCAACCGCGTCTACGTGTACAGCGCGGGCCACCTCAAGAGCGGCAACTTCGGCAGCATCGACCGCACCGGCGCCGTCAAGGGCTTCGACGGCAAGGGCGCGGACGTGGCCTACAACGGTGGCAACACCGCGAAGATCGCGATGGCGGCGATCGCCGGCGCGATCGCGAAGCGCGACCTCCGCGCGATCTCGACGTTCTCCGGCAACCAGGACCTCGCCGGCATCCTCCTGCCGAAGGATCTCTAGGCAACCGAGCGAAGAAATGTGTACCAGGGGCTGCCGGCGGAATCCGGCGGCCCCTTCGTTCGTCTGATAGATTACCCGCAATGCGCTCCGTGCTCGTTCTGCTCGCGCTGCTGGTCGCAGCGTGTGGCGGCAAAAAGGACGGCGGCGGCGGTGAAGGTTCCGATCCGGCTGGGTCGGTCCGGAACACCGATGACACCGCGCGCGAGCAGGCGCGGTTCGATTCGGAGCGCAAGCCCGAGAAGGTGATCGAGGCGCTCGGCATCAAGCCGGGCTCGCGGGTCGCCGACGTCGGCGCCGGAACCGGCCTCCTGACCGTGCATCTCGCACGCGCGGTGGCACCGAGTGGCACCGTGGTCGCGACCGATATCGATGGCGCCGTGCTCGAGCTCCTGCAGTCGCGTCTCGCCGCGGTCGGGCTCGCAGAGATCGTGGAACGACGCGTAGTTGGCTCCGAAACCCCGGGGCTAGAGGCCGGGGCGTACGACGCGATCCTGCTCGCGGAGGTCGATCACTACTTCACCGACGAGGTGGCGTGGCTGTCGGCGGCGACCGCTGCGCTCAAGCCGGGAGGGCGGATCGTGATCTCCAACCGGATCCACCACCGCACCAAGTCGATGGCCGCTGCCCAGAAGGCCGGCCTCGTGCTCCAATCCGAATCGACACCCGTGCCGACTCACTTCATCGCCGTGTTCACGGCCCCTCCTCCGCCGCCGGAGAAGACCGGCAAGGACGGCAAGTGAGACTCGCGCCGCTCCTGGTCCTCGGAGCGCTGCTCGCCGGCTGTCCATCGGACCCGGGAAACCCGGAGACCTTGTGGCTCGCGCTCGATGGCTCCGAGGTCAAGGTGAAGCTGATCGACCACGAGCCGATTCCTTATTGAGCTCCCGGCGTGGGACCCGGTGGGTCTCAAGAGGCTCCGTACTCGCTGAAGGCGTCCGTTCCCGCGGGCGACTATCACGTGATCTGCGATGCGATCATCATCCGCTCGGTCGACGTCACGTTCGATCTGATCTGGCGGCGCGGTGGTACGGACATGGCGCTCGGAACGTGGTCGCAGCACTTCGATCCGCTGCCCGGCGGCGTGTACACGGCGCAGCCGTACGAGCTCGACGTGACGGCGCCGGCGATCGACTTCCAGAGCGGCGACCAGTTCGTGTTCCGCTACACGGGCGCGAACACGACGAGCCAGCAGGCGTTCATCCCGAACGGCGATGGCGCGACAGCAAAGGGCCGGATCCCGAACATCACCCTACCGCCGTAGCGGTGGGCAGGCTCGGCGGTGCCTCGTCGTCGCCCTCGTGGAAGTCGAGATCCACGCCGAACGTCTCGCGCAGCGATAGCAGGCCGATCACGGCGATCGCGAGCGTCGCCACTCCCACGGCGACCGCGGAGCCGATCAGGCCCATCGCCGGGGTCAGCTCCTTGAAGCCGGTGGTGACGAGCACCGCGGAGCCGCGCACGAAGTTCGGCACGGTCGTCGTCACGGTCGCGCGCAGATTCGTGCCGAACAGCTCGGCCGCGGTCGCAACGAACACCGCCCAGTAGCCGGAGGCGGCGCCGCCGACACAGCACAGCACGTAGAACACGGTGAGCGAGGTGCCGCCGATCGTGAAGTAGAGCAGCATCGACAGCGCGGTCGCGCCGAGGAAGATCGCGAGCGCCTTCTTCCGCGAGCGCAGGTACTGGCTGAGCATTCCGCACCCGAGTCCCCCGACCGCGCAGCCCGCATAGCAGAAGAACAGCGAGGTCGCCGGGTTCGGCGCGGGATCCAGACCGAGCGCGCCCCCGAGCTCGCGCGAGAACATGAACATGACGCCGATGACGTACCAGACCGGCACGCCGACCCCGATGATCGCGAGGTAGCGGATCAGGCGCTTGCGATCGGTGAACAGCTTGAAGAAGTTGCCGCGCGAAACCGACTTCTTCGCGACGGTCGCGTGGAACATTCCGGACTCGACGACGCCGATGCGGAGCGCCAGCAGCGCGAGGCCCATACCGCCGCCGATGTAGTACGCGGTTCGCCAATCGACGCCGATGCCGGGGAACGCGCCGCCGATCAGACCGGCGACCACGCCGCCGGAGACGCCGAGCGCGGCCACCAGGGTGGTACCGACGCCGCGGTTGTGCTTGCCCATCAGCTCGCTGACGAGCGTGATGCCGGCACCGAGCTCGCCGGCGAGGCCGATGCCCGCGACCAGGCGGCACCACGCATAGCCCTGGAGCGTGTCGACGGTGCCGTTGACGAGGTTCGCGATCGAGTACATCGCGATCGACCCGAACAACACCGACAGGCGACCACGCTTGTCGCCGATCACGCCCCACAGGATGCCGCCCAGCAGCATGCCGCCCATCTGCATGTTGATGAGGTAGATGCCCTCGGTGGTCAGCGCGCTGCCCGTGATGCCGATCGCCTTGAGGCTCGGCGTGCGGACCATGCCGAACAGGATGAGGTCGTAGATATCGACGAAGTACCCGAGAGCAGCCACGATCACGGCGAGCGATGCCGCGCGGGTGACCGGGGCACTGGGTCCGTTGGGGCCGGTGGAGACCACGGGCGGACTATACGCGTTATAAGCTGGACCTATGAAGCACGCAGGTTGGGTCCTCGCGGTAGCCCTCGCGCTCGTCGGTGGGGCGAGCCCCGCATTCGCGAAGGGCGAGCAGCGCGCGTGGGTCAAGGAAGTCCCCGACGCGACGACCTGGAAGAACTACTCGAAGATCGTCGCGACCGACGAGCTCGGCAAGTTCATCATCGATCTCAAGACCAACGACATCTACTTCTTCGACGTCAACCTGTTCAACATCCACGCGGACTTCGTCCTCGGCGTGCTGCTGAAGAAGGCGTGGACCGCCGACAACGTCCGCGAGTACAACAAGAACTACGAGCGGGTGAAGCCGAAGTTCATCCTCGGGTACCTGACCCACCACATCAAGGTCGACCGCTGGAGCTTCTCGTTCTGGGAGGGCGACAAGATCGGGCCCGACGAGGTGCTCCGTGCGAGCAAGCGCCTCGAGCAGGCGTTCTTCCAGAAGGGCCTGCCGTTCCGTCCCGACTCGCCGATGCAGGGAAAGGTCGCGCTCGACGTGCAGAAGCGGGGCCTCAAGATCGTCACCAACGACGAGATCTACAAGAGCTCGCCGTACCAGGCGTTCACCAAGGGCAAGGCGGTCGGGAAGCTGCACGTGGTGCCGCTCGGCACGCCGTACGAGTCGGCGGTGTTCGATCGCCACGACATCGTGCTTCTGCAGGAGAGCTATCCGGACATCACGCCGGTCGCCGGCATCCTCGCGACCGCATTCTCGACGCCGCTCTCGCACGTCAACCTGCGCGCCGGCGCGTGGGGCATCCCGAACGCGGGCGACAAGAAGGCGCGCGACAAGTACGGCAAGCTCGACGGCAAGATGGTCTATTACGAGGTCAACGACACCTCGATGGTGCTGCGAGAGGCGACGCCGGCGGAGGTCGAGGAGGCGCGGAAGAAGATCGACGCGGCGAAGCACGTCGAGCTGCCGAAGGCGACGCTCGATAACCCGCGGCTCGCGATGCTGACGCGGATGCGCGCGAAGGACGTGGTGATCTACGGGACCAAGGCCGCGAACCTCGGCGAGATCGTGACCGCGAACCTCGAGGGAGTCCGCGTGCCCGCCGGGTTCGGCGTGGGCTTCTTCTACTACGTGCAGCACATGCGGGAGAACAAGCTCGACGAGAAGGTCAATGCGATGCTCGCGGATCCGAAGTGGAAGGATCCGGCGTGGCGCAAGACGGCGCTCGAGACCCTGCGCAAGCAGGTGCAGGACGCGCCGATCAACCAGGCGTCGCTCGATCTGATCTATCGCCGCGTGCGGCTCAAGCTCGGCGGCAAGGGCGTGTTCGTGCGCAGCTCGACGAACGCCGAGGATCTTCCGGGGTTCAACGGCGCCGGCCTCTACGACACGTTCCCGAACGTCGTCGGCAAGAAGGCGATCGGCGAGGCGCTCAAGGGCGTGTGGGCGAGCGTGTGGACGCTGCGCGCGGTCGACGAGCGCGAGGCGTTCGGCATCGATCACAAGCAGGTCTATGGCGGCGTGCTCGTGCAGGTCGGCGTCAACGCAACCGCGGCCGGCGTTCTGGTGACCAAGAATCTGTGGGATGTCTCGGATGATCACAGCTTCACGATCAACGCGAAGTTCGGCCTCGGCATGAAGGTCGTCGAGGGTCAGAAGGTCCCCGAGCAGATCATCTTCGACCCGACGAACGACGGCACGAAGATCATCTCCCGCACCGACGATCCGGTGATGCTGAAGTTCGATGCGAGCGGCGGCATCAAGGAAGTGCCCGTGCCGCCCGGCGAAGGCGTGATTCTTACCGAGGAGCGCGCGAAGGCGCTGGCCGAGCAGGTCAAGGCGTTCATCCCCGTGTTCACCCACGGCCAGCCGCTCGATGTCGAGTGGGTGCTCGAAGGCGAGAGCTTCTGGATCGTCCAGGCCCGGCCGTTCGTCGGTGGGTAGCGTAGAGTAGCGACGTGCGAGCTCTTCTAGCCTCCTGCCTGCTGCTGTCTGCCCTCGGCGCGTGCGAGCTCGAGCCGCCGCCGAAGAAGGCGCCCGCCGCGGCGCCGGCGATGCCGCAACCCGTTCCCGAGCCGGCCGCGATCGCGCCGCCGCCCGCCACGCCGCCCGCGCCCACCGCACCGCCGCCCGGTCCGCCGACGGTCCCCGAGGGTGCCGGGCGCGGAAGCGCCGCGCTACCACCGGTAAGCCAGCCGTGCCTCGACGTCTCGGGGCACATCGCCGACACGCTGATCGCGGAGGCCGCCGATCCGGCTCAAAAGGCCACGATGGAGCAGGAGAAGACGAAGATCATCCGGCGCTCCGCCGAGGCGTGCACGCGCGACGCGTGGAAGCCCACGGTGATGAAGTGTTTCCTCGACGCGAAGACCACGGCCGAGATGCAGACCTGCGCGAAGGACCTCGCCGGCCCATAGGTCCGGCGAAGGTGGTGCTACGCTTGCGGGCGTGACCAAGCGGCGCACTCCTGTTCCTTCGGCCCCTCGTCCATCGCCGCTCCCTCGGGTGCCGGCCCTCGTGCCCATCGGTGCCGCGCTCGTCGGCGCGCTCGGCTGCGGTCCGGCGAAACCGCACCCGGTTCCGCCGCAGGCGCCGCCGCCGCAGGCCTATCAGGAGACGGAGTCCTCGCCCCCGCAGGTCGATCAGCCACCTCAGCAGCCAGATCCGGAACCGCCGCAGGTGTACGCGCAACCGCCGCAGGTCGATCAGGATCCGCCGCAGATCCGTCCGCCGCCGCCGCAGCCGCCGCAAGTTCGTCCGCCGCAGCCGCCGCCGCCGCCGCCACAGCAGCCGCCGCAGGTTCGTCCTCCGCAGGCGCCGCCGCCGCCGCAGGTGCAAAAGCCACCGCAGGTGCGGCGACCTGTCCCGCCGCAGGCTCCCCAGAACGCGCGGCCCCCGCAGGCTCCCCAGGTCGAGCGCGATAGCGTCGGTGACGATCGGTCCGAGGTGCCGCTGGTCGCGCCGTTCGATCGGCTCCCGTCCCGGAAGCTGTGATGCCGCGCGCCCGGGTCCTGTCACCCGAGCATCGCGCGTGGATCGTCGAGAACCTCCTCGCGGGGGTACCGGCGGCAACGCTGATCAAGCAGCTCGCAGCGCAGATGCCCGCATCCCGGGCCCGTCGCGAGATCACGCAAATTGCCAGCTCGCCGCTGCTCGCGACGTGCGGCGCGCTCGCCAACCGCGCGCGCAGGCTCGAGCTGGTCGCCGCGATCGGCCGCGCCCATGCGCGGCACGAACCGGAGCCCACGGCCGTCGAGCGGCGAACCACGCCGGAGCCCGAGGAGTTCTATCGCCGCTACTGGGCCGCGCATCGCCCGGTCGTGTTCACCGACACGACGGCGCGCTGGCCCGCGCTGCGCAGGTGGACGCCCGAGTTCTTCCGCACGAAGCTCGCGAACGTTCGCATCGAGATCACCGATGGGCGCGACGAAGATCCTCGGTACGACCAGAACCACGACGCGCATCGCAAGACCACGCGGATGGATCGGTTCATCACGCGCGTCCTCGCGGCGGGCACGTCGAACGACCTCTACATGGTCGCGCACAACAACACGATGATGCGGCCCGCGTTCCGTGCGCTGCTCGCCGACGTGGTCCCGCCGCCGGGGCTGTTCGAGCCGCTCGAACCGCGTCAAACCTCCCTGTGGATCGGTCCGGCCGGCACGGTGACGCCGCTCCACCACGACACCACGAACATCCTGTTCAACCAGCTGCACGGCCGGAAGCGCTTCGAGCTGATCTCACCGCAGGAGACCGTGCTGCTCGCCGACCCCGTGGACGGCTTCTACAGCCCGATCGATCTCGAGCACCGGGCGGACTCGCCGCATCCCGCCGTCCGCGCGCTCCTCGTCAAGACGGTCGTGCTCTCGCCCGGCGACTCGCTGTTCATCCCTGCGGGCTGGTGGCACCGCGTCACCTCGCTCGACGTCTCGATCAGCTTCTCGCTGCTCGGGTTCCTGCGCCCGAATGGCTTCGACTGGTACCGCCCCGGCCACGACCGCTGACTATGTCCGACTGACGAGCGGCGACGTGTAGCCGCCGTCCTCGGCCCGGCGCGCACGCTCGCCGAGACCACGGCACACCGCGGCGGCGAGGCCCGGCACGTCGTCGACCAGCTCCTCGAAGTCGACGCGCTCGAGGCGGATCAGCCGCGATGCCTTCACCGCGCGGAGGTCAGCGGCCACCGCGATCGGCGCCACACACGCGAGCTCGTCGACCACCTCGCCCTTGACGATCGTGCGGCCGTCGAGCTCGAGCTCGCCGTCCTCGACGACGATCAGCGCATCGAGCGGATCACCGGCCGTGATCACCACGCTGCCCTCGCGGGCGTGCGTCCAGCGCGCGCGCTCGGCCACGTCGGCGAGCTGGCGCGTCGTGAGCGAGGCGAGGAGGGGCACGCGGCCCAAGGCGATCAACGTCTCGACGCGACTCGGCATGTCTGGTTCTCCTTCGTCGGTGCGGGCGGTCTCGGAGGCGGTCTCGTGGAGAGCGTCGGTGACCCTCCGCAGTAGCTCGGCGGGGCTGATCGCGAGGGCTTCGGCGCGCGCGGCGTCGGTGATGCTCGCGCGATGTGCGCTGCGCCCCGCGGAGCCGAGGAGATGGAGCACGAGGCCGCGCGCGAGGCGGTCGCGGCCCGCGAGCTCGGTACGGATCACCTCGTCGCGGTCCGGCGGCTCGATGTCGGCGCGCACGAGCTGCGCGGCGCGATCGGCGACGCTCAGATCGTCGACCGCCTCGACGAGCCGGGTGACGAGCATGCGCGGCAGCGCGGCCTGGATCACGGCGAGGGCGCGAGCGCGCTCCTGACCGCCGCGGGCGTGCCTCCACTGAACGGCGGCGCGCGCGATCGACCGCGAGCGGCTGCGCGCGGCCACCAGCAGCAGCACCGTGTGCGCGATCTCGTGGAGCCGCTCGTCCAGGCGGTGCGCGAGGAGCTCGTCGCCGGGTTGATCGAGCACGGAGATCGCGACGTGGGTCTGATCGAGCGCGTCGAGCTCGGCATCGATCAGCCGATCGATCGCGCCGGCGGTGACCGGCAGCTCGGCGAGCAGCGCGGCCGCACGATCGCGAGCGCGGCGTCGGCCCCAGGCGGCGGTCGCGATCAGCTCGCCGGCGGCAGCCGGGCCGAGCGCGGTCAGCGCGGCCTCGGCGGCAGCGCGCACGTCGTCGTCGGCCTCACCGAGGGCGCGCGCGATGCGACGAAGATCGTCGGGATCGATCACGTCGGCGCCATCGAGTAGCTCGCCATAGAGGCGGAGCGCGGCCGCGATCTCGGGGGCCTCGTCGAGCGCGGTGTCGGGGCCGCGCATCAGCGACGACAGCATGTGGTCGGGCGCGACCGGCGTGGCGCCGGTCTCGACGCGCTCGCGCACGAGCTCGAGCAGATCGGTGCGGAGCAGCGACAGCTCGGCCTCGCGTCGCTCGTGCGCCCACACCACCACGCGGCGAAGCGCATCGAAGGCGACGGTGCGGCTCGTGGTGTCTCCCCGACGACGGCGCAGCGCACGGGCGAGATGGCGCGCAGCCTCCAGCGCGTACGTCTCCGTGCCCGAGGCCAGGCCTCGCGCGACCTCGACGCCGAGCTCGTCGATGGCGACCCGCGCAGGCACGCCGGCGTCGCGCACGGCATCGCCGAGCTCGGCGAGAAGTGCGGAGGTGTCACCCGCGAGCCGGAGCGCGGCGATCTCGGCCGTCAGCGCGATCGCCGGATCGCGATCGGCCTTCCAGTCCTCGATCGTGCTCGCGGGGACACCGCCGGCAAGACCGAGGGCGCGCAGCGCGAGCTCGCGGGTGCGAGGCCCCGCCGCGACCACGGCCTCGGCGAGCGCGGGACCATGGCGCTCCGCGGGCGCGTCGAGCACGGCGACCACCGCGCGCCACAGCGGCGGCCGGTTGCGCTGGACCGCGGCCGCCACGAGCGGAGCCACGGCATCCACGCGCCCGCGCTCGTGGAGCCGCGCGATCACCTCGGCCGCGCGCTCCGGGTTCGGACCGGCGAGCTCCTTGTACAGCACGCCGAGCGCACGATCGTCGACGGCGGCCTCGCCATCGCGCGCCTGCGCGACGTGCTCCACGGCGAGCGTGGGGAGCGCGCGGGCGGTGCGCGTGGCGAGCAGCAACCAGACCGCGGCCGCGATCGCGGTGACCACGTAGAACCCGTGCGGGGTGCTGGCGAGCACCGCGGCGATCAACCCGCCGAGCACAGCGCCGGCGCGCTTCGCCGTGCCGTCGAGGAAGCCGGAGATCCGGCCGCGCACCGCGGTCGGCAGCAGCGTCTGCGCGAGCTTCTCCGAAGGTGTCTCGATGCCGGCATCGAGCACTCGCGAGGACACCTGCGTGGCGATCGCGACCGCGAGCACCGGTGCGATCACGAGGCCGAGGCCGGCGCACAACGCGACGAGCGGTGCGAGCAGCAGCGAATTTCCTGCGCCGAGTCGGCTGAGGATCCGCGGCGCGAGGAACAACTGAACGAGCAGCGTGAGGCCCTGCCCCGCGCCGCGAACGCCGCCGAGAAGCGCGGCAAGATCCGCGGTCGAGCCGCCGCGCCCCGCGACTTCGACCCCGAGTGCGAAGTACGCGAGCGAGCCGAACACGCCCGCCGCCGCGACGACGATCGCGAGGTGACGGGCGAGCGGATGCCGGCGCACCGCGCGAGCGCCATCACGCCACGAGCGCGTGATCAATCCACCGACGCGAACCGGCAGCGCGCCGACCCTCGACGTCGCGGGCAACCGCGTGGCGCCGAGCGCGGCGATCACGAGCAGCAGTGCGCCGCACACGAGCACGCCGCGCGCCCCGCCGGCCGCCGCGAGTGGAATCACGAGCGCCGCGCCAAGCGTGGCGCCCGCGCCACCCGTCGCCGCGAGGATCGGCAACAGACGCTGGCTGCGCCGCGCATCGAGCCGCTCGGCGATCACCACCCAGAACGCGAGGTCGGTCGCGGCCGCGAGCTGCTTGCCACCAACGAGCGTGAGGATCGCGGCGGGCGCCGGCGCGATCAGCGACAGTGCGGCGAGCCCCGCCACCACGAGGCCCGAGACCATCGCGAGCGTGGCAAGCACGCGGCGGCGCTCGAGGCGATCCGCGAGCCCGCCGACGACCGCGAGCACCACCGCGAGCAGCGCCGACGACGCAGCGACTGCCTCGCCGAGGTGGCTCGAGCCGATCTCCGAGAGGAACATCGCATCGGCCGCAGCGGCGCTCATCGCGGCCCCGGCGCTGGCGAGCGCGAACACCACGCCCGCCGAGCCGATCAGGGTCCGCTCCTCGGGGCGCAACAGACCCCTGGCCGCTCGCACCGCGGTGCCCGAGATGGCGACGGCCCCCGGCGCGCTCACGGGGCCATCATACGCCGCTACCGCAGGCGGAAACCCGTGTCACTATCGAACAATGCGCCTGGCGACCCGGCCCGCCCTTCTCGCGACGATGTGCGTCCTCGCGGCCGGTGGAATCGCTGCTGCGCTCGCATCACAGGCCATCGGGCAGTCGAGCTCGCGCCGCGCACCCGTGCCGCACGAAGATCTACCGGCTCCGACCGGCGCCGATGCGAGCCCGGTGATCGGCCACGGAAGCGCGGGCTCCGTGCCCACCGCGTTGCGCTCCGGCGAGGTGATCATCCCGAAGCCGTCGGTCGATGCACCGGCGGATAAATCCCGCGGCGAGCCGGTCCTCGGCACCAAGGACTTCGGCGCCGATCGCCAGACCTCGCTCAAGCCCGACGACCAGACCGGTAGCGACGGCACCCTCCACTATATCTCGGTGTTCAATCCCGACGTGCTCCCGTTCAAGCGGATGAGCGCGCTCGATGCGGTCGCCGATGACTACACGCTGAAGATCGGACGCCCTGCGGTCACCGAGCTTCCCGTCGGCGGCGTCACCGATCCGAAGACTCGCGACTGGTTCTACGGAAACATGGTGATCGAGCTAGCCCCCGGCGCTGACGTGCCGCTGCCGAGCGTGGCGCCCGACATGCGGATCCTGTCGTACGACATCAAGCCGAAGATCGCGCTCAAGTTCGAGAAGGACGGCGCCGACAACTTCTACGTCCGCACCGACGAGTCCAACGCGTCGGGCCAGTACCGCCTGATCATCTACGTCGACGCCGACCAGGGCTACTTCGCACCGTCGCTCCCGACCAAGGCGAAGTACACGCCGCGCATGATCGCCACGATGACGCCGCCCGAGCTCCGACCGATCATGTCGGAGCAGATCCGTTCCGCCGGTCGCACCACGCTCGACAAGATCGGCATCGACGCCGACATGAACCTCCCCGACGCCTTCAACAAGCTCGTCGGCTACTTCCGGTCGTTCGAGGCGAAGAAGCTGCCGCCGACCACCGGCGATCTCTATCGCGACCTCTGCGACTCGCAGGCCGGCGTGTGCCGACATCGCGCGTTCTCGTTCATGATCACCGCGAACACCCTCGGCATCCCCACGCGCTACGTCCAGAACGAGGCCCACGCGTTCATCGAGGTCTGGTTCCCCGAGCGTCGCTGGCAGCGCATCGACCTCGGCGGCGCCGCGCTGCGCATGGACGTCGCGAACGCCGAGGACAAGCGCCTCCACACCCCGCGCGCGGAGGATCCGTTCACCAAGCCGCAGGAGTACAAGCAGCAGTACACGCAGCTCGAGGGCGACATCCGCGGCCTGACCTCGAAGCAGATCGCCGATCGCCACAAGCCGAACGCGGCACCCTCGGGCTCGCTCGGCGCGTCGAGCGGTAACGGCTCCGGCGGTGGCGGCCCCGATCGCATCACGCCCGATCCGTCGCTCCCCACCGTCACGCAGGATCCGAAGAAAGTGACGCCGCGCCTCGACGTCACCACCGCCGACACCTCCGCGTTCCGCGGTGACGTCGTCCACGTCGAGGGCCGCGTCGCCACCCAGGGCAAGCCGATCGCCGATCACCCGGTCGACGTGTTCCTCGCCCCCGCCGGCCGCCACGGCGCGAGCCCGATCCCGCTCGGCCGCGCCGTCTCCGATGCGAACGGCCGCTTCACGCAGGAGTTCACGGTGCCCGGCTCGCTGAACCTCGCGACCTACGAGATCTATCTCGCGAGCCCCGAAGACGCGTACTACAACGCTGCTCTCTCGGACTAGCCGCGCGTTCGCCGCAGAGCGCCGGCACGTCCGTGTCGGTTTTGCCGCAGAGACGCTGAGGAAGCAGAGGGTCTTTTTGAGGCCCGTCGCGAGCGCCCGCCCGTCGATGCCGCGAGGGCTCGCGCGCGCCTTCGCGCGCTCGCTCCACGCCCGCGGCCGCAGTCCTCCACGAGGAGGCACGGAAGTGCCGGCGAGCGAACACAGTGACTCTGCGGCGAGGCGGACTACGGCTGGCCGCCCGCGAACACGGTCTTGAGCTGTTCGAGCGCGGCGGCGACCTCGGCTTGCCTGGCGGTCATCGTCGTCAGCGCCAGTCCGGCCCCCGGATCGTCATCGTCGAACGCGAGCAGCGCGATGATCGCCTCGACGTGCGCAACGCGCGCGGCGATGTATTGCGCCGCGACGCGCTGCTGGGGTGCGATTGCCTCCGGCAGGCCGGTGACACTCGCGATGTCCTGCCCGAGCCAACGCCAGCTCGGGACGATCTCCTCGCGAAGGATCCGCGCGTGCTCCTCGTTCGTGATCTCGCCCTTTCCCGCACGCTCGGCCGCGGTGGCCTGCGCCGCCAGCAGGTCCTTCTCGGCCGCGGCGAAGCGCACGAACCGAGCCCGAAGCTCCGCGACCTGCTTGGCCTCGACACCGTTCATGTACGCGACCGGGCTCTTCGGCAGCAGCACGAGCCCGGCGACCACGACGCCGAGCGCGAGCACGGTCATGACCATCACGCGCGGGAGGCGACGCGCCATCGCGGCGCTCGTGTTCGCGAGGTCGGTGCCGTGCTCCCCGACATACGCGATCGCGAAGCCGGCGACGAAGCCACCGATGTGCGCCGAGAGGCTGATCGCCTTCACGCTGAAGCCGATCATCAGATTCAGGGCGACGAACGTGCCCATGCTCTTCAGCTGCTTCGCACGCATCTCCGGATCGAGCTGCTCCTTGTGCGCGACGAGGTACGCGAGGATCGCGCCGAAGACGCCGAAGATGGCGCCAGACGCGCCGACGGAGACGATCATCGCCGTCTTCGTCATGGCCGCGATCCCACCGACGAGACCGGCGCCGAAATAGACCGCGAGGTAGCTCGCACGACCGAACAGCGTCTCGGCGACTCGGCCGCCGCTGTACAGCGTGAACATGTTGAACGCGATGTGCAGCACGCCGGCGTGCAGGAACATCGCCGTCACGAGGCGCCACGGCTGGCCCGAGAGCGTCAGCGCCGGGAGGCTACCGCCCAGCGCCACGAGCTTGTCGGGATCGGGCGACGCGAGCCCGGCTCCCATCGCCGCCGAGACGGCGAACACGGCCAGGTTCACGACGATGATGACGATCGTGACCCACTGCGTGGGGTTCCGCAGGCGCAGCTCGTCGGACATCAGTTCACCGACACGGGAACGTCGACGGAGGTGAAGCCACCGGTCGCCGGGAACTTCATGCGCCCCGCGGCGCGCTGTACGCAGGTGAGCAGGCCCTTGCCGAACGTGTAGCGCGGCGCCTGCACGCGGCTCTTGCTGACCTTGCCGTTGCGATCGACGAGCAGCTTGACGTGAAACTCGCCGCGCAGGTCCGTGTTGGTCACGCTCGCGATCACGCAGTCCTTCACGGGGCCGGCCTGGCTGCCGAGCGTGCCGTTGATCTCGCCCGAGTCGAGCGGGCGCGCCTCGGCGCCTCCGCCCATGTCGATCTTGGTAGGAGGAGGCGTGACGTCATCGCCGCGCCACTCGAACTGGCGATCGCCGGCGGTCAGCACCGGAAGCGGCTCGGTCTCCTCGTACTCCTCGTCCGAGGCGGCCTGGCCTGGCGGTGTCACCGTGCCCGGCGGGCGCCGGCGCTTCTTCTTCGGCTTGGCGCTCGGGCCGGCGTCGCCCGGGACCTGTGCCACCGGGCCCGCGTCGATCGGCGTCGTGGTCGTGGCCCGGCCGCCCCACGGTGGGCGCAGCGCGAGATACATTCCACCGGCACCGACGACCAGGCCGATGACGAGCCCGAGCGAACCACGCACCCCACGCTTGTATCACGCGGGCGCCGGCTCGGCCCTTCCGCCGATGGTGGCGGTGAGCGTGCTGTTCGGCGGGATCGCGAGCAGCGCCACGATCAACGGCGGCTGATCGACGACGCGATTGAACGAGTGGAGCTGCCCCTCCTCGAACGGCAGCAGCATCACTATGCGAACATTGAGGTACCAGGCGGTCGTGCCGATCAACACGGCGGCGAGCACGGCGCGGCCGCTCGGCATCCGCAGGCCGAGCGCCGTGCCGCGCATCCCGAGGTGCAGCATCGCGGCGATCGGCAACCCGAGCAGCAGCATCGACGAGATCACCAGGGTGACCAGGACCGGCATCCCGAGCTGGTGCCCGGCCGCGCCGAT
>JBBRED010000164.1:0-18158 GCA_038203335.1 Haliangiales bacterium | reverse complement strand
CGATCATCGGGCGCCACGTAGACCACATCCGCCTGCACCGGCTCTCCATCAACTGCCACCCGCACCTGTCGGTCCGTGCAGCCAGCAAGCCAATCCGCGAAGGCCTTCGCGAACCCGGCGGCGATGTGCTGCACGACGAGGATCGGTACGCCGCACGTCGTCGGCAGGCCCTGAAACAACGCACGCAGCGCGATCGGACCGCCCGTCGACGAGACGATCCCGATGATCTCGAGCCGAGGCCGGTCCATCGGTCGATCCGAGGGCGCGGGACGAGGCACGTCAGGCGGAGGCGAGGAAGTCGTAGCCTCGGGCTTGGCCTCCGACAGAGCCTTGACGGTGGCGATCAGCTCGCGACAGTCCCGCTGAAACCGAGGTGTTCCGGGTCCCGATGGCTTGGCGAGTACGGCGAGCGCCCCGGCGTTGAACGCCGTCATCGATCGGCTGACATCCGCTGGATCCAGGCTCGACACGATGATCACCGGCGTGCCGGTCTGACTCACGATCTGCCGCGTGGCCTCGAGGCCGTCGACCTCGGGCATCTGCAGGTCCATCGTCACCACGTCGGGCCGCAGCGACGCGCACAGCGTCACCGCTTCCGCACCATTCTTCGCCTGCCCGACCACGCTGATCTCGGGATCCGAGGACAGCAATGACACGAGCAGGAGCCGGGCTGTGGCCGAGTCCTCAGCGACGAGCACGCGGAGCATCGTGCTGGTGTAACAAGATCGCCGCCCTGGAGCTAGTCGTGAGAGCCTCCGACGGAGAACGAGGTGTGCGCACGCGCACGACGTCCAGGGGGCAGGGCCGCGACGTATAGTGTTTCCGTGCTGCGCCGCCTGTTCGACGTCCGGCCGAGCGAGCGTGGGCGCGCGACCCAGGCCGCCGGGGCACTGTTCGCGATCCTCGCGGGCTTCACGATCTCGGAGACAGCACGCGACTCGCTGTTTCTCGCGAGCAATGGCGCCAAGCAGCTCGCACTCGCGTACCTGGCGATCGCCGCGATCGCGATGGTGGCGATCGCGGCGAACGCGTGGGTGGTACGGCGGCTGGGCCGGAGAGGAGCGCTGATCGTGACGCTGGTCGTGGCCGCCACAGGCACCGCGGCGTTCTACGTGATTCCACGTGGCTCTGCCGCGGGACTTGCGCTGTACCTGTGGACCGGATTGATCGGCACGGTCGTGGTCGTCCAGTACTGGCTCCTGGCGGGGACGCGGTTCACCACCGCGGAAGCAAAACGGTTGTACGGACCGATCGCCGCGAGTGGCGCCATCGGTACGCTCGTCGGCGCGCTACTCGCGTGGAGACTCCTCGACGGGCTCGAGATCGAAGGGCTCTTGCTCGTCGCATCGGGGTTCTACCTCGTCGCTGCGGTCCTCCTCGCCCGCGACACCGAAGGCGTCGAGCCGCGCCTCCGATCGGCGGAAACGAAGCCCAAGTCGATCGGCGGCACGAAGCAGCCGCAGGGGACCTACGTCCGCCGGGTGGTCCTGCTCACGGTCTGCGCGACTGCCGTGGCACTCCTCGCGGACTGGCTGTTCAAATCGGCGGCTGGTGCGGCCTTTCAGACCGACGAGCTGGCTCGGTTCATCGCGCGCTACAACGGCATCGTCGCAGCGCTCTCACTCGTGTTCCAGCTGATCGGCACCACCTGGCTCGTGCGGAGACTGGGAGTCCTCGGCATGGCGCTGCTGCTGCCATCGTTGCTGCTGATCGGAGGGGCGGCCACGGTCCTGACCGCTGGTTCGTTCCTCGCGATCGGCCTGACGAAGGGAGCGGATTCGTCGCTGCGCTACTCCGTGAATCGCGTGTCCACCGAGCTTCTGTGGATGCCGGTGCCGGAACGGATTCGTGCGAGCGTGCGCGAGCCTCTCGAGAGTGCGGGCACGCGCCTCGTCCAGGCACTGACCGCGGCACTCCTCCTCGCGCTGGCGACCATGGGGAGCGCCGATGCGACCGTGGTCGCTGTGATCCTGGCGGGCATCGCGCTGACGTGGACGGTCACCGCAGCGGGCCTGCGCAGGCATTATCTCGACCAGCTTCGCAAGTCCGTGAACCGCCGCGCGCTCGACCCCGTGCACCACCTCGACGTGAAGGCGATCGAGACCGTGGTCGCGGCGCTCTCGAGCGAGGATGATCGGCGCACCATCGCCGCCATCGATATCCTCGTCGCGCGCGACCGCGCCAACCTGATCCCCCCACTCATCCTGCGCCACGACTCGAACGAGGTCCAGGCGGCCGCGCTGGCGGCGATGACGACTCCCGGTCGCACCGACTGGATTCCCCTGACCTGGCGGCTCTTGAAGGCGCCCGAGCCGCGCGCGCGCATGCTCGCGCTTCGCGCACTGGCGCGCATCAACGATCAGACCGCGATCTTCGCCGGCTTGTGTGACCATGATCCAGGGGTGATGGCGCACGGCGTGTTCTGGAGCCTCCAGCAGGGCACCGCGGACGGCGTGCGTCACAACTCCGCGGTGGTCGCACTGCTGGCCGAGAGCGGTCAGCGCGGTGACCAGGCGCGGAGCGAGCTCATCGAGGCGATCCGGACCGATGGCGACGCGCGCTGGGTCGAGGTGATGCTGGATGTTGCGGTCACGCGCGATGTGGCGATGATCGAGCGCCTGGCGCTCGCGATCGAGCACGTCCCCGATCCGCGATTCATTCCTTTCTTGCTGCAACGGCTCGAGACCCGCGCCGCACGGCCCGCGGTCCGCCGTGCGTTACTCGCGATCGGTCCCGGCGCCCTCGACGCACTGGAGACCGCTCTCGTCGAGCCCGAGACCTCGCAGAGGCTTCGTCTCCACGTGCCCGGCACGCTCGCGACGTTCGGCACGTCCGCCGCCGCCGAGATCCTCGCCCGGCAGCTCGCACGCGAACACTCGGGCGCCGTTCGATACCGGATCCTTCGCGCCCTCGCACGGTTGGCGACCCACGACGAGATCATCGTCGATGCACGGCTGCTGCTCGCCGAGCTCCGGCTGCACCTCGAGGAGTATTGCCGGCTGCTTGCGCTCGCCGTGCCGGTCCTCGCCGACACCGATGGACGGACGAGCGCGACGCTGCTACGCGGTCTGCTCGCCGACAAGGTCTCGCAGGCCCTGGACCGCGCGTTCCTCGCGCTTCAGGCACTCCACCCTCGAGAGAACATGCGAGAGATCGAGCGCGCGCTCAAGGGCGCCGACCAGCGCGCGAGAGACCACGGCAGCGAATTTCTCGATACGCTCACGCACACGTCGTTCTACGCGAGGTCCGAAGCGCACGGCATTCGCGATCGCTTGCTGATCCTCGGAGAGGACCTGGATGACCGCGAGCGCATGACACGGCTCGGACTCGGCGCCGAGATTCCGCTGACCGTCGCCGAAGCCGTCGGTCGCCTGATCCGAGAGAGCGACACGCTGCTCTCGGCGTGCGCCGGGTACTACGCGATCGACCTCGACACGCCGGACCTCACCGCCGTGGTCGACGAGGTCGTCGCCGTGCGGCCGTTGTTCGAGCCCCTCGGCATCTACCACCGGAGCACCCGTGCCCGTTGAGCGCGTCGACAACGACGAGGGTCGCCGCGAGCTCGACGTTCGCGTGGGCCTGGGGATGTTTGCATCGGAGGCCCAGCTCGCGCACTTGCTCGCGATCGCCCGCCAGGTCGACGTACCGGCAGGCCACGTTCTCTACGAGCGCGCACGTACGGCGACGACCGTGTTCCAGGTGATGAGCGGTGAGGTCGCGATGGACGCCCCCGCTGCGCCGAGCTGGCGTGTCGCCGCCGGTGGCACGGCCGGGTTCGTCGACTTCCTCCAGGGTCGGCCGCACGCCCGCACCGCCGTGGCGGCGACCCCGGCACGCTTGGTGGAGCTCGATACCGCCGACTACCTCGACTACCTCGAAGACAATTTCGAGGTCAGTCATCGCATGATGTCGTGGCTGAGCCACGAGATCATCGCGGATGCCGTTGCGCGACCGGAAGCGCAGGAGTTGCTCGCGAGCACGGGATCAGCGAAGTCGCCCTCCTTCGCAAAGGTGGAGCTGTCGACCGTCGAGCGATTGATGATCCTGTCGCGGATGCCGGCGTTCCGCGGGGCATCGACCCAGGGGATCGCCAACCTCGCGCAGAGCGCCGTCGAAGCGAGGTTCGCACCGGGCGAGGTGATCGTCGCGGCCGGCGCGAGCTCCACACTGGTCTCGCTGCTGGTGGAGGGCGCCGTCGAGCTGCAGAACCCGGCGGGCGCGCGCGTGACCCGCGCAGGTCGGGACTTCCTCGCGCATGTCGAGGAGCTCACCACCGCGCCGCGGTTGAACAGCGTGATCGCGATCTCGCCGCTGGTCGTGCTCCAGATCGAGCGAGAGGAGTTGCTCGACCGGCTCGAGGAGCACTTCGATCTCATGATGGCGTTGTTCGCGGCGATCGCGCGGGAACAGGAGAAGCTCAATGAGGTTGCCGGGGCCTCGGCGATCGCCGTCGCCACCGATTGGAAGTGAGACGGCTCAGAGCAACCGCGTCAGCGTCTCGAGCAGCACGGTCTGATCGAAGCTGCTCTTCACGAGATAGGCGTTTGCCCCCGCTTTCATCCCGCGCGCCTTGTCGGAATCAGAGCCACGCGCCGAGACGAGGACGATCGGGATCGTGGCGAGGTCCGGTGTGGCGCGAACCCGTTCGGCCAGCTCGATGCCGTTCAGGTTCGGCATGTCGACGTCGCTCACGATGATGTCGCAGCTCGCCTCGGCGAGCTGCCGCCAGGCATCCTGCCCGTCGAACGCCGTGCGAACGACGTAGCCGGCCGCGCGCAGGATATTCGCTTCCAGTGCACGGGTCGTGGCCGAGTCGTCCACGAGCAACACCGAGCGCGGAGGCCGAGACGCATCGGGCGCGGTGAACGTCTCGCCGAACGAGGTTCCCAAGGCGGCATCCATGAGGTCGGCCGCCTGGAGGACAAGCGCGATGGAGCCGTCGGGCAAGGTCGTCGCGCCGGCGACGCAGCGGACCCGTCCCAGCCTCGGATCGAGTGGCTCGAACGCGAGCTCGAGCGTGTCGAGGATCTCGTCGGCGATGATCACGACCCGGCGGCCCCCATGCGAGAGCACCACGCCCGGGGTTCGAGCGGTCGCGGTCGAGCTCCCCGTTCCGAGCACCGAGCCGAGCGGAGCCACGACCAACCAATCACCACCCACGCGAAGGAGCTGCCGCGTCTCGCCGCGCTGGACCTTCGCCGCGGTGACCCACACCAGTCTCTCGATCGCGCTGATCGGAAGCGCATACACACTGCCGGAGGCCCCGAGGATCAACGACCGCAGCGTGGCCACGGTGATCGGAACATCGATCGTGAACGTGGTGCCGGCGTTCGGGACCCAGTCGACACTGATCGATCCATGGAGGCGTTCGACGCGTTGCCGCACGACATCGAGCCCGACCCCGCGCCCGGCGAGCTCGGTGATCGCCGGCGCGCTCGACACGCCCGGCTCGAAGATCATCCGGGCCATCTCGCGCGGATCTCCGATCGGTCGCCCCCGGCTGATGGCCATGCGTTCGAGCCAGGCGACATCGAGCCCCGCCCCGTCGTCGCGCACCTGGATCCGCAAGGCGTCGCCACCCGGCGTCGCTTCGACCGCGATCGTCCCGTGCTCCGGCTTCCCGGCGGCACGCCGGACGTCGGCGTCTTCGATCCCGTGCGTGACGGCGTTGCGCACGATCTGAACCATCACGTCGCGAAGGCCTTCGACCTGCACGCGATCGAGCTGGACGCCGCGTGCCTCGACCGTCAGCACCACCTGTTTTCCGAGCGCCGTCGCGGCATCCCGAACGATCCGAGCGCATCCGGACACCACCTCCTCGAACGGTCTGAGTCGCAAGCGCCGGATCTGGTCGTCGAGGATCTCCGACGAGCGGGCGATGCGGTCGGCCGAGGCCTTCAGATCCCGATAGCTCCGCTCGATGCTCCGCAGCCACTGCCGGCCGTCGACGACCGGCCCCGCCGTGGCCTTGCCGAACGCGACGCGCGCTTCGTCGCGGAGCTTCTCGAGGACGCGCAGCGCGGGCGCCAGGGTCTGACGCGCTTGCAGGACCTCGGCCGACTGAGAGACGAGGGCATCCAGCGCTGCGGAGGCGACGCGCAGCGTGTCGCCCGCGTCCTCGAGGACCGGACCAGGAACGACGGGCCGAGGGACCGGAGCCTCGCCGGCGCGCCCGATGGCCTCGAATCGCTGCGGCGCCACCTCCGCGCCCGAACGGAGGGCGCCGCGGGATTCATCCAGCGCGTCGGCCAATTCGTAGACGGCGCCGAGCGAGAGCGGGTGGTCGATGGCGCTCTCAGCGAGCTCGGTCTCGAGGCGGTGGCACGCGCCTTCGATCGCCTCCTCGCCGACGGAGCGGCTCGCGCCCTTGATCACGTGCAGCACGCGATGCAGTGCGGAGAGCCCGTCCGCGGAGCTCGGCTGTGTCTCGAGCTCCCCCGCGACGCGTCTCAGCTCGTCGACACGATCGGCAAGCTCTTCCGCGAACAGCGCCGACAGTTGCCGACGCAGTGCTTGCTCATGCGCGTCCATCGCCGTGCTGGCCGCCTCCGCTGGCGAACAGACCCTTGAGCGCGGTGCCGAGCTGTGTGAGATCCTGCGCGGCCTGTCCGACCTGCCGGGTGGTGGCGAGGTTCTGTGTGGCGACCCCCGCCACATCGCGCATCGCCTGATTCACCTGCTGGAGCCCGCCGGACTGTTGCCTCGCCGAGGCAGCGATCTGGGCGGATGCCGTCGCGGCATTCGCGATCGCCTCGCCGAGTGCGCGCATCGAGATCTGCACGGCCTCGGCCGCACGTGCTGCCTCGTCGAGGCCGCGCGTACTGGTCTCGGCCATCATCACGGCCTGATTGGATTGCTTCTGGATCGTGCCGAGGATCCGCCGCACCTGCTGCGTCGCGGTCTTGGATGCGTCCGCCAGCGCCTTCATCTCCACGGCGACCACTCCGAACCCGCGGCCGTACTCGCCGGCACGCGAGGCTTCGATCGCCGCGTTGAGCGCGAGCATGTTGGACTGTTCAGCGATGTCGTCCACGGTCGTGATGATCTCCTCGATCGCCTGCGCGTGCTCTGCGAGCGAGAGGATCGACTCGGCGACCCGGCTGGCTTGCTGGCGTGCACTCTCCATCGTCGTCGTCGCGGCACCGAGAGAGTCCTGTCCCGCCTGCCCCGCCGCCGCCGCGTCGCGGGCGCCCTGCGCGATCGCCTGCGCACGTTCCGCTGCCTGGCTGGAGGTCTGCACGACCTCCTCGACGACCGCGGTGGTCTCGGCGACGGCCGCCGATTGTTGTTGTGCACCGGCGGCCTGACCAGCCGTCGTGGCCGCCAGCTCCTCGGCCGAGGCCGCCAGCCGCGTCGCGATCTCGGCGACCTTCGCGAGGACCTTGGCCCGTTGCTCGGCTCGCTCCGCCATGTCGGCCTCCGCGCGTTGCCGGCGAACCGCCATGTCGTCGAAGGCCGTCGCGAGCTGGCCGAGCTGGTCCCGGCTGGTCACCCCGATCCGGTGCGCGAGGTTACCGGCTGCGATCTCGGCGACGCCGGCGCGGATCCGCTCCATCGGATTCACGATCGAGCGCGCGATCACCCAGCTCGAGAACAGCGAGATCACCAGGCCGAGGATGAGCGCACCGAGCAGGACCACCTTCGCCGATGCCGCCGTGTCGTCGGCCTCCACTTTCCGCTGCGCGAGCAGACCGGTCTCCACTTCCTGGATCGCAGCGACCTGGCTCCGCACGTTGTCCATGACCTCCTTGCCCTCGGTCAGCGCGGCACGGGCCGTGGGCTCGTCGAACGGCCCCTTGCGACGGCGTTCGATGGTGTCGGTCAGGAGGCGGATCCGGCCGCTCACCGTCGGACCGAGCGCCTCGATGTGGGAGCGTTCTTCGGCGCTGTCCACCAGGGACTTGTCGAGCGACGCGAGCAGCCGATCCACATCGGCCTGCGCGCCGCGGTACCGATCGAGAAATCCTTCGTCCGCGACGAAGTAGAACGCGCGCGCGCTGGTCTCGGCATCCACCACGCGGGTGAGCAGCCGTTGCAGCACCAGCTTCACCTCCTGCGTGTGCTCGACCAGGCTGGTGGTGTGAGTCTGACGATCGGAGATCGATCGCGCCAGGAGCCCCACGAGGATCAACAGCGCAACGGGAACGGCGAAGCCGAGCGCGATCTTCTTACCAATGGTCATCGGACTCCTCGATCTGCGGATATGCCCTGTTCCGAGAGCAGCTCGATCAGGCGGGGAACGTCGACGAGCAACACGTCGTCGAGAATCGCACGCAGCCAGGGCTCCCCCGCTCTGCGAAGATCAAGAACGTCCGCGGGCACGTCGATCGTTCCGACCACCGAATCGAGCAGGAGAGCCAGCGGAGCCTCACGCACGCCGAGGATCACCACCGGATTCTCCGCCCGCACGTTCTCCGGAAGGCCTCGCCACGTGCGGGCGCCGAAGACCGCCGCGATCTTTCCCTCGAGCTTCGCGACGCCCACGATTCCCTCGGGTGCATTCGGGACCGGGGTGCACCGCCCCACGGCGCGGACACGGAGAACGTGGTCGAGGGGGAACGCGAGACGCTGGGGACCGACGGTGGCGACCAGCGCACGCGAGCCGTCGCCCCTCGCTTCCTGCGCGAGGGGACGAGCGAGAGCCCGAGCACGCCGGGCCAACACATCATCCTTCTCCATCGAGGACCTCCAGTGCACGCTGACACGCCGTGATCAGGGTCCCTGCGGTCTCGTCGACCCACGGCACCAACTCCGCCCTTGGCGTTCGAGCAAGAATGGTCAGGGCGGCACGATACGCCTTCCGTGCCTCCGCGCGCCTGCCGCGGGCTCGCCACAGCGACGCGGCGAGCAACTGGGGCGCAGCCTTCGTGGGATCGAGATACACGCACCGGGCGAGGGCGGCGAGCGCGGCGTCCACGTCGCGCTCCGTCACCAGGACGGAGCTCAGGAAGTGGAGCTCGGGGTCGAGCGGTCGGGCGCGTAAGGCGACCTCGAGAAGCGCCTGCGCGCGCGTCGCATCACCGATGTCTGCGAGCCTGCGAATTTCTCCGACCTCCGCGGCGATTGGCGGTGGCCCGGCGACGCGCGGAAGCGGCGCAGGGCGGAGAACCGGTGGCGCGACGGGCACGTCGAACGGCTCGGGATCGGGGACGAACGCGGGAACGGGTGGTGGTGCCACGACCCGTCGGTGGGTTCGCGCACGCGCCTGATAGAACGTGCCGCGCTCGTCGAAGATCATCTCCAGCGGTGCGGCTTGATCGAGGCGCGGATCGGAGGGCCCGACGGCGATCCAGCCACCGGGCGCGAGCGCACCCGCGAGCTTCTTGGCCACGATCTCGACCGACCGCGGATCGAAGTAGATGAGCACGTTACGGCACGTGATCAGGTGATGCCCACCCGGGTACGGATCCTCGACCAGGTTCAACCGCGCAAACGTCACCGCGTTGACGAAGCGAGCCGGCACCTGGAACTGGTCGTCGACCGATTCGAGGAACCTGGCCGCGGGTGAGCCCGGGCCGAGGCGGGCCGACCATGCGCGGTAGCGGCCGCGGCGAGCGCGGGCGAGCGCCGCCTCCGAGAGGTCCGTGCCGACCACGGCCGCGCGGTCGAACATGCCTCGCTTCGCCAGCATGAACGCCAGCGTGTAGGCCTCCTCACCGCCTGCACACCCGGCGCTCCAGACGCGAAGCGGGACGTCCCGACTCTGCCCGAGCTCGGGCAACACCACGTCGTCCACGAACCTCAACTGCTCGAGATCGCGGTCGAAGAAGCTCTCGTGCACGACGAGTCGTTCGAGCAGCGCCGGTAGCTGGCCGCTCGTCGCGAGGTCGTGCTCTCCGCGCAGATCGCGTTCCGCGAGAAACTCCGCGATCGTAGCCCTTGCCGTCGCACCGCGGAGATCCGGAAACACGAGGCCGCTGCGCTCGGCGATCATCGCGAGCACCGCGGCGACCTGCGGCGATGGAGCGGTGCTCACGGGGCGTCTTGGTGGTTCGTGATCGCCGCGGCCGTCTGCGCGGCGTCGAGGTCGGTCAGAAACTCGGCGAGATCGCAGACGACGAGCAGCCCATCGGGGAGTCGCGCGAGACCCCGGATCATGGGATCCGTGGATCGCTCCAGACGGCTCGTGAGCTGCGGATCGACCGCGCGTAGCTCGTGCGCGCGACTGACCCGGACGATCGCAGATCCGCGGGTCCCCGCCGTGACGATCACGAAGTGGTCATCGCGATGCACCTCGCGAGGAGGCAACCCGAAGCGCGCTCGCACGTCGTACACGGGGATCAGCTCGCCGCGAACGTTCACCACTCCCTCCACGGCGTCGGGGCACCCGGGGACCTTGGTGATCGCGACCGCTCGAATAACTTCGATGACGTTGACCGCGGGCAACGCGAAGGTGGTCGCATCGAGAGAGACGACGACGAGGGAGGTCGCCGGATCGGCGCTCATAGGAACGAGTCTTGGTAGCCCGCGTCCTCGACGTTGAGGGCGGCGGCCGTCACCGACAGCGGCTTGAACAGATCGACCATCACCGCGACCTCGTCGGCGCGCTTCGTGCCGATCGAGCCCTCGTAGCTTCCGGGGTGCGGGCCGTGCGGCACGCCCATCGGATGGTGCGAGATCGAACCCGAGGCCACGCCCTTGCGCGAGGTGAACTGGCCCTCGGCGTAGAAGATGATCTCGTCGCAGTGCGTGTTCGAGTGCGGGTACGGGCACGGAATCGCTTCCGGGTGGAAGTCGACCGGGCGAGGCACGAAGCTGCAGATCAGCGCCCCCGGCGCGGCGAACGTGCCGTGCCACGTCGGCGGCAGGTGCACCGACGACACGCGCGGCTGGAACGCGAGGATCGGGAACGCCCACGGGTACACCGTGCCGTCCCACCCGACGAGATCGAGCGGCGACTCTGCCATCGTGAAGCCGTGCCACGTGCCGGCGCGCCGCACCACGAGCTCGCGGATGCCCTCGTCGGTGGGGCCGGTAAACTGCGGTCGCTTGAAGTCGCGGTGCGAGTACGGCGCGTCCATGCGGAGCTGACCGACCTCGTTGCGCCACTGCTTCGGGATGTGCACGCCGCCCGTCATCGAGAACCAGAACCAGTACTGCGGACCCGTCGGCACGAAGCGGTGGAGCAGCCCGCGCGGCACGAATACGTAGTCGCCCTGCGCGAACACCACGTCGCCGAGCTGGCTCTTGAGCGTGCCGCCGCCCTGGTGGATATAGATCAGCTGGTCCGCGTCGCCATCGGCGATGTAGACCGGATCCTCGACGGTCGGGAACGCGACGCCGGAGATCACGTCGTCGTTGAACACGAGCGGGATGCGCGCGTCGATCTGCGGGCCGGTCACGCCGGCGAGCTCGAACGACTTGTAGTGGCGCTTCGCGAGCGCGCGATCGGGCGCTGCGACCGGCGCGGCCCAGCCGTGCGTCGCGGGCGCGAGCCGATGCAGGTGCGGGCGACGCAGGTGATAGAAGATCGAGTACGGCCCGTCGAACCCGTCGCGCGTGAAGCACTCCTCGAAGCGCAGTGCGCCGTCGGAGCCGCGCAGCTGGATGTGGTGCTTGGCCGCGACGTCGCCGACCTGCATCCTGTCGAGCATTACGCCGGGCTTCCCTTCGATTGCTCGCGCTCGATGCTCTCGAACAGCGCCCGGAAGTTGCCGGCGCCGAACTTGCGGTCGCCCTTGCGCTGGATGATCTCGTAGAAGAACGGGCCCGCGCTCGGGTCCTTGTACAGACCGGCCGACTCGCGGAGGAAGATCTGCAGCATGTACGCGTGGTGCGCGTCGCCATCGATCAGGATCTGCAGGTCGCGAAGGATCTCGATGTCCTCGTCGATCTTCTTGATGCCGCTCTTCTCGATCCGCTCGGGGAGCAGGTCGTAGTAGCTGCCCGGCGTGGGCATGAACGACACGCCCGCCGTTCGAAGATCGCGGACCGCGGTGACGATGTCCTTCACGGTCAACGCCACGTGCTGCACGCCATCGCCGCGCAGCTCCTCGTTGAAGATATTGATCTGCGAGTTCTTGAAGAACGGGCGCGCCGGCTCGTTGTTCGCGAACTTCACGTTCGACGTTGGATCCCACATCACGATCGACTTGAGACCCGAGCCGGTCTTGCGGCCGGGATCCATGTCGCTGGTGTGGAAGTCGACCTCCCAGAGCTGCTCGAAGCCGAGGACGTGCTCCATCCACAGGAGCATCGGCTTCATGGTCTGGAAGTTCGCCGTGCAGTGATCGATGTCCTCGAACCCGAACTTGTTGCTGCCGGTGCCCGGGTGCTTCACGCAACCCGGATACAGCGACTGATAACCGGAGCGCTGGCGGAACCGGAACGTGGTGTCGCCGAACGGGGTGGTGATCGAGAACTGGCGCATCGTGCCGCCGTCGTCCTGAAACGTCTGGATGTCGTCGATGATCGTGCCACCGCGCTCCTCGAGCATCGCGAAGGTGCGCTCGATGTCCTCGACCTCGAACGCGAGCGTTCCGACGCCATCCGGGTGCTTGCCGAGAAACCGCGCCGCGCGACCGCCGGTGCCGACCGGCGCGCTGCACACGATATCGATGTTTCCGGCGTGGAACGCGGCGGACTTCTGGCGTCCGTTCGCCTCCATCTCCGGCGAGCTGCGCCAGGTCTCCGCGAAGTCGAGCTTGTCGACGTAGAACGTCCGCGACCGCTCGAGGTCGTTGACGTAGTAGTGGATGCCTTCGATACGCTTGATGCCAACGGGCGAGTTCTTGGACATGGTTACCTCTACGGCTTCACGGCATCGGGCTGCTGGTCGGGGACTGCGTTCGCGAACGCGGGGAGCGCCAGGCAGCGCTCCTCGATCGCGAGGAGTCGGGTGAACGGAGCGAGGTCGACGCCAAACCGGCGCGCCGACGTGAGCTGCGGGATCAAGCAGCAGTCCGCGATCGTGGGGTGATCGCCGACGCAGAACGCGCCCGCGGTATCGGCGGTGGCGTTCTCGAACGCCAGGAGACCATCCGCGATGAACTTCTTCGGCCACACCACGGCGTCGCCGCCGATCGCCGTGACCTGGTTCGTCGTCGTCAGATTCTGCAGCGGCTGGATGCCGGAGTTCACGATCTCCGCGAGCCCGCGGCAGCGCGCGCGCAGCCACAGGTCGGCCGGGAGGATCGGAGGATCCGGGAAGCGTTCATTGATGTACTCGAGGATCGGTAGCGACTGGGTGACCACACGGACCGAGCCATCGTCCTCGGTGATCTCGAGAGCGGGCACCTGCGACATCGGATTCTTCGCCTTGTACGCGACCGCGAACTGGTCGGACTTGACGATGTTGACGATGACGTAGTCGAACGCGAGACCCTTGAGCCCGAGGCCGATGCGAACGCGCTGGCTCGCCGAGGACCGCCAGTAGTTATGGAGCGTGATCTTCACGAGGCGCCTCCTGCAGCGACGACGCGCTGGTCGATCAATCCGAAGTGGCTGACGCCGGCGGCGTCGAACGCCTCGATCTGGATCTGGTCACCGACCGCCATGAACGGCGTGGTGGGTTTGCCGCCCTCGATGGTCTCGATCATCCGGCGCTCCGCGAGGCACGACACCCCGCGCTCGCGATCCTTGTTCGAGACCGTGCCGCTGCCGAGCACCGTGCCCGCGCCGAACCGGCGGGTCCGCGAGATGTGCTGGATCAGATCGAAGAACGAGAAGTGCATCTCGGGTCCGGAGTCGCAGTCGCCGATCACGGTGCCGTTGTACGTGGACCGCACGCGGACGTGCGCGCGGCCATCGCGCCATGCATCGCCGAGCTCGTCGGGGGTGACGGCGAACGGCGAGAACGCGGTGGCCGGCTTGCTCTGGAAGAAGCCGAAGCCCTTCGCGAGCTCGTCGGGGATCAGATTTCGCAGCGTGCAGTCGTTCGCGAGCATCACGAGGCGCACGTGCTTCGCGGCGTCGGCGGCCTTGGTGCCGATCGGCACGTCGCCGAGCACCACGCAGACCTCGGACTCGTAGTCGAGGCCCCACGCCGGATCGTGCAGCTCGATCGGATCGAGCGGGCCCAGCAGATCGCTCGAGCCACCCTGATAGATCAGCGGATCGGTCTCGAGCGTGGCCGGCGGCTCGGCCTTGCGCGCCTTGCGGACGAGGATGACGTGGTTGAGAAACGCGGAGCCATCGATCCACTCGTACGCGCGCGGCAGCGGCGAGCCGAGGCGATGCGGATCGATCGGGCTGCCGTCGATCGCGCCCGCCTCGAGCTTCTCGGAGACGGCGCGGAGCTGCGGCTCGGCCGCATCCCAGTCGTCGAGTGCGCGCTGCAGCGTGGGCCAGCCATCGGGCGATGGCGCAGCAACCTGGCCATCCTTGCGCACGACCAGCAAGCGTCCGTCTCGGGAGCCATCACGCAGCGTGGCCAGCTTCATGTCGGGGGCACCTTATGCCGCGCCCCGAGGCGGTGCAACCGGTCGTTATCAGCCGATCTTGGTGTGCAGCCAGCGCACCAGCGGCGCCAGCGCAACCCCGTGCTTGGTCAGCCAGGTCGCGAGCTCCGGCTTGTGCAGAAGGCCGCGGGGAATCTCACCCGGCCCCGCCGTGAGGCCCTTCATCTTCAGCAGATCCGCGCGCGGGTGCTCGGGGTCGAAGCCCTTCGGCACCTTCTTGTAGTCGTCGTGTCCGGAGACCTCGTAGCCCGCCCTGCGCAGCCTCGCGATCATCGTCGCCAGCTCGGCGCCTGCCTTGCCCGCGACCTGCTTGCGCCACCTCGCCATCCGCTCCGGATCGAACATGTACGTGCCCACGCCGACGAACTCCTCGTCGGTGCCGAGGTGGATGTACATCGCCGCGTTGCCGCCCTCGCCGACCTTGTTGCCTGCGACGGTGATCACCGCACCGATGTGGGTCTTGTACGGGGTCTTGTCCTTCGCGAACCGCACGTCGCGGTGAATGCGCATGACCTTCGGCTCGCCGAGCGGCAGCGGCCTGTAGGCGGCGGTCATCCCCGCGCGGACCTTGCCGAGCAGCGCGATCATCGGCTGCACCCACTCCGCCTCGTACCGCTGCTTGTTCTCGAGGAACCAATCGCGGTTCATCTCCACGGCGAGCTCGTGAAAGAACGCCGGTGCGGTCTTCGCAAATCCGGTGAACGGAAGCGTGACGGGCGCGGCCTTGGGCATCGCGCCTAAGCTACTAGTACCAGTGGTGCTTCTGCCAGAACCGCTGCGCGCCTTCCCACGAGCCGTATCGATCGCTCACGTAGTGGCTCGCCGCGGCGTACTGCTTGTTGAAGTCCGACGACTGGTAGTCCCTGCCCATGTACTGCTTTCGCGTCGACTGGATCATCTGGAACGCGCCGTACGCGGACGAGTGATTGCCTCGCGTGCCGTCGCCGCGGCCCTGCGAGTGCAGATGGCCGGCGGTCGCGCTGCCGCCGGACTCGTGCATCATGATGAAGCGGGCGGCGGAGGACATTCCACCGAACGCGGTGTCGAGCTGGTCGTCGGTGAGGTTCTCGAAGGTCTCGGTCGTCATCGCATGCTCCTGGTTGGCGGTTGATGACCAGAGCTGCATCGGCGGTGCCACGCACCGAGCGAGTCCGCAGGTGAACACCTCGTCTCCCGTGGTCGACAGCGCGCTGCGCGAGTTGTGAACGCGGAGTGAAAGCGACCTCGCATCAGACATGGGATCGCGAGCGCGATCACGCGCGCAACACGCGGCGCGCCGGCAGGCGCAGTCGCCACGCGTGGCTAATGCGCTTGTGCGGCAAAGGCGGCAAAGGGGTCGGACCCCTTTATCGGACGGCGAAGCGCTTCGCGAACGTCGCGCCGAGGGCCGACGACAGGCGCGGCGCCATCCGGGTCAGCGCGTGGATCACGGCGGCGTCGCGACCGACCGTCTTGACCGCCGGGTTCGTGCGCACCGCGTCGACGATGGTCTTCGCCACGAGCGATGGCGGCGCCCCGCCCTTCTTGAACGCGCCGAGGACCTTCGCCTTGCGCTCGGCGACCGGGCCGCTCATCCGACTGCCATCGATGATCGCGGTGTTGATCATGCCCGGGCAGATCGCGGTGACGCCGATGTTGTGCGGCGCGAGCTCGGCGCGCAGCGACTGCGACAGCCCGAGCACGGCGAACTTGCTCGCGACGTAGGCGGTGACCTGCGGCGCCGGATAGATGCCGAGGATCGAGGAGATGTTGATGACGTGGCCGCCGGTGCCGCGCTCGACCATCGCGGGGATGAAGAAGTGGCAGCCGTGAACCACACCCTTGAGGTTCACACCGAGCAACCAGTCCCAGTCGTCGAGGGAGGTATCGAGGAACGTACCGCCGACGGCAACGCCGGCGTTGTTGACGATCACGTCGACCGCCGCGACCTTCGCGTGCACGGCGGCGGCGAAGCCGGCCATGTCTGCGCGGTCGGAGACGTCGACCTTCTGCACCAGGAGCGCGCGCTCGCCGAGCTCGGCGGCGAGCGAATCGAGACGTCCCTGATCGATATCGCTCGCCACGATGCGCGCGCCCTCGGCGGCGAACGCGAGAGCGGTGGCGCGGCCGATGCCGCTGCCCGCACCGGTGACGACGACGACCTTGTTCGAGCTCTTCATGCGGCCTCCGGAAGTGCCATGCCGCGCGCGGCGAACCACGTCGCGGCGAGGTGGGCGTCGTCGTTCTGGCTCGGGTGAAAATCGCGCTTCAGATATTCGCGGATGCCGCGCAGGAACACGCGCTGGAGGATCGGGTCCTGCTTGCGCAGCTCCTTCAGCTCGCCGCGCGCGGAGCGCCAGGTCAGCTTGTCCTGCTTCATCAGCGTGAGCGTGCCCCACAGCCAGAACCCCGAGAGCGTGACCGTGGCGTAGATCAGGCCGAGCACGCGCAGGCGGTACGACGGGTCGATGGTCTGGAGCACGTCGAATGCGACCGACTTGTGTTCGATCTCCTCGGCGGCGTGCCACGCGAGGAGCTGCTGCATCTCGGGCGCCGCCTGATCGAGGGCGCCGCGCTTGAACGCGCCCTCGGCCATGATCGCGGTGTAGTGCTCCGCGGCGGCGGTGGCCGCGAGCCGCAGCTTCGGCGGCGTGCGCTGCTCGAGCCAGGTCGAGAGCCGCCGGTAGCTGTCGAGGAACTGATCGATCTCGTAGCCCTGCTGCCGGAGGATCTCGTTGAACTCGTCGTGCGCGTGCGCGTGGCGGCCCTCCTGACCGAAGAAGCCCTTGATCTGCTGGCGCAGCACCGGGTCATCGATCTTGTCGAGGAAGTGCTTCACCGAGCGCACGAAGAACCGCTCGCCGTGCGGGAACAGCATGTTGACGCCGTTCGAGATCGCCGTGGCGACGGCGCTGTTCGCGAGCCAGTGCTTCGGCACGTTCGAGAAATCGACGTCCAGATCGCGAGGGACGATCGCCTGAGCCATGCCCCAGACTAAGCCGTATTGACCTGAAGTCAATAGTCCACCAGGAGCGCAACGATTCCGATATGATGCTGTTCGTGCCTCCAGGACGCGCCCCCAAGGCGATCCGCCGCCCCGTTCGCGGCCGGCCGCGCCGCGTCCGTCTCGACAACGATGCGCGGCGCGCGCAGCTGCTCGGTCTCGCGAAGTCGGCGTTCTCGGATCGCGCGTACGACGACGTCTCGATCGACGACATCGCGCGCGAGGCGAAGATCTCGAAGGGCCTGCTCTATCACTACTTCCCGACGAAGCGCGATCTGTACGTCGCCGGCCTCCGCGAGATCGCCGGCGACCTCGTCACCGCGGTGACCAGCGTGCCGTCGAACCTCGCGCCGATCGACAAGGCGCGCGCCGGTCTCGACGCGTACCTCGATCACATCACGCGCCACAATCGCGCGTACGTCTCGCTCATGCGCGGCGGCATCGGCAGCGATCCCGAGGTCGCCGAGGTCGTGGAGAGCGTGCGCCGCCAGATGTTCGACACGTTCCTCCAGGACCAGCCGTTCGCGCCTCTGCTCGCCGGCAACCCGCGGTTCGAGACCGCGATCCGCGGCTGGATCGGCTTCGTCGAGGGCGCGGTCCTCGACTGGTGCGTCCTGCCGAAGCTCGATCGCGTCGAGCTCCGAGAGCTGCTGGTCGCGATCCTCGGCTCGATCCTGACGGTGGTCTCGCCGCCGGTGTTTCGCCCGACGTAGCTACGCGAGGTCGAAGACGAGGACTTCGGCGTCCTCGGTGCCCTTGATCGTCAGCTCGCCCGC
>JBBRED010000163.1:0-18205 GCA_038203335.1 Haliangiales bacterium | reverse complement strand
GAAGGACTCTATCAGTTGGGTGCGATCGGCGCCGAACAATGGGTTCTTCTCGTTCTCAATCAGCACGCGAGCAATTCGCTTGGCTCCAGCCGGCGGAGTCTCACCGGACTTTCCCTTCAGCTGATTGACCGCGTAGTCGAGCTGATCGGTCACTCCCCGGAGTGTCTCGCTCGATATGGTTTTCATCTGAACAGCCTCGGGTTCTGCACCGTACTGGACAACGTCTGCTTCCCCAGATTTCGGCTTCGCTGGGTCGAACTTCGTACCCCCCAGTGACACGTCGTTACCTGCATCAGCGCGAGCCTTTGCTTCCATCAGCTCGTTGAGCTTGCCGTGCGCGCCCTGCCTTCCTTCGCTCACGGCGTCCTCGAGCAACTTGCGCAACGTCGACGGATGCTTGAGCTTCCCGGAGTTGACGAGATCGATCACCTCGTCGGCGACGCCCAACTTCTCCGCGGCGCTAAGCGCCTTGGTCGCACTGGTTCCCGGAACTCCTTCCGCAACCAAGCGGTCCACGGCTTGAAGGCCTCGGTGTCCGAACTTGGTCACGACGTCCGTGATCGCCTTCTCGGGAAGCCCCTTCGACAGTAACCGCGCCGCTTCGGGAGAGGGTGCCGGCGCCGGATCGGGTGCGTCGACGAATTCCGACGACGTCGCGGCTGCGTCATCGCCAGGCGTCGAGACCGACTCTTCTGAAGGTGTCTTGACTGGTTCTGCCTCGACGCTCTCGATCTTGATCGCGGGGCCTTCGTTCGTCCCGCTGGCCATACCGCTGGCGCCCTTACCCTCGACCCCATTGCCCTGGTTGTTCGACATCTCCATCGGGCGATTGAACATTTCATCGGCGGAGAGCCGGACACGGACCTGCGCGTCCGGCGCCAGCATCCGGAAGTCCATGCCGCCCACGAGTTGGAGAGCACCTGGGCCGCGGGGCCCTCCCATCATTCTGTTGATCAGATCGGCGAGCTCGCTGACCTTGAGCTTCACCAGTACGCCGTTCTTCGTCCCGGCGGCGCGAACCCGCTCGAATAGCCCGGCGTGCTCCGGCGCCTGCTTCGCATAGGCGTCAGCAGTCCGCGTCGTCGCCGTCTCTCCTACTGCAGCGGCGCTCTGAACGCTGAGTGTTGAAAGCATGGCGGTCGCTACTCCCATCGCACCACCAACGGCTCCGGACTTCATGTAGGCGCCGAAGCTATCAAAGCCCTCCTTGCCGTTGAGAAGCTGGTCGTAGACGTCGCCGGTGAGGTGGCCGCTCACACCCGCCGTGAACCCTCCAACACCCGCGCCAATGATACTCGCCGCTGTCTTGCCCACGAGCGGAGCGGCGAATCCACTCCACATCGAAGTCGTATTCGTCGAGCAGATCAGCGCGTCAGACATCGAGGTCATGGTGCTTCCCGGAGATGGGCATGCGAACTTGAATCGATGGTACGTCGACGGGAACCCGACGACGCACGCCCACGAAGTCACGCACGGCGGATTCGGCATCAAGGACGAGTACGTGGACTCCCGCGTGCCAGGCCGCGCCAACAAGAAGAGTCCCGGCGTCTTCGAGGAACCAACGCCGGGAATCATGAGCGACTACTGGACCGGCGACCCAGCTCAGGGCGGCACGGCTCATCCAGGGACGGAGGTCAAGCAACGGAACGTCGAGGAGATCGGCAAGCAGGTTCCTGCCCAGCCACCTCCCAAGGCGGCTGCGCCGACATCAGAAGGCCGGGTGACGGATCAAACCGGCACGAAACCATCTGGCGCGTCGGCCGAGAATCCACAGGCCACACCAGAGCAACTGTCCCCGAAGTCGCCGAAGACTTCGAACAGCGACGAGACAGCGTCCCGGTCCGCGTTCGCCGAGACTCGGATGCAGCGCACGAAAGCAGTTGAGAGCAAACTGAGCAGCGAGACAGCCGCAGTCGTCCATGACGTGGACACCCTCGCATTGGACAGCGAGTGGCAGTTCGAGGCGGGCCGACGCGTAGGGGACCCGCTATTCGGCGCAGCGGCCTCCGACGCTCTCAAGCGCGCGGCGTCGGCGAAGAAGGGTGACGCCGACGGAAGTGCTGCGGTCAGGCATATTGGCGACCTGGGGCGGAGCGTGCAGCGGAGAATCCTCGACGTGCTTCGCGATCCCGCGCTCGACGTAGCGACGCGCCGGCGCGAACTACTCGCGCTCATCGATACCTTCGAGCACGGGATACATGCCAACAACGCTGTGTTCCCGAAAGATGTCGATGTAGCAAGCGCCTTTCGCTTCGACGAGGCGCGCGCTGCAGTCGAGGCGAACATCGACGACGCGTTCGACAAGAAGCTGGTGATGGACGAGCGCGGAGATGTCTACCGAGGACGAGTTCGCATGGGGTCGTATCGAGAGCTTCTGGACAAGGTGCTGATGACCAACCGGGCATTCCGCGCGGCCGGAGATCCGCACGAGCTCGTTATCGTCGACTCGATCGGCGCGAGCGGGAAGCGCGAGATCCTCGTGCTGTCCAAGGTACGTCCCAAGCCGGAAGTCGAGACTCGCGGCGGCAGGCCACTTCCTGTTCAGTCACACCCCGACCCGGGCGCCGTGATCATCGACGTCGGAGCCGGCACCTCGAGTTTTGCGCTGGACTTGCTCGATGTAGCCGACCGCGCCGGCGGTCCGGTCGTGCAGACGGAGTACGCGCCCTCGCTCGTGGATGGAGCGAGAACGCGTCGCGATCTCACTTGGGAAAACGCGGTCCCGAAAAGCGACGCTGACAGCGTCACCGTCTTTGGAGATCCGCTGTCCAACATGGATGTCCTCTACGGCCAGTCCGGTGTCAAACGCGTCTTCATCAACAACGTGAACGCAAAGTACAGCCCTGCACAATATGGAGACCTCGCGAAGGTCTTGCTGCGTGCGATGGCTCCAGGCGGGCTGGTCGAGATTCAGTGGTCGATGGAACCGGAGTACGCTGGCGGTGCTCGTGGATCCCGCGACCACATTCAAGGAGACAGGTTGGCTATCGCGGTGAAACAGGCCGCGAAGCACACCGGTCGTCAGGTCGACGTAAGCACGGCCGCTGTCGACGAGTCCCCAGATCAGTCGTACAAGTACAGCGTCAAGCCGAGCACCCGTGTGACCGGTGTCGACGCGGGCCGGGACGTGCCTACCGACCCTGTCCCCGAGCACAAAATCGTGATTGTCTTCGGTGATAGCGGCAAGGGTTCGGGCAAGGAATGAATATGGGCCACCTTCGCAAATCCGACCGTGAGAGCCCTGACGTCATGGTCCGCCTACGCGCCCGGCTGGCGGAACGCTGGTCCGTCGCGGAACTTCACGTCGACGATCGCTACGATCACTGGGAGGACGCCGAACGCGCTGTCCCTCCCGTGGAGACGGTCGCGTCGTTCACTGTGAAGCTGGGCGACTTCGTGTCCGCAACGATCGAGTCCGCTTACCGCTGGCCGGACGGACGCCCCGAGCGAGTCGAGATCACAGTCTGGCTCGATGGCACCAAAGCAACCCAGTGGTTCGCAATCGTCGATGGCTCGATCCGGCAGGCTCTCGAATCCGGCGGCTTCACTTTCTCTGGACAATGGAATGCGGCGTGGCCCGCCGACCCATCGTGCATTGATGGAATTGCGAGACAGATCGCCGTGCTCGACTCGACCCATCTGAGGATCCTGCGGCAGGCAGATCTTCCGTCCGGGGTACAGTGGCCGAGCACTGTGACCGGAGCCTGGATCACGGCAGCGGACGAAATCTTGATCGGGACGACGAAGACGATGAGGGGTGCCGACCACGTCTACAGCGTCGTTCTTCGCACCGGGGAGCGAGAGATGTCGCTGCTTGTCGACGAGGGTGGCATGAGTTTCATACGCTGGTGGAAAGCCGCCGATCACGCGCGCGTCGGCATCGCCGCGTATGGAACCGGGATCGCGAGGTCCAAATGACGGCTATCACGTTTGAACAGGGGCATGAACACGCGCCTGATTCCCCATGGGGGTTGCAGCGAATTCGGCTCTCTCGTGAGGGTACGTTTCACTATGAACGCATCAACCGAGGTACGAGGGCGGAGATCGAAGGACGACTCGACGGTGCGCGAGTGGACGCGCTTCTCGCCGAACTATCCAAGACCTCCTTCCCCGAGCCACCGCAACGTTCGTTCCCGCCGGGGGCATCGGTGTGTCGGATCAGCGTCGATGCTTCTCCTCCAGCGTGGGTGGACATCGAATTTTACACCGGCCTTCGGATGCCTGGATACGGCGAGATCCTGCGCAGCCTCGACGAGCTCAACACGGGCCTGCGCGAATCCGACGCACGCAAACTCCAGGGCTGGAGCCTCGTCCGCGAGGCCGAAAGCAACGAGACGTCCGGGTGATGAAGCCAACGTTATCGGAGCCGGAGAAGCTCCGCACGTTCTTCTCGATCCCGAGCGACGACTGCGCCGGCGTACTCACGGACCCGCGGATCGCTGTGCGCCAGGAAGCTCTCGACGAGCTTGCGCTGACGATGTGGGATCGTGGCCCCGAAACGGAGCGCACGATCGATGTCACGAATCGACCGTCGAAACGCAAGCTCCGCCGGTCCAAGGCTACAGCACTCACGGCAAACTCCCAGACGTCCGCTCTTCCGCGAGAAGCGTTCGTTGGGACGACGACTGCCGCAGCTCCAACAATACCTACCCATCGCTTGTCACTTTCACATTCAGCGCGGCGTCCGCAGCAAGTTCCGCTCGGCGTGGGCGATCACATCGATCATCTGATCGAGGACGCCCTCGTTCGCGGGATGCGTCGCCGAGACCGTCAGGTCCTTCGCGAACAGCGCGACCATGTAGCGCAGCCGAGCCCGCGCGTCGGGAGCGAGTGCGAGGTAGTCGGGGTGCCCGATGTTGACGCGCCATCCGCCCGGCGAAAGTCGACTGCGCCACGAAAGGCCGGGCTGGTCCACCAGGATCGGCTCGGGAATGCCCGCGCCCGGGCCACCGTCCGGCGGTCCATCGACGATCGCGAGCTCGACCACCGTGGAGCACGCGCCGCCATTGGCCTCTGCGAGGACAGTTACGGTGAACGAACCGCAGTCTGTGAGCTCCGAGAGCCCGATCACGCGCGCCGCACCATCGCCATCGATCGTGATGTGCAACGAGCTCGCAGTCCAGGTGGTCTGCGCCGCGATCTGTTGGCCATGAGTGTCGAACACGATGGCGCGCGCACGGCTCTTGCCCCCGGGCCAGATCCGGATCGGATCGGGTGAGATCCGGACGTGGTGCGCGGCCCCGGGTGGCAAGAGGTGCGGTACTCGCGGATTCGTGCGAGCAGGTCGTCGAAGTAGTCCTTGCCGAAGACCGTCTCGCCCTGCTTCATGCGCTCGTCGTCGAGCACGAAGCCCTTGATGATGAACTCGCGCAGCGTGCTCGTGGCCCAGATCCGAAACTGGGTGGCCTGGTAGCTGTTCACGCGATAGCCGACCGCGATGATCGCGTCGAGGTTGTACATCTCGACCTCACGGGTGACCTCACGCCGACCTTCAGAGCGAACCATTTCCATTCTGGAAACAGTTGCGGCGGGGTCGAGCTCCCCCGACTCGAAGATATGCTTCAAGTGTTTGTTGACCGCAGGCCCCCCGATCCCGAACAACTCGGCGAGCGATCGCTGCGTGAGCCACACACGGTTTCGTCCCGGAAGAGCACGCCGACCTTCACCGCGCCGTCCGGAGCCGTGTAGAGCAGGATCTCGGACTCGCGACGCGCAAGGTCGGTCATCGACGCGCCTCGCTCGGAGTACCCGGGCACCCCGGTTCGGCGCAGATGACGGCGGCCCCTTCGGGCGGGTACGATTCGCCATGCGGACGGCGGGTGTGACAACGAATCGCTCGCTCCAGCATGTGGCATTTGCCGCCCTGCTCTTCGGCGTGTCGTGCGAGAAGAGTCGTGACCACTCGGTCGAGGCCGAGTTCGCGCGGTATCCCTATCGCGGGTTGCTTACGTGGGAGGCACTTCCGACTCCAACCGGGGAGCGGGTCATTCCGCCGGAGGCATGGGTCGCAGACCAACGGCCAACCGTCCTGCTGTTCACCTCATCGTGGTGTCCGCCCTGCCAGGCCAGCTTGCTGCTGGACATCGCGATCGCCCGCGAGTACGGCGACCGCTTCCGCATCGGAGTCGCACTCGATGAAAGCGATGCGGACTTCGCGGGCTCGGCGATGGCGCGGCTATTTGCAGGCGTGCCGGTCTGGACCGCCGACAGCGTGCGGCCGCTGGCGGTTCGCTGCGGTGTACGGACCATTCCATTCGCGTGTCTCGTGGATCGCGGACGCATCGTGTTCCGCGGACCGCCGATCAACCTCCGCGGCGCTCTCGACGCGTTCGATCGTGGTCCGCGAATGCTCGACGCCCAGCTTGCGGAGCCGCGCGCCAAGATGCGCTTCGCGTTCGGCGTGGGGCCCGATGACGTCGAGGAGCTCGTCGATCAAACGAAAGGCGATCCGTACTGGCAGCATCAGGTCGCATCCTCGCTCGCTTCGCGCCCCGAGGCTTCGGGTACCGACCTCGTGCTCGCGGTCGCGCTCGCACGGGCCGCGGTGGTCGCCGGCGGCGGACTCGACTACTGGAACCTCGATACGTACTCGCTCGCTCTCTCGAAGGCTGGACGCGCCGAAGATGCGGCCACCGTGGCCTGGCGCGTGCTCGACCTGTGCAGGAAGTCCCGGAGCATGTGCACGATCGAACGCGTGCGCGCCAGCGTTCTTATCTACTACTGGCGCGGGACAAGTGGTCGTTCGCGCTAGGTCCAGCGTCCAGATTCGCTTGCGACCCTAAGGTCGCAAGCCAGCGGGCGATCTCGGCGGGACTGCGCAGGCGCAGCGTGTGCTGCGGCGGAGTGCGGCGATCGCGCCGGTGACGGCGAACGGCGCCGACGAGGACCGAGTCGCGGCCGAAGAACGCGTCGCGCCAGGTCTCGACGTTTCCGTTCCAGAGCGCCTTGCGGAGGAGCACGCGCCGGAGGCTGCGGCGGAGCAGTCGGACGAGCACCATCGCCAGCGGGAGATCGAGCCAGACGATGAGGTCGAGCCGCGACGTGACGAAGTCACCGATGCGACGCTGGAACGTCCCGTCGATCACCCAGCGCTCGTGCCCGGCCATGGCGGCGTCCAGCCCCGCGCGGACCTGATCGTCGTCGGCGTCGATCCACCCGGAGAGGTGGGAGATGGCGTCGACCTCGATGAACGCGGCATTCAGTCGGCGGGCGACCTCACGGCCGAGCGTCGTCTTCCCGGTACCGCTCGTGCCGAGAGGGCGATCCGTCTGGGATGCATGGTCTGCCGCTTGGTCTTACCCTGGCCCGTTCGTCTACCTACTCAAAAGACGCGACACGCGCGTCAGACGTATGACTCGGCCGTATCGAGCCAGGCCGGTTGCGTCACATCACCGCGAGACAGACGTTAGGGCCGTGCTGTTCACGTTAGTCCCGCCGGCTTTGGTGCCTACTAGCCGCCATGAAGCTAGCCGTTGCCCTATTCGCCCTCTCCGCCGCCGGATGCGTTGCATCCTCGGCCCCGCCGCCGCAGCGACCCGAACCGCAACAGCCGGCGCCCGAACCGCAACCGGCGCCGCCCCCGATGGCCGCGACCTGGGACTCCAGCGGGTGGACCATGCTCGGCTCGCAGGTCGTGAACGGCGGTGTCGACCACGACACGATCACGGTCGGCGAGTACCGGGGCCGCTTCGATCAACTGACCATGGTCGTGTCCGAATCGGATCTCGATCTCGAAGACTTCACGGTCGTGTTCGGCAACAACGAGCGCTGGTCACCGAAGATCAAGCACGGGTTCCGCGAGGGCCAGCGCACGCGCGCTCTCGACCTGCCCGGCGACGATCGCATCATCTCGAAGATCGAGCTCCAGTACCGGAACCTTCCGGGCGGAGGACGCGCGCGGGTCGAGGTGTGGGGACGCGACAGCGGTCGCCGTGCGACGCCACCACCCGCGGCTCCGACCTGGGACTCGGCGGGCTGGACGCGCGTGGGTGCCGCAATGGTGAACGGTGGCCGTGACCGTGACGTCGTCGAGCTCTCCGATCAGGGCCCGTACACGGCGCTCACCTTCGTGGCGACCGGCAGCGACGTCGAGATCTTCGACATCGTCGTCACGTTCGGGAACAAGGAGAAGTTCTCGCCGCCGACGCGTCTCGTGTTCAAGGAGGGTTCGCGGTCGCGCGCGATCGACCTGCCCGGCAAGAAGCGCAAGATCAAGAATGTCGCCCTCCGCTACGGCAACTTGCCCGGCGGCGGCGTGGCGAGCGTCGAGATCTGGGCGCGCGTCAGGTAGACGCTACGCGCGAAGAACCGCGCGTGAGCGCGGAGTGACACGGTTGCGCTTCACGCCTCGGTGCGCACCCGGAGGTGTCGCGGCGGGAGTACGCTCCCCGGATGGCGCGGACGATCTACGAGGCAGCCGGTGGTCACGACGCATTCCTCCGGCTCGCGCATGCGTGGCACACGCGCTGTCTCGTGGATCCGATCGTGAGCCACGCGTTCTCGCATGGCTTCCATCCGCAACATACCGAGCGGCTCGCGACGTATTGGGCCGAGGCCCTCGGAGGCCCCGCCGCCTACACCCTGTCGATGGGTGATGAGTCTGCCGTCGTGCGCATGCATTCGGGTAACGGCAAGCACACGGAGATGGACGACCGCGCGCGAGCCTGCTTCGAGCTCGCGATCACGGACGCGCACCTGCCCGATGATGCGGTGCTGCGCGCGACCCTCGTTGCGTACTTCGGCTGGGCGACCGCCGCGATGTCGAGTTACCCGGACTCCGCCGACGACGTTCCGGCCGCCCTGCGACTGCCCCGATGGTCGTGGGACGGCCCCTGCGAGTGACTCGCCCGTCGACGTGAAGCTGCCGAATGCGCAGATGCGTTCTGCCGGCTCGCAGGTATGCTGCGCGGCCACATGCTCTCGATCTCGTCGCGCCCCCGCACGCTCGTTCTTCTCGTCAGCGTGCCGGCGATCGAGGCCGTTGTTCTCGATCCGACAGGCGGCACGCTTGGCGATCACGCGCGAGGCAGAGCCCTGACGCTCCACAACGCATCAGGTAACGCGCGGTGTTACCCTCGCGCGCGTGATGCACGAGTCCTCGCAGCGCAGTTTGCTCGGTCGGCCTCTCGAGACCTGCTCGAACGAGCCGCGCACCGGATGGTTTCGAACGGGCTGCTGCGAGACCGACGACCGGGACGTGGGCCGCCACGTCGTCTGCGTCCAGGTCACCGCGGCGTTTCTGGAGTTTTCGAAGGCGCGCGGCAACGATCTATCGACGCCCAGTCCTTCGTTCCCGGGCCTTCGTCCCGGTGATCGCTGGTGCCTGTGCGCGGCGCGCTGGAAAGAGGCGTTCGACGCAAGCGTCGCGCCGCCGGTCTTCCTCGCGGGCACGCACGAGTCCGTCACCGAGATCTGTGACCGCGAGGCGCTATTGCAGCACGCGCTCGACGCTCACAACTTGAACTAGCGCTCCGACACGTGTGCGCGGAGCACTCCTCGACCGCGTCGAGGCTGTACGTCTCGACCTCACGAGTGACTTCACGCCGACCTTCGGAGCAAACCATTTCCAGTTTGGACGGTCGCGCGCCTCGTAAGGTCCGCGAGGCACATTCGGGCTTTCTGAACCGCTCCGTCCCGGTCCTTCTCCCATGAGCGAAGCGCACGTCAACGGCACCATCCACGCGCGAGAAGAGTCGACGATCATCAACGCTCTCCTGCCGATGTTTGGTGGCTACAACAACAAGATAGACCTGGAGCTCGAGGCGGATGGTCTCGACGTTTCGATCTATCGCGATGGCGACAAGTTCTTCCTTAGCGGCGTGGTGCTCGACAGAACTCCCGGCGAGACAAGCGCGCTTGTTCGCAAATTCGGTCAGCAACTCGAAGCCGCGCGCATCTCCTACTCCCTCGAGCTCCAGCAGGAGGACCAGTCCTGGGAGCGGTTTGAATGGACGCCGTGAGCGCAGCGCAGGTCCACGGAGAGCTTCGCACTCTCGCGTTCGCAGGCGGAGTGCTGCCACCGATACCAATCCTATCGCGAGGCGCACGCCTGCTCACACCGCAGGAATTTCTGGGTCCGGGCGCGGGTTCGCGTGGGATGCGCTCGCTCCTGATCTTCGTCGCCGCGTGTCACGCCGCTCCGGTGACCACGCCACGTGCGGAGACCGCGTGCGCCGTGGCGCTGCCGAAGCTCGCCGCGCAGCACACGCCGAATGCGAACACGGTGTACCTGGCGCCGTTCGGCGGCACCATCGGTCCCGCGGTGCGCGCCACGGCGAAGCAGGGGTACGTCAATCAAGCCACCTTCACCGCCGACGGCAAAGGCCTGTACTTCACGTGGCGACCCGATGGCTCGCAAGCCGATATCTGGTACCGCGCGCTCGCCACCGGCGCCGAGCGCGCCGTGACCTGCAGCTCCGAAGAGGAGTACAGCGCCACGCCGATCGGAGACGGCTTCATCGTGATCCGGGTCGAGGCCGATCTCACGCGGCGCCTCGTACGCCTCGATGCGGCGGGCCGTGTCCGCGACGTTCTGTTCCCCGCCGTGCCGAACATCGGCGCCTACCTCTGGATCGATGACGCCACCGTGGCGCTGTTCTTCGGCGACGACAACGGTACCCGCATAGCGCTCGGCAACCCCCGCACCGGCGTGGTGGAGACCATCGCACAGAACGTCTCCGCGGCGATGAGCGTGATCCCCGGCGCGAACGCGTTCAGCTTCGTCGATCAATCCGACGAGGTGTTGTCGCGCCTGATGCGGTTCGATCTCGCGACGCGCACGACGACCCCGGTGATGCCCATCCCCGACACCGTCGAACGCGTTGCGTGGCTCTCCGATGGCAGCGTGCTGTACGGCGACGGCACCCGGCTGATGCGCGGAGCCGCCGGCGCCCCCGCCCGCGAGGTCGCGGACCTGCGCGGCTCGATCCGCGGATCGATCACGCGCGTCACGGTCAGCGCCGACCGCGTGGCCATCGTGGTCAAGCCCTGACCCCGCGAGGGCCAGCCAATCGACCAGAACGCGAGGACTCTCATCCCGTACTACCCCGCGACGCTCTGTTCGTGATGCCCTCGAGGGGGATAGGTTCCGCTTGCGCGAACGGCCGATGTGCGTCGCGATATACCGCAGCGCCGTTTCGCGGTCTTCGTGCGGCCCAATCCCCTCGCCGTCGTCGCGCACGACGAGCCCCGGTCTGCGACCTCGGTGGCGGCGTTCGATCACGATCGTGCTTCTCGGGACGCCGCTTCATCTTCGCTCTGGGACGATGCTGAACCGACCATCTGATCCACGAGGTTCGGCTGGGCGAGCCATCGATGGATACGATGCTACCGGGGCGAAGGTGCTATGGTTTTGGCATGGCCGGCGCTCGCGTGCTGCACTGGAACGGCAAAGACCTCCCGGAAGAGCTACGCGAGTTGCCTGCTGGGACGTATGTCGTGGAAGCCGTCGACAAGGCTCCAACGTTGACGCCTGACGAGGAGCAAGGCCTAGCCGATGCTCTCGCATCGCTACGCGCCGGTGAGGGCCGCACCATCGACCAGGTACGACAGACCATCGCGTCAATCGTCCGTCGGTGACGATCCGTTTCGCACCGCAAGCGGAAGCGGACTTCGCGGCCGTGATCGGTTACCTAGCGGAGCGGAATCCCCTGGCCGCTCAGGAATTCGGAGAGCGCATCTTCGTTCTCATCGACAAGCTCGCCGCCGGGGAGTTCGAGGGAACCGAGCAGACGCTCACCTCCGGCGATCTCGTTCGGAGCTGGCCGGCTCCACCCGTGCGCATCTACTACCAACGGCAAACCAAGTCGTTCTGGGTCCTCCGCATCTATCACCAAGCGCAGCCACCGATCACGAAGTGATCGGTGCGCGGCGCTCGTGCTCCTGCAGCGTAGATTCGCGCTGACCTCGGTGATCCGCTTTGTCGCGCTGCTCGATCGCGGCCGACATTTCCGATCGACGGCAGCGCGTCGCGACAGCGCTGGTCGATCAGCTTCGTTCACTGTACTCGGCGATCGCGTCTTCCCACTCATCGAGGTCCGCGGCCGACATCATGTGCCGGTTGTCGCGCGTAACGATCAGACCGGTCCGCTCGTACGCATAGATCGAGGCGGGCTGTATGCCGGCGGCGCGCATCACTTCCACCGTGGCCACTCGGGCCTTCGCCCGCTCATCATCACTGAGCAGGCCCTGATCTCCGCGCGAGAGCAGGTCCCTCAGCAGGGCCGGATCAATCTCGTCGTTGGCTGGAGGAAGCTTCCGTCCCATCGTCCGTCGGCATTTCGGCCGGCGCGCCCTCGTGGTGGCTAAGTGGTGGGCCAGAAGATCGATCGTCTAACTATGGAGCGGGAGAAGGGATTCGAACCCTCGACGTCAACCTTGGCAAGGTTGCACTCTACCACTGAGTTACTCCCGCAGCGGCAGGGTGCTTTTCTAGCGAGGGTCGGCCGGGCTGTCAAGGCTCCCGGTGGCGAACAGCCGGATCTGGTACACCCCGCGGATGCTCCGGACCCTCAGCGCCGCCGCGCTGGCACTGGCCGCCTGCTCGGACCCCGCACCATCGCCGGTCGAGTCGGTTGACATGGTCGCGTTTCAGACCGACCTGACGACGATCGCCGCGCCCCGCAGCCCCGGCCTCGCGCACTGGAAGGAGATCCAGGACCTCTGCGCGGACCGGTTCACCGCCCTCGGCTTCACCGTGGAGCGCCACGCGTACGCGACCGGCGTGAACGTGATCGGCGTTCGCACCGGCACGAAGCTGCCCGACGAGCGCGTGCTGGTGTCCGCGCACTACGACAGCGTGCCGAACTGCGTGGGGGCCGATGACAACGGCACCGGCGTCGCCGGGACGCTCGAGGCCGCGCGCGTGCTCTCGATGACAGACCACGCGCGCACGCTCGTGGTCGCCTGCTGGGACGAAGAGGAGCGCGGCCTCATTGGCTCGCGCGCGTATGCGGGCCGCGCGAAGGCCGCGGGCGACAACATCGTCCTCGCGCTCGTGTTCGAGATGATCGGCTACCGCAGCACGGCGCCAAACTCGCAGAAGACGGATCCCACGCTCGAGGCGGTGTTCCCGGATGCGGGCGCACAGATCAAGGCCAACGACTACAAGGGCGACTTCTTGCTGGTCGTCAACGACGAGACGGCCACCACCGCGGTGACCGACATCGTGGCCGTCGCCACCGACGTGGGGCTGCCGACGGTGAACATCTCGCTGCTCGCACCGCTCAAGCGATCGGTGGAGGCGCTCCGCCGCTCCGACCACGCGCCGTTCTGGGACGCCGACTATCCGGCGGTGTTCGTCACCGACACCGCGGACTACAGAAATCCGCACTATCACTGCCCGCAGGGCAAGAGCGACGCGCTCGCCGACATCGACTACGAGTTCGCCACGAAGAACGTGCAGGTCATCGTCGGCGCCGCGACGAAGGCGCTCGACCGCTAGTCACTTTCCGATGACCTTCTTGCGCGCCGCCGTCACCACGTGGGGCGGCGCCCCGCCCTTCGCGAGCTGACGGAGCGCATCGGGCGCCACGTACGCGAGTGCACGGACCGCGATGTCGCCCGGGACCTTCGGATTCCGCGCGAGCGCGATTGCGATCTGCGGCCGCTGCACCCAGTCCTGCCGCTCCGAGATCAGCTTGTACATGTCGGCGCCCATGATCGGGTTCTTCGCGATCGCGAGCACGTCATCGACGGTGATCTGTGGGTTCTTCAGCACGTACGCGTGGAGCTGGCGGTTTCGGTCGCGCAGGATCGCGTTCCGCTGATCGCGCGTGCCGTGCAGCGCCTGGTGGATCTTCTGCGCGTGCGTCGGCTCCTCCGCCGCGCGTGGAGCGCCGACCCGCGCCTTGAGCTGTTCCGCGATGGCGGGTTCGATCGTCACGGCCACGCCGTGCCCGGGCAGGACGTGCAGCACGCGGCCCGCGCTGATCAGCGAGCTCCCATCCGGCAGCACGAGCTCGAGCTCGATCGCGGCATCGAACGCGACCTCGGCGGTCGACGGCACGAGGATCGCCCCGTGCGCCATCTGCTCGACGGCGGCGGCGAGCTCCTTCGGTGTGGTGTACGAGACGCGCAGACGCACGCCCCATCATACCGCTACTGAACGAGAATGCCGCCCTGCCCGGCCAGGCTGACGTCCCACAGGTTCTTGCGGTCGGCGGCGGTGTTCGGCATCTCGCCATCCTTCGCGAGCTCGCCCTGGTAGACGACGTCGATCTGGTAGTGGCCCGGCGCCGAGAGGTCCGCCCAGCTCCGCAGATCGACGGTGAGCTCGTTCTCTTCGCCGGTCTTGAGGGCCTTGTAGTACATGATGCCGCCGAAGTCGGGCGCGTCCTTGATCGCCACGGGCGAGCCGTTGCGCGAGATCTTGAACTCGAACCGGTTGTCTCGCGGGCCACGCTGTCGCCCACCGAGCGCGAAGCCGATCGTGGGCGCGCCGGCGTTCTTCACGCGCAGCTTGATCGGGATCGGGCCCTTCGCGTTCATGCTCACGGTCGGCGGGAACAGCCAGGTCGCGGTGAGGCCCGCATCGAGCTTGGTGCGCTCGTGGAGCGGGATGCCGAGGGCCTTGCCGATACGGACCGCGGTCACGCGATCGAGCTGGAACGAGGCCTGCGAGCCGGTGTCGTCGTGGCCGTAGCCGCCGGAGGTGAACCAGCCGCCATCGGCGTTGAGGAACAGATCCTTCTCGACCTTCGGTCGCGGGAACACGACCCACATCGTGAACTCGCTGTTCGCGTTGTCGTGCGCGGTCAGCGTGACCTCGCGCGGCACGACCTTGGTCACGACCTTCGCGGCGACGTCCGCCGCGCCGAAGCGTGCGGCGGTGATCGTTCCGCGCCCCGGCTTGGCGACGACGTCGCCGAGCCACCACGCGGGCCTGGTGTCGGCGGAGGCGGTGGCGACGAGCAGCGGAAGCGCGAGGAAAGCACGGCGAAGCATCACCGTGGATCCAACGCGCGACGCTCGTTGGCGGTCTGTCACTTGGCCGGGGGCGGCGGCGTCGGCGCTGGTTCGACCTTCGGGTTGGTCGCCGCTTCCTCCGCCGCCGACTTGTAGGCCGGCGCGTGGGTGCCGAGCACCTCGACGGAGCGGATCGATTCCGGCAGGTACTTGTCGAGCTTGCCGACGTACCAGGCGCCACCGAGCACGATGAGGATGACGATGAACAGCTTCAGCTTCCACTTCGGCTTCTTGTCGGCGAACGGGTCGTGCATCGTGCGCTGGCTGCCGGGTGGCAGTTTCGCGAGCTCGGTCATCGCCGCGCCGAACGCGACGTTGATCTTCGCGCGGTTGTTGATCGCCCATCCGTTGGCGTCGAGGATCGGGCCGAGGTTGCGGCGGCGGAGCTTGAGCCACGCCAGCAGCATCGCGGGTCCGGAGATGAGGAGAAGCAGGGCGATCACACCGATCGGCAGCCAGGGGCCGAGGCCGAACATGGTGCCGAGCAACGCGCCGACGAGGGTGCCGACTCCGCCGATCGCCACCCCGATCGCGGCGACGGTGCCCAGGTCGATCTTCTTTGGCGCAGGTGATGGCGCGCTAGCCGCCTTGTCGGCGTGGGCGATCACCGCACCGGTGCCTTCGACCCGCGCGTTTGCCTCGGCGTCGGCCACGGCCGCGCGCTTCTGAACGATACCCTCGATCGCGTTGATCAGCTTCTTGTAGGGCGACCAGAACGCCTCGCGGACGCTGATCGGGTTGCCGATCACCTTCGTGATCGTCGCGTCCCAGTCGTCGCCGGCGCGATCGTAGAACACGCCGTTGCGGCCGACGAAGATGTTCTCGGGATCGCCGTTGGTCAGCGCGGCGGCGATGTGGCGGGTCTCGCCCCTGCGCGTGATGTCGAGGTAGACGAGGTAGGCGTCGGCCGAGGCGGCGAGCGCCGCGTGCTTCGCGACATCGGCGACGGGCACGCAGAGGTGGAGCGCGCGCGCATCGATGTACAGCGTGCCGGCCTGGAACACGCCGTCCTGGCGCGTGTAGAAATCGGAGAAGTTGACGAAGTTGCGCAGCAGGCGCCCGAAGTCGCGCTGCAGGCGCACGGCCTTCGCCACCGAGGTGATCTGCTCGTACTCGGTCTTGAGCGCGAGGTCCTTCTCGATCAGCGCCTTGAGGTTCGCGCGCGGCTCGGGGCCGGCGAGCGACTCGAGCCACTCGGCGACGAGCAGGTCGACCTTCGTCTTCGGCTCCTCGGCGCGGTACGAGTTGTAGGCGGCCAGCTTGTCGTTGATCGCCGTGAGGTCGGCCGGGGTGAGCACGTCGCGCGCGCCGAGGATCGGCGTCACGGCCTGCTCGACGAACGCGGCGAGCTGCGCGGCCCACGCCGGGTTGATGCCGGTCTTGAGCGGCAGGCGCACCGCGGCGTCGATCTTCGCGAGCGGGAGGCGCGCGAGCTCGGCATCGCCGGAGGAGAGCGTGCGCGAGGAGAGTGCGATCAGATCCGCGTCCTGACCGGAGAGCGTGGCCACGGCGCGCGCATCGAACGCGGCGACCTTGCAGCGCGTGAAGTAGTCATCGATCTTCGCCTTCACGCCGTCCACGGCGGCAGCGGCGGCAGGCGTGCCCGCGCCGAGCGGCAGGAGCACGGTGTCCTTGCCCTTGCGCAGCCAGGCGACACGCGTGTCGATCGCCGCGAACAGCTCGTCGGCCTTGGCCTGATCGAGGCCGGGCTTGCCGCTGCGATCGGTGACGCCACCGAGGCTCGCGATGCCGTCCTCGATGCACTTCTTGAGATCGGCGTCGTCGGTCGAGCCGGGGATCACGATGCCATCGCCGTTGAGCACGGTCTCGGCGAACGCCTTCGTGATCGCGGTCGCGTCCTCGACGCTGATCGTCGCCGAGTCGCCTTTGCCGAGATCCTTCAGCATGTGCTTCGCCGCGGTGAGGACCTTCGCGTCGGCGAGCGCGGTCAGCTTGACCGAGTCACTCGAGGTGAGGAGGTCGTCGGGGTTCTTGAAGGTGGTCTTGATCCACTCGACGGCGGTCAGCACGTCCTGCGCGCGGATGCGGCCATCGGAATCGAGGTCGATCAACACGAGGGTCTCGCCATCGATGTCCACGCCCTTCACGGGCATGGCGAGCGCGACCCACAACTTCTGGTCGAGCGCGGCGAGCGACAGGACGTCCTTGCCATCGCGCAGGCTGACCTGATCGACTCCGCCGGCGCGAAAGAAGTGCCACCTGTGTGCCATGGGGTGGCTTATACACTCGGCTCACACTACGGGGCGCATTCGGGACCGATCTTGTCGAGCGCGCCGTACGCATCGGGCGGCGCCTGCAGCCACACGAGGTGGCGCGCGACCGCGGCGGTGCCGTTCGCGAGATCGTAGGCGGTGTACTCGCCGGTACCTTCCGCGAGCAGCACGTGCGGGCCGGATTTATCCGCGAGTACCGCGGTGAGCACGAGTGGGTGATCCTGACCATCGGTGACGGCCATCGGCGAGCCGTCGGCGCTGGCGATGAAGAAGCCGGAGAACGTCTCCGCCTTCCACGTGCACTGTGATTCGGGCGGCGCGCCCGGCGGAATCTCGAGCCAGTTGACCGCGCCGGCCCACGCGACGGGCTTGCCATCGACGTTCACCTCGGCGATCGACCACAGCGTCTCGCAATCGGGTGCGGTGCACGCGTGCTGCGGTACGCCCTTGGCGAACGCCGGCGGCATCGGCGTCTCCTTGATCGGACGCGACCAGTGGTTTTGCTTGTCGACCTCGCCGAGGCGCGCGGCGACGGGGCGCGGCGGATAGACCTTGCACTCCGACGGCGGCGCATCGGAGACCAGGACGATCGCGACGGCATCGTCGGGGTTCTGCGGCGCGGGGCAGCCGGTGAGCTCGATGCCGTAGGAGATATTGGCCGGCGATTCGAGCGCGGCGGCGTAGTAGCTACCGATCGACGCCTTGCACGCGGGCGCATTCTGCGGCACGAGCCACAGGCTGGTCGGCGGTTGCGGCACGCCCGCGGCGGAGGCGGCGGCGGCATCGATCGACGCGTAACCGGGCTTGCCCTCGACGGAGTCGACCTTCACGTCGTGGAGCGGCAGTACCCAGCCCGCGTGGCCCTGCTCGCCCTGCGGCGGGTTCACGTACGAGGCGACGTACACACCGCTCGCAGGCGGGCATCCGACGCCGGGGACCTGCGGCTGCGTCGGGCCATCGGGCTTCTTCGCGGGGCACGCAGCGAGAACGAGGAGCAAGGCGATCCG
>JBBRED010000162.1:0-18303 GCA_038203335.1 Haliangiales bacterium | reverse complement strand
GTTCGTAGCTCGTGCGACACGGCGGCGAGCAGCTGTCGTTGATCGACGAGCTGTTGCTGGATCTTCGTCGTCATGTCGTTGAGCGCCACCGCGAGCAGTCGGACCTCGCCGCCGAACTTCTCGGGATCGATGCGGGTGTCGAGCTTGCCGTCACCGATGTCCTGCGCGGCGCGGATCGCGATCAGCAGCGGCTTGGTCAGCCGCCACGCGATGCCGCCGGAGACCATCGAGAGTCCGAACAGTGCGATCACCACGTGATACCAGTGGGCGTCGGGCCACCACTTCACGCCGACCGCGATGCCCGCGGCGAACGCGATCGTGAACCAGATGAACATGCGGCGCCGCATGCGCGCCATCAGCCACCACGGCTGCCAGCTGCGCCGCGGATCCTTCGAGCGCATCCACATCTCGCGCTCGGCGTGCAGCTCGCGGAAGCGCCTGTGGCGATCGGCGTGGCGACCGTGACGATGCTCGTGATGACGCTCGTGACGCGCGTGCTTCATGCGCCGCGCGGCATCCCCGCGGGTCTCGCCCGGGTGCAGCGTGATCACCTCGCAGTTGCCGAGCTTGACCATGCCGGTGACGCGGATCCGCGGCTTGTCGGCGTCGCCGTGGACGATCGACTGGATGTGCTCGCCCTCGGAGACGTTGCCCGCAACGGTCTGCACCTCGAGGCTCACCGTCATGCCGGGCAGCACGATGATCTCGACGTTGCCCATCTTGATGTTGACGTCGATGGTGGTCTCGCCGGGCGACATCTTCGCGTCGCGAAAGTCGAGCTCCGCGTTGCCCCACATCACGCGCACGTCGAGGTGCTCGGGGACGATCCACGCGCCACGGCGCTCGATCGAGCCCATCACCACGCGCAGCTCCTTGCGGGGCTCCTCGCTCACGGCTCCTCGCTCGCGCGCGAGAGCACGTAGCCCACGCCACGCACGGTGCGAATCCGCGTCGGCGGATCATCGCCGAGCTTCTTGCGCAGCCGCGAGATGTGCACGTCCACGGCGCGCTCGCCGACCGAGACATCGCCACGCCCTGCGAGCTCGAGCAGCGCCGCACGCGGCACCACACGACCTGCTCGTCTCAGCAGCGCGGTCAGCAGATCGATCTCGAGACCGGTCAGCTCGACCGGCGTCCCGTCGACCCACGCCTCGCGACTCCCCGTATCGATCGTGATGCCCGCCGAGGTCAGCTTCTCGGCCACCGTATCCGGCTGCGCGCGCCGCAGCACCGCTCGCAACCGGGCGAGCAGCTCGCGCGGCGAGAACGGCTTCGCGATGTAATCGTCCGCGCCGAGCTCGAGCCCGACCACGCGGTCCGCTTCGTCGCCGCGCGCCGTCAACATCAGCACCGGGATCCGATGACCTCCGTCGCGGATCTTCCGCAGCACCGCGAGGCCATCCATGCCGGGCATCATCACGTCGAGGACGACGGCGTCGAAGCCACCGGCCGCCAGCGCGCCGAGGCCGGCCTGCCCGCCGCCGGCGTGGACCATGGCCACGCCTTGCGGCGTCAAGTAGCCGCCGAGCAGCTCTGCGAGCCGCGCGTCGTCATCGATGAGGAGGACCCGCACGTGCGCATCATCTCAGCGGTAGGGGCCACGGCGCCAGAACCCGCCGCCATTGCGGTCGATCAGGTCGGCGACGGTCTGCCGCTGGCGGTCGTCCAGCACGTTGTGGATGTTGCGGAGGGCGTCGATCATCGCGGAGCGAGCCTCACCGGTCGAGGCGTCGACCCGGCCCAGGACGGCACCGAGCGCCGCGTCATCGAGCACGGGCCCGCGCACCGCCGCCGACAGGTCGCCGCGTGCGTCCTTGAGCTTGGACTTCGCCCCGTACATGCGCTCCTGCAGATTCTGGATCTCGTTGACGATCACGCGCTCCTGCGCCGGCGTCGCGTCGATCCGCGCGAGGGCCGCGTGAAGCATCCAGTTCCGTCGGCCATGGTGCCCATGCGATCCGCGAAAGCCGTAGGAGTGGTGATAGCCCGAGGAGCCGTGACAGCGACGAGCGCGACGCATTGCCGCGAATCCGAGAATTCCGAGTCCGAGTGCGAGAACGATCATGATGGGGTGCCTTTCACTGAACCAGGATGGGCAATCCGTGTTTCGCGACAGGTGGGCTTCCCGTGAAGAAACATTGCACGTGGTGCGGTCGGGCCCCGGAGCCGCGCCACCCTCAACCAAAGCAATGTGTTACGTGTGATCGGTGCCTGCGCTGCGCGCGATCGTCGGGGGCTTGCTCGCCCAGCCGGGCCGCTGGCCGCGCCTGCTCGTGATGGCGGCGTTCGCGCTGATCCTCGGGATGTATTGCACGAACCGCGACATGGGCGGCGATCCGACCACGCCGCGCGGTGACGGCCGCTATCGCCCGGTCCTCGCGCGCGGCGACGGCCACATGCTCTATCTGATGGCGCGCTCGACCGCGCTCGACGGCGACTGGGTGTTCGACAACGACCTCGCGCGGTTCGGCGATCCGTGGAACGAGCCGCGCACCGCCACCGGGCGCAAGGCGATCATCCACCCCATCGGCGCGCCGCTGGTGTGGACGCCGTTGATCTGGATCGCTACGGCGGGCGCCGCGATCGCCGACGTGTTCGGCGCCGACATCCCGCTCCACGGCTACACGCTGTGGGTCCAGCGCTTCGTCTTCCTGTCGAGCGCGCTCGCGGGCTGCTTCGCGGTGCTGTTCGGACTGCGGCTCGCTCGCAAGGAGATCGGCGGATCGTGGGCGCCGGCGTACGCGGCGGTCGCGGTGCTGCTCGGCACGCCGATCACCTACTACGCGACGCACATGCCGAGCTACGCGCACGCGCTCGATGCGCTGTCGTGCGCGGCGTTCCTCGCGTACTGGGCGCACTCGCTCGGTCGTCGCGATCTTCGCCGGTGGGTGACGCTCGGCGGGCTGCTCGGGATCGCGATGCTGATCCGCGTGCAGGAGCTCGCGCTCGGCGTGTGCATCGTGATCGAGGTGCTCGCGCGCGGCCTCCCGCTGCTGCGTGCGCGTGACGTGAGGACCACGCTCGCGTGGGTCGGCGGCGGCGCGTTGATTCTCGTGGTGGCGCTCGTCGTGTTCATCCCGCAGCTCGTCGAGTGGCACGTGGTGTTCGGCTCGATCACGCACCTGCCGCAGGGCGATCGCTACACCCGGTTCGACGCGCCGATGATGACCGAGCTGCTGTTCTCGGCGCGCAACGGGTGGTTCTCGACCACGCCGGTCGCGTACCTCGGCGTGCTCGGCCTCTTGCTCGTGCCGAAACGCGCGCGGCTCGTCGGTGGGGCGCTGCTCGCGTTCACCGTGCTGCAGATCTATCTCAACAGCACCGTGTTCGACTGGTGGTCGAGCGCGTCGTTCGGCCAGCGTCGCATGTGCAACGTGACGATGCCGATCGTCGTCGGCCTCGCGACCCTGATCTGGCGCGCCGGTGGGCTCGCCGTGCGTGCGCGCCGCGTGCCGGTGGTGGTGTGGCACGTGGTGCTGTGGCTCGTCCTCGGCACGTTCGTCGGGTGGAACGTGGCGAAGGCGATGGCGCTGCGCTCGGGCAAGCCGGCGCCCGGCGAGCTGTCGCCGTCGTGCTGCGACAACATTCCGCGCCCGCTGCGGGGCGTCGCCTCGCTCGTCTATGGAACGATCGGCAACCCGTTCCAGTTCCCGGCGAACGCGCTGTTCGCGATTCGCCACGGTGTGGACATCCGGCGCTACGACGATGTCGTCGGCAACTATCCGTTCGTCCCGCCGTGGAACCAGCTGTCGGACGCGGAGATGCCGAAGCATCGCGGCACCCTGCGGATCGGCAGCGGTGCGAACGATCGCTTGATCGTCTCGGGGTTCTCGGCGCCCGCGAATTCGGATCGCCCGTTCCGCTGGACGACGAGCGCATCGGCGACCGTACTCGTGCCGAACCTCCTGCCGTACGGCCAGCGCCTCACGCTGTGGCTCGCGCCCGCCGGGAGCCCGCATGTCGTGGTGAGGTGGAACGGCGATGAGGTCGTCGCGCGTGATCTCGCGCCCGGCTGGTCGCAGGTGACGTTCGACTTGCCCGCGATCGCCCTGCACACCAACGAGCTGACGATCGAATCGACGCTCGGCACCCCACCGCTGCAGGTCGGGTTTCCCGCCGCACCGGGCCCGGTCGGCGTGGCGGTCGGCGATCTCGATCTCTCGTTTTTGCCACGCTGAGGTTGTCCGGATGTCCGGCCGGATCTCGGACGCTCGGCCGGTGACCGGACGCGCGCTCGCCTAACGGCGCGAGTTTGTTCGCGCGCGATCTGGCGTGCGCCGTGCTGTTGCCCCCCACGTGGTCTCACACGTCGCCTCATGCACCCTCGATGGCATCGACGCCGTTCTCGTCGATGTCGAATGCGAGATCGCGCCGGGCCTGCCCGGTTACCACGTCGTCGGTCTCGCCGCGACGGCGGTGAAGGAAGGCGCCACGCGCATCCGCAGCGCGCTCGCATCGCTCGGCCTCGACCTTCCGTTAAAGAAGGTCGTCGTCAACCTGGCGCCCGCGGATCTCAAGAAGTCGGGCTCGTCGCTCGATCTACCAATCGCGGCCGCGGTGCTGCTCGCGAACGGCGCGTATGGCGAGGTGCTCGCGGATCTGCTCGTGCTCGGCGAGCTCGGGCTCGACGGCTCGGTGCGCCGGGTCCACGGCGTCCTCGCGGCGACGATGCTCGCAAAGGCGGGCGGCCTGCGTGGCGTGATCGTGCCCGCGGACTGCGCCGCCGAGGCGCTCGTCGTCGAGGGCATCGAGGTCTATGGCGTCTCGCATCTCCACGAGATCACCGAGGCCGTCGGCGGCGAGCGCGATCTGCCCACCGCGAAGCCGCGGTTTCCGAACCTCCTGCGCGCCGCCGCCGTCGACATGATCGAGGTGCGCGGTCAGGTCGTCGCGCGACAGGCGATCGAGATCGCCGTCGCCGGCGGTCACAACCTGATGCTCGCGGGACCGCCCGGCACTGGCAAGACCATGCTCGCGCGCCGGATCCCCACGATCCTCCCGCCGCTGACGCGCGCCGAGGCACTCGAGACCACGAAGGTGTACTCCGCGCTCGGCCTCGCCGATGGCCTGATCGCCGAGCGCCCATTTCGCGCGCCGCACCACACGATCTCCACCCAGGCCCTCCTCGGCGGTGGCTCTACCCCGCGGCCCGGCGAGATCTCGCTCGCGCACAACGGCGTGCTGTTCCTCGACGAGATGCCCGAGTTCGCGCGCAACGCGATCGAGTCGCTGCGCCAACCGCTCGAGGAGCGCGCCGTCACGATCGCGCGCGTCAACGGCACCGTCCGCCTGCCCGCCTCGTTCCTGCTCGTCGCCGCCGCGAACCCGTGCCCCTGCGGCTGGCGCTACTCGGGCGTTCGCGAGTGCACCTGCACGAACGCATCGATCGAGCGCTACCGGGTCCGTATGTCAGGTCCGCTGCTCGACCGGATCGACCTCCAGGTGCACGTGCAACCCGTTCCGCTCGCCACCCTTCGCAGCGCTCCCGAAGGACAGACCTCCGCGCAGATCCGCGAGCGCGTCACCCTCGCGCGCGAGCGCCAGCAGGCGCGCCTCGCGCCGTTCGGCATCGCGTGCAACGCCGAGATGACCAGCCGGGTGATGCGCGCCACCTGCCGTCTCGACGACCGCTCGGAGCTCCGGCTCGCACAGCTCGTGGCCCGCGACAACACGTACACGGCACGCTCCATCGACCGACTGATCAAGTGCGCGCGCACCCTCGCAGATCTCGAGAACGCGGACGAGATCCGGCCCGAGCACCTCGACGAGATCGCGGGTTTCCGGAGCGTCTACCCGGCGCTCGAGATGTACGAGCTCGCGAACGCCGAGCAAAAGGCCGCCGCTCGGGCGGCCAAGCGCGCCGCGATCGCGGCCACCGCCCCCGACAAGGCAGCGGTACTCGGCGCTGACGTTGGCTCGAACATCAACGGTGCCGACGCTGCCGCTGCGACCGGCACCGGCGTCACCAACACCGCTGCCGATAGAGCAGCGGCGCAGACCACCGACGCGCACGCCATCGATACCGCTGCCGACAAAGCAGCGGATCCCGACCCCGCTGCGCACGACATCGGCGCCGCTGCCGGCAAAGCAGCATCGCCGATCACAGGCGCGTACGACTTCGACGCCGCTGCCGACAAAGCAGCGGCTCCCGATCCCCCTGCGCGCGACCGCGCTCCCCGTGCGCCCGACCGCGCCGTCGCCGCGACGGTCGACACGCCCGAGCCTCCGCCAGTTGCGAGTCATCGCGGCCCACGCCAGCAACCCATTCCAAGGACCGTCTGATGTCTCCGCTCGCTCACGAGATCTATCGCCGACTTCTCCGTCACCTCCGTACCGGCGCCGCGTCGATCACGTACGCGGAGCTCGCGGTCGCGGTGAGCAAGAAGCATCCAACGCACCATCGCAGCCAGAGCTTCCACGCCGCGCTCGGCGAGGTCACCGAGGCGTGCCGCACCGCGAGGCTGCCGTGCCTGCCCGCGATCGTGTGGCGGGCCGCCGGTCAGCGACCTGGCGGTGGCTACTACAGGGCCGCGCACCCGCGAGCACGTTCCGAGAAGTCGCAACTCGAGGCGTGGGAACGAGAGCACTCGGATGTCGTGCGCGACGCCGCGAAGTTCCCGCCCTCGTTGCCCACGTGATGGCGTCGTTCAACGGCGCACGGGTCCAGGTCGGGGCGATCGCGTGCCTCGTTGTCTCCGTGCGTCCGCGGATCTTCGAGAACGAGTACGAGAGCGACCTGATCCGGATCGCGTTCGAGTTTCGGTTCCGCGTGCCGATCGTGCTGATGGCGCAGGACGCGCGCGCGACGCCGAGGTTTCGCGGCCGACCGACCCTCGTCGCCGCGCTACGTCGGCTCGAGGTGACCGCGTTTCCATGGCGCCGATTCTTGCCTGGCGAGGATGTATGACTCGAAGTATGATTTGCAGACGGAGCGGATCACCGTGACGATCCCGAAGGCAACGCTCGTGAAGATCAAGCGCGCTGCTGGGCGTCGCGGGGTCTCGAAGTTCCTTGCCGAGGCGGCGAAGGCGCACCTCGCGCGCCACGAGCTTCAGCGCTGGTTCGACGAGATGGACGCGAAGCACGGGAAGGCTCCGCCGTCGCTGGTCCGCGAGATCGACCGCGACATGCGCACGATCTTTGGAATGCCATGAGGCGCGCGAGGACTCCGGGCATGGTCCGCCTGGTGCTCGACAGTGGGGGGCTGAGCGCGCTCTGCGGCACCTCGCACCACGCGCGCGAGCGGCTGCGCTGGAACAGCCGGCACCTTGGCGAGGTGATGGTCCCGACCGCGGTCCTCGTCGAATGCGCCACCGGGGACGGTGGCCGCGACGCCGAGGTCAACCGCATCCTCGGGATCCTGGTCGGCGACGACGCGGAGTACGCCGGCGTGGACGAACGAACCGCGCGGCGCGCCGGGGCCCTTCGCTACGCCGCAAAGAGCGACGACGGCATCGATGCGCTCGTGGCCGCCGTGGCCGTCGGAGATGGCTCACCGACAGTCGTGTTGACGTCGGACCCGCATGACCTATCGCGGTTAGTGGCACGCGCACCGAATGTGGCGGTAAGAACGGTCTGATCCCGGGGGGTTTGGCAAGGATGAGCGGCGGTTCTGGTCATCGCCGCGGCTCGGCGCTGGAGTACGACGAAGTGCTCGACGCGATGCAGGTCGTCGGCCTCGCCGACCAGAGAATGGAACAACCTTCGACCGCACGGGCGGCTCGTACGGCATTGGTAGCACCACGTTCGCGCCCGGCTTTCTCACCAGGTACCCGCCCGGGACGTTCACCGTGGCGCCGGGCTCCAGGGCCGTTCTTCGCCGTCGCGGTTCAGTAGCCTTGATCCGGCCGTGGGACCGTGGCATCCCGTCGGCAATGCGTGGCCTCTCCTCGTTCCTCGTCGTCTCCCTGATCGCCGGGCTCGCCGCCGCGCAACCCGCACCGCCGCCGGTACCGAAGCCGGGCGTGCCCGCGCTGGTCGGAGCGACCGAGGTGGTCCGCCTCAACCCGCCGGCCGGCTACATCGACGACCCGGTCGCGACGGATGCGGATCGCATCGCGTACGTGGTCACCGAGACCGGCTCGAAGGCCGAGCTCCACGTCTACAGCTCCGCGCTCAAGGCCGAGCAGGTGATCGATATCTCGCCGGTCACGCTGCACCCGATCGCGATCACGCTGGTCGGGCCGCGCGCACTGATCGTCGGCGTCACCGAGGACGGCAGCAACACGGCCGCGATGGTGGAGCTCACCGACAAGGGCAAGGGCAAGCCTTTGGGCACGGTGGTGTACAAGCTCGGCCCCGCCACGCACATCACGGCGATCATGCGCGATGGAAAGCAGCGCGTCGCGGTTCACAAGGCGACCGCGAACACCAATGGCACCCGCCACGAGGTCGAGCTGGTCGCGATCGAGACCGGCCGCCGGATCCAGAGGGGCCGTCCACTCGAGCTCGACGGCACGAGCAAGCAGGCGAAGCTCGAGCTGACGATCAACCACTGGAGCGACGGCATGAGCCGCGCGTACGGCGTCAAGGCGGGCGCGTGGGACAAGAAGGAAGACCAGCGCTCGCCCGATACCGAAGCGACGTACGATCTTGTCACCGGCAAGCTCGAGACGAAGAAGATCGCCGACCTCTACGAGCAGCGCCGCCGGTTCCAGGCGCTCGCCGACGCGGGCGGGCTACTCGACTTCGTGCGCATGGCCTGGGACAACTCGGGCCTGCAGCTCTGGAAGTCTGGCGTCTCGAAGCCGATCGTGTTCGACGAGCCGCTCACCAACTACGATCCGAAGTCGATGCAGGCAGTGGTCACCGCGGACGGCGGCGCGTGGCTCGTGCTGAAGGTGGATCCGGTGAACGCGGCGGCGGTCGAGCGCAAGAAGGCCGACCCGGAGTACCTCGACGTGTTCCGCGTCGGCACCGACGGCAAGGCGCCGCGCAAGGCGCGCGTGCTCGCGAAGGGCATCCGCCACCGGTTCGGCCTCGTCGCCGACAAGGCGGGCGACAAGTTCTGGCTCCTCGAGCGGAACAACGGCATGGACCGCGGCGGACGTAGCCTGATCGTCTACCAGGCGCAGTAGCTCAGAGATCGCCGGCGCGGAGGGCGACGGCGAGCTCGCCGGCGACGGTGGCGTCGTTGATGGCGAGCGCGCGGTTCGCGCGGATCGAGGCACCACCGGTGACCTCGGCGAGCCGCGCCAGCAGGAACGGCGTGAGGTGCTTGCCGTGGACGTCGCGCGCATCGGCCTCGGCGATCGCGCTCTCGATCGCGGCGGTGATCATGTCGCCATCGAGCTCTGCGTCCTCCGGGATCGGGTTCGCGATCAGCACGCCGCCGCCGCCGAACGACCAGTGCGTGCGGATGATCGCGGCGAGATCCGCCACCGAGTCGGCGCGGTGATCGAGCGCGAGGCCCGACGTCCGCGTGTAGAACGCCGGGAACTCGCTCGTGCGATAGCCGAGCACGAGCACGCCGAGCGTCTCGAGCATCTCGAGCGTACGCGGCAGGTCGAGGATCGACTTCGCGCCGGCCGAGACCACCGCGATCGGCGTGCGCGCGAGCGCGACGAGATCGTGCGAGACGTCCCCGGCACCGCCGCGATGCACGCCGCCGATGCCTCCGGTGGCGAACACGCGGATGCCCACCCGCTGCGCGAGCGTGGCGGTGGCGCTGACCGTGGTCGCCGCCGAGGTCTTGCGGGCGATGTGAACCGAGATGTCCACCGCGCCCGCCTTCGGGATCTTCGCGCCATCCCGCGCGAGCAGCTCGAGCGTATCGGCCGGCAGGCCCACGCACGGCTGGCCCTCGATGATCGCGATCGTGGCCGGCGTGGCGCCCGCCGCTCGGACCGCATCCTCCAGCTCGCGGGCGATAGCCAGGTTCTCGGGCCACGGGAGGCCATGGGCGACGAGCGTCGACTCGAGCGCGACGATCGGCGTCTTGCCCGCCTTGGCCGCCGCAACGTCGGGGGAGATGACGATGTCCACGGAGGGAGTGTCGACGACGAAGCCCGTCGTTGCAACTGGTTCGTGTGCGTGTTACACTACCTGAATGCCCGACGTCGTCGTTCCTGGAAGGGGTCGCCCCTACCTCGAGGGTGACAGCCTCGACCACTCGGCTCCGCTGGTGTGGACGGTTCCGGATGTGATGTCCGTGGCGGAGTGTGTGGCGCAGATCGCGCGCATCGAGGCCGCCGGCCCGCAGGTCGCTCCCGTGTCCACGGCCCGGGGCTTCGAGATGCGCCCCGACATCCGGAACAACTCCCGCGTCATCCTGGATGACGTGCCGCTCGCGGCGGAGCTGTTCGCACGCGTAGAGGCCCACGTCCCCACACCGCTCGCCGGCATGCGGGCCACCGGCGCGAACGAGCGGTTCCGCTGCTACAGGTACGACCCCGGCCAGCGGTTCGCCCCGCACTACGACGGCTCGTTCGTTCGCACCGAGACCGAGCGCAGCCTGCTCACGCTGATCATCTATCTCAACGACGACTACGAGGGTGGCGCGACCGCGTTCCACGACTTCGATCTTCGCGTGCGCCCGCGCCGCGGCATGGCCCTGCTGTTCCAGCACCTGCTGCTGCACGAGGGCTGCGTCGTGACCGCTGGCGTCAAGTACGCGATGCGGTCCGACGTGATGTACCGCGTCGATTGACGTGCGCAGCGCTTCGCGCTGCCCAGCGCCTCACACGCGCGGGGCTTGCTAGTTGATGATCGGGCCCGGGCAGCCGTACGAGAACGCGACGTTCGTCATCGCGCCCGCGGAGATCTGCTGGCAGTACGTGCCGAAGAACGTGATCGTCATCGCGTTCGGGTAGTAGTCCCACCCGTTGCCGTGCGACGGCGAGCGCGGCACGGCCGTGCCGTTGACCGTGACCGTGACGTTGTTCGGATCCGGCGGTGCGCTCGCGAGCTGGAAGCTGCACGAGGGCACGATGATGCCGCCGGAGATCGCGGCGAGCGCCATGTCGAGCTCGGCCTGGTTCGTCGCCTCGTAGAACTTCGTGCTGCCCGGCTTCGCCTTGCCGCCGGCGGTCGCCGCATCGTTGAGCACCGCGGGCGTGCCGCCGAACGCGCCGCCGAAGCCGAGCACGTAGGTCTTGATGCCCGCGTTGAACAGCGCGGTCACCGCGGCGACCGTGGCGGCGTCGCTCGCCGTGTTCGGATCCGCGTTGAGGCAGTTCGGCAGGCCATCGGTCGCGAACAGCACGTAGCGGCCCGCGGTGTTGACCGGGATCGAGTTGAAGTACGTGAGGGCGGAGGTCAAGCCCACGTGCGCGGGCGTGTTGCCGCCGGGAGAGCGCGACGTGAAGTAGCTGGTGAAGCCGGGACCTGCGCCGAGGCCGATGTTGACCTTCGGCGTCGCGACCGCGGAGCACCCCGGGTTGTCGTCGCTCGGGAACTCGAGCAGGCCGAACTTGATCTGCTGCTGCTTCGCGTTGACCACGCCGGTCAGCGACGTCTTCATCGTCTGCCACTTCGCCGTGAACACCGGCGGGAACGTCGTCGGCGGCGAGCTCATCGAGCCGGACCGATCGAGCACCACGAGGAGATCGGGTGGATCTCCGAGATTGACGACGCCGATGTTTGCCATCTGCGCGCCGCACGTCGCCGAATCGATCGGCGTCTCGTCGGCATCGATGCCGCTGTTGTTCGCATCGGTCGCCGGCTGGTCGTCACCACCACCGCCGTTGCCGCCCTTCGCAGGTGGGCCGCACGCAACCATCACCAAAGCGATCGCCAAGATCGAGCGCATGCGTTCCTCCTCGCGAAGAACCTCACACCCTCTCGCGTTGAACCTCAACGAGAAACGCAGTCGTCCCGGGCGATTGCGCAAGTTGTGCGTCGCGGTGCACTCGGAGCCCAAGCCGTGCGTGCTACCCGTTGAGCGTGTCGTCGACCACGCGCCTGCTGGTACTCGGTGCGGTCCGCATCTTCCAGCCCGTGCATGGCTACGACGTGCGCCGCGTGTCACCCCCGCGAGCCGGCTCGGCCTCCTGCTCGGCCGCATCATGCGCGACACCGTCGTGCTCCTGATCCAGGCCGCGCTCCTCACCGTGATCGCCGTCGCGTTCGGCCTGCGCGTCCCGCTCGCGGGCGCCGCGATCACCGTGGGCATCGTCGGGCTGCTCGGGATCTCGCTGTCGTCGCTGTCGTACGCCGCCGGCCTCTGGCTCAAGTCCGAGGATGCGCTCGCGCCGCTCCTCAACATGATCTCGGTCCCCGTGCTGCTGCTGTCCGGAATTCTCCTGCCGATGACCCTGGCGCCGACCTGGCTACGCCGCCTCGCGCAGGCGAATCCGTTCTCGCACGTCGTCGATGGCGCGCGCGCCGCCTTCCGCGGTGACCTCGGTGATAGCTCGCTTGCGATCGGCCTCGTCGCCGCCGCTGCCCTCGCGGTGTTCGGCCTCGCGGTGGCAAATCGCACGTTCCAGCGCGAGTCCGCCTGATACGCTGCGCGCATGCGCTGCCTGATCCCCCTGCTCCTCCTCGTCGGCTGCGGTGATGACGGCGGCTCCAGCATCCAGGCCGATGCCGCGAGCCTCGACGCCCCGGGCGGCGGCGATGGCTCCGTCGACGCGCCGCCGAGCAGCGCGTTCGCGTTGACGAGCCCGACGATCATCGAGGGCGGGGTGATCCCGCTGACCCACGTGTGCACGAATCAGGGCGGGATGAACCTCTCGCCCATGCTCGCGTGGACCAATCCACCCGCGGGAACGATGAGCTACGCGATCGTGTTCAAGGACATCTTCAACCCGCAGAGCCCGTTCCTGCACTCTGTGATCTACGACATCCCGTCGTCGGCCACGGGGCTTCCCGCGGATGTCGACAAGGTCTACGCACCGCCCGATGTGGCCGGCGCTCATCAGACGCTCGGATACAACGGCACGACGCGCGGCTATCTCGGACCGTGTCCCGGTGTGAAGCACACGTACGAGCTGGCGGTCTATGCGCTGCCCACGGCGACGCTGACCGGTGCAACGATGAACACGAGCCTCGCGAATGCGGCGGCAATGATCGTCGCGAACAACCTCGGGGTGGCGAAGTTGACGGGCACGCACACGCCGCCATGAGAGGATGTAATCGATGATGCGCACCCTCTTGATTGGCGCCACGTTGCTCGCGGCCTGCGGAAACGTGGAGGACAAGGTCGTTGCGGATGCCGCGCCGGGCGATGCGGTGGCGATGGATGGCGCTCCAGACGCGCCCGCGGACGCCGGCATGCCGGCCTTCGAGGTGGTCTACGGCGAGGACTGGCGGATCGCCGTCGATGCGTCCAACGATGGCTGGTTCCTGCTGGTCGCGAACGGAGATTCGGATCCGGACCTGTCGACGATCAAGGTCAACGCGGTGAGTGATACGCACCCGATCGCGATCGTCCGGATCGTCGCCAACCCGGTGGTCGGCCTGATCACGCACGGCAAGGCTGCCGGAAAGATCTTCGTCGATAATCAGACGGTCTACGCAGCCGCGATCCCGGAGCCGCGCGAGTTCACGAGCACCGTCCTCTTGACCCTCAGCCTGCTCGACGCACCGAGCGGCGACTACCTGTTCACCACGCACGTCGACATGTCCGTGAACAACATCCCGTTCGCATTCGACTTCAACGTCCATCACGTCGACTCGCCGATCACGTACTTCTCACCCGACAAGGCGAAGCGACTCGTCGTGCGGCATTGAGGAACGAGGCGGATGCGATCGCCGCGAAGGTCCGGTTGGCTGCTCTCGACCTCGCGCTCGAAGACGCGGATCGTCGATTCGGTCCACTCGACGAGGCGGCGATCGCCGCCGTCGAGCGGAAGCTGAAGAGGTCGCGAACTAGGCGAGCTCGAACTCTTTGCAGAACGCGGCCTCGGTCGGTCGCTCGCCCGTGACTGGATCGGGCGCGTCGATCGGCCAGCGCCGCTGACCCTCGTCGGGCCAGTCGTGCGCGCACTTGTTCAGGCGCTCGATCCACAAGAAGCAGTGCTGACACGCGGAGCGCAGCTCGAACCGCTTCGCCTCCTCGATCAGCTGCTCGGTGAGCGGAAACTTCACGGCTTGGCCGGCGCGTGTGAATGCGCAGAGCCCGCCGATCCGGATCCGGTGGCGCCCGTGGGATCGTCCGCCGTCATGTCGTGGACCTTGTTCTTGAGATCGCGCGCCGCGGGGCCCGCCGTCTCCTCGACGCCGTTCTTGAGGTCCTGGACCTGCTCGGTCGCCCAGATCGCCTTCACGTGGCCGAAGAACGTGCGCTTGCCGAGCTTCACCGTCGCCCCGCAGTAGGCGAGGCCCACCGCGAGCGCCAGGTAGAACAGCAGCTTGATCACGCCGAAATCCTACCAGCCCAACGCGTCAGCGCCACGCCTTAGTCCGAAGCGCGCTTGAGGATCAAGAACGCCACGCGACGGTTCTTGGCCCAGGCGGCTTCGTTGTGCGCGCGGTCGATCGGCTGCGTCTCGCCGTAGCCCTGCGCCGAGAGGCGCTTCACATCGACGCCCTTGTCGGCGAGGTACTTCTCGACGGAGTGGGCGCGGCGGTCGGAGAGATCCAGGTTGTACGCGTCATCGCCGCGCTCGTCGGTGTGACCCTGGACTTCGATCAGCGCGATGCTCGGGTTGCCCTGCAGCGTCGCGGCGACGGCGTCGAGGATCGGGAACGACTGCGACTTGATGATCGCCTTGTTGTACTCGAAGTACACCATGTCGAGGATCTCGATGGCCGTGTCGGTCACGACGACGCGACCGCGATCCGGGCAGCCGTCCTCGTCATCGAGGCCGTTGTAGGTCTCCGGCTCGTTCGGGCACTTGTCGTCCTTGTCGAGGATGCGGTCCTTGTCATTGTCGAGATCCGGGCAGCCGTCCTCGTCCTCGAAGCCGTCCTTGTCCTCGGGATCGTTCGGGCACAGATCGTCGACGTCGAGGATGCCGTCCTGGTCGTTATCCGGATCGGGGCAGCCGTCCACGTCCTCGAACTGATCGAAGTCCTCGGGATCGTCGGGGCACTTGTCGACGTTGTCGAGGATGCCGTCGCCGTCGCGATCGTTCTTGTCGCCCTCGGGACAGCCGTCCTCGTCCTGGAAGCCGTCCTTGTCCTCGGGGATCAGCGGGCACTTGTCGTCCTCGTCGAGGATGCCGTCGCGATCGTTGTCGGGCTCGGGGCAGCCATCCTCGTCCTCGAAGCCATCGAAGTCCTCCGGATCATCCGGGCACTTGTCGACGTCATCCTTGAGGCCGTCACCGTCGCGGTCGCCGATGTTCGGCTCGAAGACGATACCGATCATGCCGCGGAAGTCGGGGTTCGCACCCTTGTTCCGCTGCAGTCCGGTGCCCGCGCCGAGCGAGAGGAACGAGTTCCGCGCGAGATACAGCTTCACGCCCGCGAGCGCTTCCACGGGCTGGAAGTTCTCGTGGTCGCCGAGCGGCACGCCGCCGAACACCTCGCCGACGATGTCGAACTTCTGCTTCGAGATCGCGTACGCGATGCCGAAGCCGAACGGGATCTCGGCGCTCGCCGTGATCGTCTGGTTCGTGACCGGCGCCGGCAGACCGCTCGGGTGCGAGGCGTCGTTCTGGGTGAACGTCTCCGTCGGGCGCAGGCGGATGCCGGCGTTGAGCGACATGCGGAGCCGACCGGTGCGGCCGAACTCCTTGTCGAGGATGCCGATGATCTGCGGCACCGGCTTGGAGTCGCCGAGCCACTTGCCCTTCGAGTCCGAGATCGCGCCGAGATACACGCTCGCGATCAGACCGAGGCCCACGTGCGGCGGCCGGCTGGTCTTGAGGAATCGGGTCTTGAAGTGGAAGCCGATGTTGCCGAGGCCCTGGCCGTCGATCTTGAACGCCTGATCGTCGTTGGGTCCCGGGTCGCCGAGGTTATCGGGGCTCCGGTCGCCGTTCATGATCCGCAGGGGCGCGGACACACCGAACTCGAGCTCGACGGGCCCGGCCTTGAGGCCGAACGCGCCGATCAGGGTCGCGGTGATGATGTTCGTGACCTCGTACTTGTTCGCCCCATTCTCGAAACTCAGGAGCTTGTGGCCCCAGTCGAGTGAGCCGAGCCCGAACGAGAACTCCTTGTGGCCAAGGACCTGCGATGCATTGACCGTCAGGTAGCCGCGCGAATCCATCGCGGGGCGAATGCCACTGAGCTCGATATCGCCCGCAGGTTCAGCACTCGCCGGGTGCGTGGTCGCACCGACGATCGCCAAGCCGAGCAGACCTACAGACCACGCACGCGCAAAGCGGACGAACATTGTCGCCTCCGTATGCCCTCGTTACACCAGGTGGACGGGCCCGGTCAAACAAGCGGCACCATTAGTGATCTCGCGTTCCCTACGGCAGGGTGATGCCGTTGCGCACGCAGATCTGGACGATGCCGGTCGTGGTCGCGGTGGGCAGCTTCGGATAGTAGTACTTGGCCTTCGCGGCGTTCTTGGACCGGCAGGCGGCCATGAACGCGAGCCGCAGCAGGCCGGCGTCGGGGCGGCACTTCATCGAGGCCTCGAACGCAGCCAGGGCGGCGGCGTCCATACCCGTCTGGAGGTGGTCCTGCCCCTTGTCGCGGAGCGCATCCGCGTCGCAGGCGGGCGGCGGCGGTGTCTGGACGGTGTTCGACCCGTTGTTCGTGGTCGTGTTGTTGTTCGGGTTCGTGGGGTTCTTGACCACGACCGTCTCGGGCTTGCAGCGCGTGTTGCTGAGCTTGGTGTCGGTGCCCTCGCGGCTGGCCTTGGCGAGGAGCCGGTCGAACTCGCCGCACTTGTGGTCGGCGGCAAGCGCGCGGGCCTGCTCGGCGACGTCGGCCGCGGCCGCGCCGACGGCGGTGTCGTACGCGGCCTTCGCGTCGGTGCGATAGACCGAGTCGGCCGGGATCTTGTCGAGCTCGCTCTTCGCCGTCGCGTACTTCTTGTCCTTCAGCGCGTCCGTGACCTTGCGCTGGGCGGTATCGGACTTGTTCTCCATGACGGCCTTCGCGCGCAGCGACTTCGAGGTCGCCGGGTCGGCCGTCGCGAGGCGGTCGGTGCAGGCGACGAGGTCCGGCCACTTCTTGTCGGCCGCGAGCTTCAAGCACTCGATCTTGACGTCGTCGGCCGAGGTGTTCGTGGTGTTGTTCGGCGAGACCCCGGTGGTGCCCGCGTCGATCTCGACGGTGGTGTTCGGAACGGTGCTGTTGCTACCGCCGTTCTCGATCACGACGTTGTCGCTGCCGCTGCCATCCGGCGTCCCGGGATCTTTCGTCGCGACCACGGTATCGCTGCCGCTACCGCCATTATCGATGGTGCTGTTGGTGCCGCTGCCGCCACCGTTCTTCACCGTCTCGGTGTCCTTGCCGCCGCCCTTCATCGCAAAGTAGACGCCGATGCCTCCGAGCAGGAGGACACCGAGGACGATGGCGACCAGCAGGCCCTTCTTGCCGCCCGCATCGGGGACGTCGGTGATCACCGCGTCGCGCGCGAACACGAAGTCCTCGCCCGGCTCGACGAACCGCAGGCGCACGTGCCCGAGGTCGACGACATCGCCGCGCCGCAGCTCGACCTTGCCGTAGTCCTGGCCGTTGACCCGCACGCCGTTCGACGACTGCAGATCACTGATCGTGTACCGACCGGTATCGGGCTCGCGGACCAGCTTGGCGTGGTTGCGAGAGATCGAGCGGTGGTTGATGACGATGTCGTTCTCGTCGGTGCGGCCGATGATCATCTGCGGCCGCGACAGCTCGAACTCCTTGCCGGCGAAGTTCGACGACAGGACGACGAGCTTGCCGTAGCCGGCGCTCGCGGTGAGCGCGGCAACGGCGGCGGCGGTGGCGACCGGGCGCCCCGCGGGATCGGTGTCCGCGATCGCGACGAGCGTGCGGTTCGGATTGCCGACGAGCGACTGACTCGCGGCGAGGCCGCTGGCGGCGATCGGCGTCTGCGGGATCCCGAGCGGCTGGGTCGGCGTGGTCGCCGCGACGGCGGGGATCACCTCGGTGGCGGTCTGCGAATCGACGCGCTCGATCGGCATCGTGCGCGCGTCGTCGACCTGCTCGACACCCTCGGCCTTGAGGTAGAGCTTGTAGTCGCCGATCTGAACCTGGTCGCTGACGCGGAGGTTGACCCGCTCGGCGATCCGCGCGTTGTTGACGCGGATGCCGTTGTAGCTGCCGAGGTCCTCGATGTGGACCTCACCGTTGTTGCGGAGGATGCGAGCGTGGCGCCGCGACACGTTCCGCTCGGTGAGCCGGATCGTGTTTCCTTCTTTTCGTCCGATCGTGATCTCGTCACGAATCAGAGGGACGACTGTCGTCTTTCCCTCGTCATCCTGGATCACCAGTTTGAACATCGAGTGGTTC
>JBBRED010000161.1:0-18324 GCA_038203335.1 Haliangiales bacterium | reverse complement strand
GACGTATGACCACGTGGTCCCGCGTTCGCGCGGTGGTCGGACGTCGTGGGACAACATCGTCTCGTGCTGCTACGCGTGCAACGCTCGCAAGGCGAACCGCACGCCGGCAGAGGCGAAGATGGTGCTCCGCTCGACGCCGGTCCGTCCGACGTGGATGCCGGCGATCCAGATCCGCGTCAGCACGAAGTCGGTCCCGGACGCGTGGCGTGACTACGTGTACTGGACGGGCGAGATCGACACGGACGAGGGGACGGAGATCGTGTGAGTGATGTCGGCGATCGCGTGCGCGGCAACGTCGCGCGATCGCCGCATCCAGGGGTTCATCAGGTTTCCACCATCATTCGCTCTCCCTTGGGGGAGTAGTTCAACTGGCAGAACACAGCGCTCTGAACGCTCGAGGTTGATCGTTCGAATCGATCCTCCCCTTCCAGATCCGGGCTTGTCGTCAAATGGGAAGACGCTGCGCTTGCAACGCAGAGATCGGGGTTCGATTCCCCGCAGGTCCACGAAGAGTTCGCCGAGCTTGCGAGGCGACAGGTGTTTGCCCCTGGAGGCGTCTGGTGACGCTGCCTGATTGTCTATCAGTGTTAGGCGAGTTCGATCCTCGTCAGGGGCGCGCGTTGTTCGGGCCTGTCGTTCAACAGGAGGATGGTCGCCTCGCACGCGATCGATACGGGTGCGATTCCCGTCAGGTCCACTTCTGCACTCGTGGCCGAGTAGCTAGGCCTGCGGTTGCAACCCGCATATACGGCGGTGCAAGTCCGTCCGAGTGCTCCAGAGAGTCTCCGGATCAGCTCACCTAGGGGTGGGACCGTTCTTACAAAGCGGCCGTGCAGGGTGCAATCCCCTGGGTCCGGACCACGTTTGCCCCCGCGCGCAGATGCGACTCGGGTCTCCGAAACCTGATGAGGTGGTGCGACTCCACCCGGTGGCACGTCATTCGAAGTAGAAGTCGCTGAGCATGTAGTCGACGTTCCAGTTGCCGTCGTACGTGATCAGCTTCGTCCACGACCACACCCAGGTTTTGCCGTTGTTCGCCGGATCCGCGAGCTCGACATAGTCGACGCCGCCGAGCCGATACGTGTCTCGCAGGACGACGATGTGGCCACCGCTGGTCGTGTTGTGATCCTCGCGCACGAGCACCGGCTGGTGTCGCGACTGGATCTGGTAGCGCACCTGGCTCAGCGTCAGGATGTCGTCGTTGTTCCATCCGATCCCGAAGTCCGCGAACACGTCCTGCGACGAGCCACCGTGGAGGCACGAGTCGGGCGGGTTGAGCCCGCAGCAGTACGTGCCGTCGTCGATGCCGACGTACTCGCAGGTCTGGGCCGGGGTCCACCCCGGACGGCCGAGGTTCAGGTAGTTGATCGCCGCGCCCGCTGCGTTGGCCCAGCACCAGAAGTCAGGCTGCGGATTCGACAGCTCGGCGAATCCGGGCAGGCTCTCCTGAAACAGCGAGTGGATGAGCGAGCCCGTTCCCGGGTCGGTGGCAAATAGATCCACGCGTCGTGCGCGCGAGGTCGACGCCACGGCGAGCGGTCGGTCGAACGGCCGCTCGGTCGGGAACACGCTGCTCGACCACAGGCTGTCGACGCGGTTGACCTGACGGAGCTGACCGCCCGCGTTCGCGATCGCCATCAGGTGGCCGCCGCCCCACGAGGCGAGAGCCGGCGCCGAGTCGATCGTGTAGCCGGGCGTGATCGTCGTCCAGGTGCTGTCGTTCTTGGTCTGGAGTATGGTGAGCGCGCCGTTGGTCGCGCGATAGCCGATATCGATCTCGTTCGTCGTCGGTTCCGCGACGCTGAGCTGAGCATCGGGAATCCCCGTGGCGATCGAGACGTCACCGATCTGCCAACCGGTCGAGGTGTATCCGGCCACGCCTTTGCGCCCGCGATCGAACGCGCGGCGACGGAGCTGGCCATTCGCGTCGCGCCAAATGATGTCGAGGTGGCCGGTCGCCCACGAACCCGCCACCGGAACACCGAGGGCCTGCGTGGTGGTCACGCCGAGGTCTTCCTCGTGCCACGCCGAACCGTCGTAGTACGCGTGCATCAGGCGCGCGTTCGACCCGAAGGCGAACCGGAACCAGAACAGATCGTGCCGCGTGCTCGACCACGCCGTGGCCGAGACTCCGCCGTTGAACGTGGGACTTCCACACAGCGTGAGCGTCGAGTCCGTGAACCACGAACCCCCGTCGACGTTGTACAGGCCGTGCAAGCAGCCGCTCCCCGTCGCGTCACGATAGAACGCGCGCAGGGTCGTCGATGGAACGCCGTTCGCGGCGTAGCTTGTCAACGACGTCAGGCCGTACCCGTACAGGTTCGTCGGGGAGAGTTGCTCCCACGCGACCTGCTTCGTGGTCGCGTGAGCACCGGGTGTTTGGCCCCAGATGTCTTGATCGATCTCGCCGATCTCGGGCTCGGTGACGGGCGTCGCGCATGCGGCGACGAGGGATGTAAACAGTAACGAGTAGGTAGCGAGTCTCACGGTGCCTCCGATCCGCTAGACGGAGATCGCCGCGAGCTGTGACCGAAAATCGTCAGTCCATGTCGACGTCGACGGAGTCGGCCTTCTTCCCCGGCGGCGGCGGCGGGCCCTTGCGGACCTTCTCGAAGGTCTCGCGGAGCTCCTCGACCTCGACGTCGACGACCAGGCCGTTCAGCGCATCGGCCGGCAGGAACAGCGCCCCCGCGAGATCGCGGAGGTACTCGTCCTCCGAGAAATCGACCTCCTCGTCGGCGTCGTTGACGGCGGCGACGAGGAACAGGATCTTGCGGCGGTCGTCGTCGCTATCGCTCGCGAACGCGCCGGCGGTCTTCAGCAGATCGAACTTCTTCGGATCGAAGGAGGCGATCTGCTTCTCGATCTCGGGCGGCAACGTGCCGCCGGTCAGGTCGGAGAGCATGCCCTTCACCTCGTCGCGCTCGTTGTCCTTGAACTGGGCGTCCGCGTACGCAGCGCCGAGCAGGAGGTCACACAGCGGGCCGATCCGATCCGACAGCGAAGACATGCCCGGAACATACGCCAGCGGCCGGGTTCCGCTACGCTGGGGCGTGCCTTATCGGGGGCCTCCCGCCGCTGTCCTCGCGGCCCTGCTCGCATGCCGCGCTCCCGCGGTCCCGGTCCCGCCGCCTCCGCCGCCAAAGCTCGTGGTGTTGATCGTGATCGATCAGCTACCGAGCTGGGCGTTCGAGCGCGATCGCGCCCTGTTCACCGGCGGGCTCGGACGACTGATCCGCGAAGGCGGCTACGTCAAGAACGGCCAGCTGCCGTACGCGAACACGTTCACCTCGCCGGGCCACGCCACGATCGCGACCGGCGCGGTACCGCGCGTTCACGGCGTGGTCGGCAACACGTGGTGGAACCGCGTGGATCAGAAGGAGCGCTCCGCCGAGCTGGATCCGACCGCGCCGATGTTCGCGGTCGCGAACGTCGAGAAGCCGCCAACCGGCGGTGCCTCGGGTCGCGCGCTCCGCGTGCAGGGCATCGCTGATGCGCTGCGCGCGGCGACCAAGGATCGCGGGCACTCGATCGCGATCGGGCTCAAGGCGCGCGCCGCGTGCCTCGTCGCCGGCCAGCACCCAGAGCTCGCGGTCTGGTACGACCCGTCCGCGGGCGGGATGACCACCAGCACCGCGTACGCGCACGAGGTGCCGCCGTGGCTTGTCGAGCTCGCGAAGACGAAGCCGCCGGCGCGGTTCGTGAACGAGCTGTGGACGCCGCTCGATCCCGCGCTGCTCGCGAAGCACACGCGGATCCCGGATGCCGGTCCCGGCGAGGGCGCGCTGCACGGCATGGGCACCGCGTTCCCGCACCTCGTGCACGACACCGAGGAGCTCGTGCACACGCCGTTCGGTGACGAGATCGTTTTCGATGCGGTGTACGCGGCGCTCGATCCGATGCAGCTCGGCACCGACGATGTTCCCGATCTCCTCGCGATCAGCCTCAACGCTCACGACTACGCCGGTCACAACTGGGGGCCGGACTCGTGGGAGACGCTCGATCTGACGCTTCGCCTCGATGCCGCGCTCGGCAGACTGTTCACCGAGCTCGATCGCCGGGTCGGTCCCGATGGCTGGGCCGCGGTGCTGACGAGCGATCACGGCGCCACGCCCCTGGTCGAGCGCTCGCCCGTGGCCGGTGCGAAGCGGCTGCCGACCGCGGAGATCGCGGCGGCCGTGGGACCGCTGGTGTCCAAGGTCGCCTCGAACGAGGTCTATCTGTCGGCCGCGTATGCGGCGCTCGCGCCCGCGGATCGGCGCGCCGCGCTCGCGGCGGCGATCGCATCCGTGCGCGCGAAGTACCCCGACGTCGACGTGTTCGATACCAGCGATACCTCGCACTGCACCGAGGACTCGCTCGCCGGCGATGTGTGCCGTGCGACGGTGCCGGGCGAGGCCGGCGAGCTGTACCTCGCGCCGCATCGCGGGTTCATCGTCACCGAGTACCTCACGGGAACACACCACGACGCGCCGAACCCCGACAACAACGAGGTTCCGATCCTCGTGCGCGCGCCGGGGCTGAAGCCGCAGAGCATCGAGCATGGCTCGCTGCTCCAGGTCGCGCCCACCGTGGCCGCGCTGCTCGGCGTACCGCCTCCGACGTCGGCTAACGAGAAGCCGTTGTTCGGGCTCGTGGCTCGTTTGCCAGCGCAGCCTTGAAGAACGGCGAGCTCTCGCCGAGCGTGGCCACGTAGTCGCGCACGTCATCGCGCGCGCGCGCGGGCAGCTTCGCGAACGGAATGACGTGCTCGTCGGGCACGTAGCGGAACGTGAAGTTCACGCGCCGCGTGCGAAAGCCCGCGATGCTCGGCGGCAGATCCAGATCGGCCTTGTCATCCACGCGCTGCACGCGATGGAGCAGGTCGTCCTTCCAGCGTGGGCCGCCGAAGATCTGCAGCGAGCGATCCTCGAGCCACTGCGTGCGCACCGGCGGCGCATCGCTCCCCGCGCCGCGCCGCACGAACTGGAACCGCGCGCGCTCGCCGAGCGAGATCGATGCCACCGGCCCGGGCTCGAAGTCGCGGTGCTCGCCAACACGCGCGGCGTCGATCGTCTTGCCGCCTTCCTCTCGATCTCCGTAGAAGTTCACGAGGCAGGTGTTGAGGTGCCAGCGGCGCGGCACGTACGGCGGCGGGAACCCGGCGCGCACGCGGCGCTCGATGACCTGGACCAGGCGCCGGAGCACGGGCGGGAAGGGCTCCGCCGCGACCGCCACGTCGAACGTGCGCTTCGGCGGCTCGTAGTACCCGAGGCAGGCGAACTGCCAGTTGCCCAGCCAGTACACCGGGCGGAGCAGCGGGCGCTGCTGCTTGCCCGACGGGAGCGGCCGGCGGGTCGAGAACCGCATCTCCCAGAGCGGCCGTAACGTCGCGAGCCAGGTCAGGATCTCGGCGCGCGCGGCGTCGTCGATGAACCCGGGCTCGTAGACGTACGCCTTGTCGATCACGCGGGCCATCGTTTAGCACGCAACCGCGGCGGGGTCCGGCCGAAACCAGGTGGATGCTGACCTGGCTGTTCCGTCCCCAGTGCGCCGCGTGCGGTACCGCGGCGTCCACCTTGTGCGAGGCGTGCGCGTCCACACTCCTCGAGCTCGGACCCGCCTGTCCACGGTGCGCCGAGCCGACCGCCGGTGGCGCCGTGTGCGCGCGGTGCCGGACCTCGGCGCTGCCGCTCGAGGCCATCCTCGCGCCGTGGCGGTTCGGAGGTCAGCTCGCCTCCGCGATCCGCCGGCTCAAATTCGGGCAGCGGACGCATGTGGCGCGCGATCTCGCGCCGCTGTGGGCGCCGCTGGTCGCCGCGGCGGCCGCGCGCTACGACGCGCTGGTCATCCCGATCCCGCTGCACTGGCGCCGGCGATTTCGCCGCGGCTACGACCACGCGTGGCTGCTCGCGATCCACGCATGTGCCGCGGCCCGGATCGCGCGGCCCCGGCCGCTCCTGCGCCGGATCGTGGCCGCACCCGCGCAGAGCACGCTGTCGGCGGTCGAACGCCGCGCGAACCTCGACGGTGCGTTCGTGGTCACCGATCCTCGCGCCATCGCCGGTCGCGCGATCGTGCTCGTCGACGACGTCGTCACGACCGGCGCCACGCTCGCCGCCGCGACGCGACCGCTCCTCGCCGCGGGCGCCACCACGGTGATCGGTGTGGCGCTCGCGCGAGCTACTTCCGCTCCAGGATGATCATCTCGACGCGGTCGTTGATCAGCTTCGCCTGCTTCGCGGTACGCGGCACCAGCGGCTTCGCGCCGCCCATGCCCTGCGCCGACACCCGGTTCTGCGGGATCCCCCACTGCACGAGCCAGTCACGCACCGCTTGCGCGCGCTTGTCGGACAGCTCCTGATCCTTGTCGCTATCACCGCTCGGCTGCACGTGGACCACGAGCTTCACGCGCACGATCTCCTGGTGCGCACGCAGCGTCGCGCCGACCTGACCGAGGACATTCGTGCTCGCCTTCGCGACGGCCGTGCCGATGAACTGGATCGCCTCGGCGGTCTCCACGCCGGCCGGCGTCACCACCACGAGCGCGTCGCCGCGATCGGGGCAGCCGTCGTCGTCGGCGTTGCCGTTGATGGTCTCCGGCTCGTTCGGGCACATGTCCTGCCCATCGACGATGCCGTCGGAGTCGTTGTCGGGATCCGGGCAGCCATCGACGTCGAGGTAGCCGTCCTTGTCCTCGGGCTGGTTCGGGCACTTGTCCTGCGCATCGGGGACGGAGTCGTTGTCGTTGTCCTTGTCGGGGCAACCGTCGTCGTCCTGGAAGCCATCCTTGTCCTCGGCGTCGAGGGGGCACATGTCCTTTGCATCCTCGACGCCATCGCCGTCGTTGTCGGGATCGGGACACCCGTCGGTGTCATCGAACATGTCCTTGTCCTCGGCCTGCTCCGGGCAGCGATCGATGCTGTCCTTGATCCCATCGCCGTCGGCGTCGCCATCGATTTTCGGCGGCGGGGGCGGGTGAATCGGCGCGAGCTCGGCGGTACCGGGCACGAACGACAGCGAGAACACCCCGCGCACATCCGGCGTACCGACGCCGGCGATCAGACCGCGACCCGCGGCGACGCCGAGCGTGAACCGGCGGTCGGGGCGATAGCTGACGCCGACGAGGAACTCGGCGGGCGCGAGCACGCCGTTGCTCCCCATCGCGGACTCCTTGCGGCTCGACGGCATCACGTCGCCGAACATCTCGCCCGTCAGCCACAGCTGATCGAGCACGCGCACCGAACCGCCGAGACCCCACGCGAGGCCGCTCCCCTGCTCGATGTTCGAGATGGACGACTTCTGTCGCACCACGGCGCCGAGGTTCGCGCTGATCGAGATCCGCTTCGCGAGCACCCCCGGCATGACGGTGAGCAGGCCGTAGACCCGGCCGGTGGGGTTCGACACGCCCGCGAACGCATCGTCGGTCGCGGTCGGAAGCGTCAGCGAGAGCGCGGCGGCGGCGTACAGCAGGCCGCCACCACCGAGATCCACGCGCGCGAGCTGCGCCTTGCCGTGCAGCACGAGGTCACCGCGCGCGGTCCCGCTCGGCGACGCGACGCCGACCATCTGGCCGTCACCGCTCTGGTTGTAGAGCGGCATGCGCGCGCCGGCCTCGAACCGACCGAGGAACGCATACGCGAGCCCCAGCTCCATCGTGGTGCGCTGGGTGATCGACATGTGCTCGCCGCCGGAGAACTTCGCGACCAGCGGATCCGTCGCGTACGAGACGGTCGCGGCGGCTGCGAACGTGCCGTCGTCGCCCACGCTCGCGGGCTGGACCTGAAAGCCGGTCCCGGTCGTCGACGGGGTGGGGTTGAACAGCGAGAGATCGAGCTCCGCATCCGCGCGGCTGATCGCCGGCCACGCCACGAGCGCGAAGCCGAGCGCGAGCGCACTCGCCGCGAGCCGGCGACGCCGCCGCAGCACGAGTGCACCGATCACCAGCAGCGCGCCGGTGCCGGCACCGCCGCCGCTCGTCGAGCATCCGCCGCTACCGGTGAGATCCACGAACACGGCCTCGCCCTTCACGGTCACGGTGGTGGTGACCTCCGGATCCTCGTCGAGGTAGAGGCTCGCGGTCGCCTGGAACGGTCCCTCTGCGGTGGGCGTGAACACGACGGTGTAGGTCTGCCGCGCGCCGGCGGGGAGAGCGACGCCCACGGGCGAGCTCTCGATCGAGAACTGCGCGTCCTCGAACGCGATCTCGCGGATCTCGAACTCGTGCGCGCCGTCCTCGTTGACCATGTGCAGACCTTCGGGAAGCGAGATCGGGCTGCCGATGCCGGTGAGCCCGACATCGATCGTCGCGTTGCCGTCCGGATCGGTCATCACCACGTGGCGATCGAGGCCCATCCCGTTCAGCGTGATGGTGGCCATCGGCGCGGGGAGGGAGTTGTCGTTGTTCATGAACATCATCACGCCGGGCGGTGCGAGGCCCATGGCCTTCGGCTCGAACCGAACCAGGAAGTCGTGGCTGCCGTTCGCCGGGATGTCGACGGCGCTGCTATCGACGACCTGCCACACGTCCGCGTTCGACACCATGACCGCGGAGATCGAGAGCGTGGCCTCGCCGGTGTTGTGGACGGTCACCGGCATCACCGGTGCCTTGCTGCCCGGATTCCGGAACGTCTCGGGGAACGCGGGCGCAGCGTCGAGCTGGATGTGGCGATCGGTGCCGCGGCCCCGGATCGTGATCATCTGCGAGGCAGGGCCGCCGAGCACGCCGCCGATGTTGTGGCTGAGCACCACCTGCTCGAACACACCGGAGGCGTGCTCGACGGTGGGTGTGTACGTCACGCCGACATCGATGTGACCACCGACGGGCACCGACTGCGTCGTCGGCAGCGTGAACACGAACGGGCCGCCGGCCGGGGTGCGCGCGAACGCGGACAGATCGAGCGGCGCGGTGCCGGTGTTCGTGATCGTCACCGTGCGCATCGCCGGCGGGCCATCCCGATCGACGTTGCCGAAATCGACCAGCAGCCCAGGCGTGGTGGTGAGCATTGCGGTCGTGGACATCCCGGTGAGCGCCACGGTGCGCAGCGGGTTCAACGCCAGGTTGCTCGTCACCGTGGCGATGCCCTCGAGGAGCCCGGTGCGGTTGTTCGGATCCGCGGTCACCGTGACCACGAGGATCTGGCCCTGGGTCAGGGTCTGCGGCGTCACCACGATCGCCGCGTTGGTCACCGCGCAGGTCGCGTTGCGGCGGACCGCCGTCACCGTCAGCTCGCTGGCGATCGTGGGTGCGGTCGGCGCGATCGCGACGCTCTGGATCGTGACGGGCGCCTGGTCGGTGTTGACGATGCAGAAGGTCGCGGTCGCGATCCCGTCGTAGCGGAACGAGCCGAAGTCGATGGTCGGCGGGCTCGAGGTCGGGATGGTGACGACGTCGTAACCGACGGTGAGTCCGTCGCCGGCGATGAACAGCGTGACGGCCGCGGTCTTCGCGGTCCCCCAGTTGCCGGTGAACATGAGGGTCGCGGGTCCGCCGTCCATGGTCGCGGTCGGCGAGAACTTCACGTTGATCGTGACCACCTGGCCGGCGGTCAGCGTCGTCGGAACCGGCGTCGTAGAATCGATCGTGTAGCCGACGTTCGCCGGTGCGAGCACGCCGGCGATGCCGGTGACCGTGACGTTGCCGGGGTTGCGCAGCGTGAACGAGAGCGTGCTGGTGTTGCCGACCGTGACGCCACCGAAGTCGAGCGGCGCGCCCACGGTGGTCGCCGGGGTGGTGGCGAGCGAGCCCTGGAGGCCCGTGCAGGTCAGCGCGACATCCGTGGCCCCGCTGAGCGGTGCGTTGAGCGCGTTGGAGATGATGCGGAAGGTACCGGGGCGTGCGTTGGTCGCCGACGGATTGCACCGGATCGTCCAGCTCGTCATGTTGCCGCCTGCGACCGTCTGCGCACCGGTACCGCCGACGGTGACCGTGTAGTCGCTGGCGCCGCTCGTGATCGTGGAGGACGTGATGTTCAGCGGCGCGTTGCCGGTGTTCATCGCCGTGATCACCAGCGAGCTGGTGTCACCGAGCTCCACGCTCATGAAGTCGAGCGAGCCGGGCACGCTGATCTGCGGTCCGGTACCGGTACCGCTGACCACGACGGTCTTCAGTTGATCGCTGGCGTCGGTGTCATCGCTGGTCACGTTGAACGTGGTGCCGACGGTGGTATTCGTCGTCGGGCTGAACGTGACGTTGTGCATCGCGGTCAGGCCGCCGGCGAGCGTGCAGCCGGCGAGCGGACAAGTGGGTGAGAGCGGAAACGAAGCGGGCGTGCCGCCGACCGGATCGATGTGATAGGTGAGCAGCGCGTTGCCGGTGTTCTGGACGACGATCTGCATCGCCGCCGACGTCGTGTTCACCGTCTGGGTCCCGAACGCCATGGTCGTGGGCGTCACCGTGATGTCGCGGCGGCCGGCGGTACAGCTCAGGCTCGCGAGGTTGTCGCCGCCGCCGTCGGTGTCGCTGAGCACGGTCATCGTGGCGTTCTGCGTTCCCGTGGCGCCGAACGGTGGGCTGCAGCGAACGGCGATCGACGCCGGTGCCACCGTGTTCGCGGCGAACGTGCACGCGGTCATGCCCGAACAACCGTTGCCGTTCGCGTCGAACGTGAACCAGCTCGTGGTCGGCGCGATGCTCGCGCTCGTCAACGTGAGCGTGCCGACCGGCGCGGCCGCCGTGTTCGTGACGCTGACGTTCCCGCTGGCGAACGACCCGACCGCGACGATGCCGAACGCGACGTCGCCCGTGGCGATCACCGCGTTCGTACCGTTGCCGGCGAGGATGATGGTCTTGGTCGGCATCGCCGGATCGTCACTGGTGAGCACGAACGTGGCCGGCTTCGCACCGGGCGAGCTCGGGTTGAACGTCAGGGTGATGTCGATCGCGCCGCCCGGAGGAATCGCGGCGGGGATCGAGGGCGTGGACGTGATGCTGTACTCGCCGGGGTTCGCGCCGCCGAGCCCGAGCATGCTGATCGTCAGGTTCGTGCCCGTATCGGGGGTGGTGTTGGTGATGTGGATCGTGCGCGTCGAAGACTGCACGACGCCGTTCGCGACGCGGACGTCCGCGAACGTGGCCGTGCCCGCGGGGGACGTGGTGATGATCGGCGCGGTGGCGCTACCGTTGATGACGAACACGCCGTTCGGAGAGGCTCCGGTCAGCAGCGTGACGGTGCACTGATAAGATCCGCGGACCAGCGGGCGGAACTCGATCAGGAGATCCACCGTGTTGCCGGCGGTGACGTTCTGCGGGAGCGTCTTCGAGGGAGTCAGCGTGTAGGCCGGGCATCCTGCACCCGAGGTGGAGAACGAGTCCCATATCTCCGGCGCCGCATCCGAGCTGATGGTTCGTGTGGCGGAGGCGAGCGCGCTCGGCCCCGCCGGCACACCCGTGAACACCACCGGGGTAAGAGGATTAAATCCGAGTGTGGCGTGCGCCTGCCGCGACCACCCGAACAACACCAACAGCGCGATCAATCCAAGCCAGCGACGATGCATATGTATCTAGCCGACGGTACAACGGCCACGACTCCACCGAAAGTCGGGTAAATTCCGCCGCGATGACTGAAACACCGAGCGGACTGAAATTCGAAGACACCGCCCAGGGAACCGGCGCAAGTCCGGCGAAGGGGCAGACCTGCGTGATGCACTACACAGGCTGGCTGTGGGTGAACGGGGCGAAAGGGGCCAAGTTCGACAGCTCGGTCGACCGGGGGACCCCGTTCGACTTCAAGCTCGGCCTCGGCCAGGTGATCAAGGGCTGGGACGAGGGCGTGGCGTCGATGCAGGTCGGCGGCAAGCGGACCCTCCTGATCCCGCCGGCCCTCGGTTACGGCGACCGCGGCGCAAGTGGCGTGATCCCGGGCGGTGCGACCCTGCTGTTCGAGGTCGAGCTGCTGAAAGTGGCGTGACACGCGCTCAGCGCGGCGAGCGTCGTCGCGTCCATCCCGCAGCGATATGACTCGCGGGTGAGTGAGCCGCACTCGGCCGTGTACGACCGGAGTGGCTCGTCGACCTTCGCCGTCTCCGCGTCACTCGGCGCCGGGTCGGTGGGCGGCGTGCGCTCGCGGACCGCGAGGTCGACGGCGTGCGCGATCAGGTGCTCGCACTCGACGACGGTGAGCGCTGGCGCCACAGGCACGCCCGCGTCGGTCGTTCCGGTCGGTGGCGGCCGGGTCGGTCGGGTCGGCGTTGCCGAGCCGCCCGAACAAGCAGCGGCGAACACGAGCCAGGCGATCGTTCTCACGGTGCATCGATGTTAGCGTGTCCGCATGGCGCTGTGGTTTGCCGCCTTGCTCGGACTGGTCCAGGGACTGACGGAGTTCATTCCCGTCTCCTCGTCGGCGCATCTCGCGATCATGCCGGCGCTGTTCCGTCAGCCCGATCCGGGACCCGCGTACACCGCGGTGATCCAGCTCGGCACGCTGCTCGCCGTGCTCGCGTACTTCGCGAAGGATCTGGTCAGCGTGAGCGGCGCGATGTTCAAGGATCCGTCGAGCCCCGAGGGCCGGCTACCGCTGCTGCTCGCCGCCGGCACGGTGCCGATCGTGATCTTCGGCCTCGCCCTCAAGAAGCACATCGAGGGCGATCTTCGCTCGCTCTACGTCATCGGCGGCGCGCTGATCGCCGTCGGCATCATCATGGTGATCATCGATCGCTATGCGGCGGACCGCGGTTCGACCAAGCCGTTCGCCGGGATCACGCTCGGCGATGCGCTGCTCGTCGGTCTCGCGCAATCGCTCGCGCTCGTGCCGGGCGTCTCGCGATCGGGGGCGACCATCTGCATGGCCCTGCTGATCGGGTTGTCGCGCGCCGACTCCGCCCGCTTCTCGTTCTTGTTATCGATCCCCGCGATCGCGGGGGCCGGCATCTTCGAGATGAAGGACGCGCTGAAGGTCCTCGGGCGCGATGCGATCCCCGCGCTCGCGGTGGGCACCGGCGTCGCCGCCGTCACGGGCTACGTGGCGATCGCCTGGCTCATCAAGTGGCTCGGCTCCCATGATCTGATCGGCTTCGCGATCTACCGCATCATCGCGGGGCTCGCGCTGATCGGCTCCGTGGCCGCGGGCGCGCTGTAACAGTTGCCATCTGCTGTGAATTTTCGCACTGCCCAATACGTCGGCGTGCCAGTCCTGATACCTTTAGCCGTCCGTTTACCGAGGGAACACGATGAGACTCGTCCGTAGCTTCTGGGCACTTCCTCTGGCCATCCTCCTCGCGTTTGTCGGTCTCGCGAAGACCGCCGAAGCGCAGGCTGCGTGCCCTGGCAGGGGAACCAAATACAAGGTGAAGATCGACAGCGCTCCGCAGGGCGCGACGATCTACGCGGGTGACAAGTCGTGCGGTGCGATCGGCGCGACGCCCTACACCGGCTCGCTCCCCGCCGGATCGTTCACGATCACGGTCGAGCTCGCCGGCTACGAGCCCGCGATCCGCCCGTTCAAGGTCGGGAAGCTCCGCACCGTGCAGGAGCTGTTCGTACCGCTCGTCAAGAAGGCCGAGCCGCCGAAGATCGACGTGCGCGCCGATGCCGACAAGAACATGTTCGGCGCGATCGTCAGCCTCGACGGTCAGCCGCAGGGCCCCGCGCCGGTGGTGATCACCACCACCGCCGGCCGCCACCTGCTCGAGATCAAGAAGGATGGCTTCGAGGGCTACCAGCAGTGGATCGAGGCGAAGGACAACCAGGTCCAGACGCTCGCTCCCGCGCTCAAGGAGATCGCGAAGCCGAAGTACGGCACGATCGTCGTCGACGCCGATGTCCCTGACGCCGAGGTTTCGATCGACGGCAACAAGCACCCCGACAACACCCCCGCGGTGATCAACAACGTGATCGAGGGCGTGCACGTTATCGAGGTGAAGAAGGCGCCGGGCCTGCCGTGGCGCCAGACCGTGCAGGTCGTCGCGAACCAGCAGGTCAAGATCCGCGCGGAGCTCGCCGCCATGATGAACGGCGGCGTCGGCGTGGTCCGCGTGCTCTCCGATGCGCAGGGTGCGCGCGCGATGATCGACGGCACCGACATGGGTCCGGTCCCGGTCGACATCAAGGACGTCAAGGCGGGCGAGCACATCGTCCAGGTCAAGGCGCCGGGCTTCACCACCGGCGAGAAGAAGGTCACGGTCGCCGCGGGCGGCTCGCAGATCGTGAAGTTCGATCTCAACCCGGAGGCTGCGGGTGACCAGGGCATCCTGAAGGTCGTCTCGTCGGTCCCCGACGCGCAGGTGTTCATCGATGGCGCGGGCGTCGGCAAGGTCCCGCAGGAGAAGAAGCTGGCCGCCGGCGAGCACCCGGTCGTCGTGCGCCTCGATGGCTACAAGCAGTTCGAGCAGAAGGTCCGGATCGAGCCCGGTCAGACCGTGACGGTCCAGGCCGATCTCAAGGGCGTCGGCCGGCTCCGGATCCTGTCCACGCCGAGCAAAGCCACGGTCCTCATCAACGGCATCCCCGCCAAGGACAAGGACGGCAATGACAAGACGCCGCTCGACATCGAGGTCGAGACCGGCGAGACCGTGATCCGCATCGAGGCAATGGGCTTCCAGCCGTTCGAGCAGACGCTCACCGTCGAAGGTGGCAAGACGCAGACGGTGTCGCGCGAGCTCGCGATCGCCGGCAAGAGCGAGTCGGAGCTGGAGTCGGAGCAGCGCGGCCTGTCGTCGTACGGCGCGCGCACGCTCGCCCGCGGTCGCTCGGTCGTCGACTTCGACGTCGGTTACCCGTACTTCCTCGACGGTCGCATCACGGTCGGCGCCGGCAAGATCGCGAAGCAGTTCGGCTTCGATGCCAACGTCGGCGTCCGCACGATGCTCGCCCGCAGCGAGCTCGGCCTCGGCGGTCGCATGATGGTCGCCGACAACGAGCCGTTCTCGGCCGCGCTGTTCACCCAGCTGTGGTGGGGCAGCAAGCTCCTCGACGACTCCGCGCGAAACGGCGTGACGTGGGACATCGGCGCCGCGGCATCGCTGACCGCGCTCGCGCACGTGACCATCACCGGTCGCGCGTACCTGAACATGTGGAGCGATCGCCACTGCCCGGATACCAACACGACGAAGATGAACGGCTTCGAGACCGGCGACCCGATCAAGGTCTGCAAGGACTACCTCGCGAACAACCTGTCGGCCGAGGACAAGTCGCGCGCCGAGTCGCTGACCGGTAACAGCGGGGCGGACTTCTTCAAGCGCGACAACGGCATCCGCTTCATGCTCGCCGTCGGCGCCGAGATCGCGGTCGATCAGCGCTGGAACGTCTTCGGCATCCTCGAGGGCGCCCCGTTCCAGAACGAGCGCGCGCTGTTCACGAACATGTTCTCCGGGCCGATGTTCGACACGGACTTCATCCTCTATCTGCGTCTCGGTATCGCGTACAAGTTCTAGTCGCGCTCGACACCGGAGATGCGCAGGGTCGCGTCGCCGGTGTAGAGGTGCACGCGGAGGTCGCGCGTGCCGGCCGCTTCCAGCTCCACCACGGTGGACTGGCCGCGCGCCGGGATCGGGACGTCGACGCAGGTCTCGGCGGTGACGACGTCGGTCACGACCGACACCGCCGGCGTGCCCTCGGGATCGATGACGCGCGCCTGGACGGCGGAGATCTCGAGGCCCGCCTCGCGGCGCGTATCGGTCATGCACAGCTGGCCGTGCTCGTCGATGCGCGGACGGGCGAGCGGCGACAAGCGCGACAGGTAGCGCCGCAGCAGCTTCTCGCGACGACCGAGTAGCGTGCGCTCGAGCTCCGCCGCGACCGCCGGATCGGAGAGCTGCGCCTCCGCGATCACGGCGCGGATCATCGCCGGTGACATGCGCGCCAGGATCCGCGCGCCCCATGCGCCATCGGCCTCGGTCACGCGCGTGTAGGGGCCGTAGCGGTACGCGGTGCGGTAGTCGTCGGGCGTGAACACCTCGGGCGTGAACGTGCCGAGCGTGGGGCCCGCGGGCGACTGCTTGGGATCGCGCCACGGTCGATCGAGCCGGCCGAGCGTGACCAGCTCGACGAACGCGACGTGCCAGTCGACCTCGTACGCGTGACCGCGCCGGCCGGTGACGCGCGCCCACGACGAGCCCGAGCCGAGGCAATCGCCGAAGTCGAGCATGTAGTGCTTGATGTAGCCGAGGCCGGCGGAGGTCTCGATCCACATGTCGAGCGAGTTCTGCTCGCGGGCGTCGTAGTGGCCAAGCCACGCGCCGAACACGTAGCTGCCGCGGAGATCGCGGCGATCCTCGTGCGCGATGACGTCGTTCGGATCATCGCCACGCGTGCCCCAATCCTTCCACGGACCGAGCGGCTTGCCGTCGAGCAGGCGCGATAGCCCACCGCGCACGCGGCCATCAGCGCGCTTCAGGCCGCGGTCGAGGGCCGCGTCGAGCATCTCCTGCGTGAACGCGATGTCGTCGCCGACGAAGTCCTCGGCGCGCGCCTTCGGCGACACCGTGAGCATCTTCGGGTCGATGTACATCACCTGGTTGCACGGCGCGTTGTAGCCGGCCGCGTGATAGATGCGGCTTCCAATCACGTCCGCGGCGCTCGCGCGTTCCCCCTGGCTGCCGCCGTCGAGCTTGAACAGATAGGCCTGCCCCGATGCGTGCTTCACGAGGAACCCGGGGTTCGCGCCGTTCGGCTTGCCGCCGATGACGGTCCACGGCCCGGCGGAATCCGGCGGGGGATCCGAGCAGGCACCTCGCGCAAACGCCGCGGGCTTCCCGGCGAGGCCGTCGATCCGGTTCGTGAACCAGCTCGAATCGGGCACTTCGTCGGCCGCGTTGACGTTCGGCGCGCGCGGCGTGACGTCGACGGAGAGCACCTCGACGAGCGGCTCGAACGCCGTGTTGTCGATCGTGTTCCACACCTCGGGTGACTTGTACTTGCTCGGCACCGGACCGAACGGGACCATGTCCGGATCGGCGAGCATCGGTTCGTGCAGTGGGTACGGCCGCAGGGAGCCGCCGCACGCGGAGAGCAGAGCCACGACGAAGATCCGGCTAGTAGTCATTCGTGAATCCGATGATCAGACGGAACGAAGAGATCTCGAGCCCGTCCTCGAGCGGATCGCTGCCGACCCAGGTGGAGACCTCGAGGTAGCGATCTTCGGTCAGCCCGGCGAGAGAGACGCCGAACCCGGCGCTCGCCCGCAGCGCGCCCGCCGAGAAGCCCGAGAGCCGATGGCCGAACGCGTTGCCGGCGCCGAGGTGAGCGTGCGCATCGAGCCACGCGGCGATCGGCCAGTCGTAGTCGAGGGTGAGTGCTGCGGCGCTCTCGCCGTAGAGCCGGCCGGTCGGGAATCCGCCGAGGTGAGCCTTGCCCGCGACGCTCGCCAGCTCGAGGAACGGGATCTGAACCTCGTCGGTGGCGCCCTCGACGAAGTTCGCCTCGAGCCGCAACGTCAGCTTCCTCTCGGTGGCGGGATCGAGGAGCAGCGCACCACCGCCGCGGAGCTCGAGGCGCGTCCACCGCTGGTCGGCGTCGTCGGTGTTCCACACCCGCTCGAGCTTCGCGTCGACGCGCGCGCCGCTGGCGACGCGCTTGTGCCGCCTGCGCGTATCGAGCGCGAACGTGCCGCCGGTGCGCACGGTCGAGAATCCATCGGGGTAGCCGACGGGGAGGCTGTCTATCTTCCCTTCGGCGACGCGCTCGTCGATCGTCGGATCGCCGCCGTATCGCTCGCGCCGGAACGTGGTGTTGGTCGCGGCGGTGAACGCGCCGACCTCGCCCCATTCGCGGAGACGGAGACCGCCGCCGACCTTCGCGACCAGCTTGCGCGCACCGAATCGCGCCGCGGCACTCTCGGGCGGGCGCGGTCCAAGCCCGTAGAACCGGAAGTCGGGCTGGCGCCGCGCGCCGACATCGAACCCGGCGTAGCCCTCGCCAAGACCGACGCGAACCCCGGTGTCGACGCGCCACCACTCGAGTCCACCCGTGCCGAGCTTCACGTAGAGCTTGCTGCCCTTGCGCAGGAAGCCATCGGTCCACACGATCCGCACGCCGATCGACGGCTGACTTCCGAAGTCGTAGAGCGCGATCGGAAAGTACTGCGGGCCACCGCCCGGCGGCCCGAGGAAGAGCCGCCGGACCACGCTGCGCGTACTGCGCGAGCGCTCGACGAACCGAGTCAGCCAGCCGACCGGCGTGCGCACCCCGTAGTCGACGACGACGCGGACCGGGAACAGCGCGATGCGCGGGATCCATGCGAGTCGCTCGAGGACGGTCGTGGGCGCAGGGCCGCGGCCGCTGTAGTCAGGGACGGTCCGCTTCGCCGGTGCGGCGACGGCCGCGCTCTCGAGGCCGCACGTGATCGCCAGGATCGGCAACCACGAGCGGGCGGCGGTACAGCGCACGCACGCATACTACCCGGCGACGAG